>DASVWT010000195.1:0-6264 GCA_036393055.1 Steroidobacteraceae bacterium
GCCGATCTGGACGAAGGGGCCGTAGCGCCCCATCCGCACCGTGACCGGCTTGCCGGTCGCCGGATCCTTGCCGAGCTCGCGCGCCTGCGCGACTTCCTCGCGCGAGACGTTTTTCTCGATCTGCTCCACCTGGCGGATGAAAGGCTTCCAGAACTTGTCGAGCGGCCGGGTCCACTCTTCCTCACCGCGGGAGATCGCATCGAGCTCGTCCTCCATCGCCGCCGTGAAGCCGTACTCCACGTAGCGATGAAAGTGCTCCGTCAGGAAGCGATTGACGATCTTGCCGATGTCGGTCGGCACGAAGCGGCGGTTGTCCATCTCCACGTACTCACGGTCCTGGAGGGTCGAGATGATGGCCGCATAGGTCGAGGGACGGCCGATGCCGTGCTCCTCCAGCGCCTTCACCAGAGAGGCCTCGCTGTAGCGGGGCGGCGGTTCCGTGAAGTGTTGGTCCGCGCGCAGCGTGACGAGGTCGACGACGTCGCCCTCCTGCAGCGGCGGCAGCACGTGATCGTCTTCGTCCGACTTAACATCGTCGGCCCCCTCCTGGTACACCGCGATGAAGCCCGGCTTCACCAGCGTGGAGCCGTTGGCGCGCAGCACATGGCGCTCGGGACCGTCCGGGCCGGCGAGCATGTCGACCGCCACCGTATCGAAGATCGCCTGCGCCATCTGTGAGGCCACGGCGCGCTTCCAGATGAGCGCATAGAGCCGGTAGAGATCGCCTTCGATCTTTCCCTCGACGTCGGCTGGGGTGATCGCGGCAGATGTCGGCCGGATCGCCTCGTGCGCCTCCTGCGCGTTCTTCGATTTGGTCTTGTAGATGCGCGGCTCCTCGGCGACCTCGTCGTTGCCATAGAGCCGCCCGGCGACCTCCCGAATCTCCCGCACCGCCTCGGCGGCGAGCGAGACCGAATCGGTACGCATGTAGGTGATGAGGCCGACGTTGCCCTCGCCGAGATCCTGGCCTTCGTAGAGCTGCTGGGCGAGGCGCATCGTGCGGCGGGCGTTGTAGCCGAGCTTGCGCGCCGCCTCCTGTTGGAGGGTCGAGGTGGTGAATGGTGGGGCCGGCGTGCGCCGCCGCTGTTTGCGATCGACTGCGATGACGCGCAGCTGCCCGAGTCGATCCCCTGCTGCGGCGGCGCCGTCCTGCGCGATGGATCCCCGGGCCGCCTCGAGAATGGCACGCTCGACCTCTCGGGCGCTTGTCGCGTTGGTGAAGGAGAACTGCTCAACCTTCTTGCCGGCGTACTCGGTGAGCTTCAGCGGGAAGGGCGGCGATTGGCGCGTGCCTTCGCCTTCGAGGGTCCAGTATTCCTGGGCGATGAAGGCGGCGATCTCCGCCTCGCGCTCGCAGATCATGCGCAGCGCCGGGCTCTGCACGCGGCCGGCCGAGAGCCCGCGGCGCACTTTCTTCCAGAGAAGCGGCGAGAGATTGAAGCCCACCAGATAATCGAGCGCGCGGCGGGCCTGCTGCGCGTTGACCAGGTCGAGCGACAGGTCGCGCGGCTGGGCCACCGCCTCGCGGATCGCGTTGCGGGTGATCTCGTAGAAGACCACCCGGTGGACGGTCTTGCCGTCGAGCTCGCCGCGCGACTTCAGGATCTCCTTGAGGTGCCAGGCGATCGCCTCGCCCTCGCGATCGGGGTCGGTGGCGAGGTAGAGCGCTTTCGACTTCGTCAGCCCGCGCGCGATGCTCTCGATGTGGCGCTCGTTCTTCTCCAGCACCTGGTAGCGCATCGAGTAACCGTGCTCGGGATCGACTGCGCCTTCCTTCGGCACGAGGTCGCGAACGTGGCCGTAGGAAGCCAGCACCTCGAAGTCCTTGCCCAGGTATTTCTTGATGGTCTTCGCCTTGGCGGGCGACTCGACCACGACCAGATTGTCAGCCATTTGTCAGCAGGTCCTTCGACTCGATCAGTGCCGGATGGTGCCGGCGGTCGCCGACATCACGCTTTCGAACCGGGCGAATGCCAGCTCCTGTCCAGGCTGGCTGGAGAGGACGAGGAGCACCACCCATTTGAGCTGCTCGACGTCGATCTCATCGACGTCCAGGGCCAGCGCGCGATCGATGACCAGCTCCCGCTGGCGGGGCGTGAGGACGTGCTGGCGATCCAGCAGCATGAGGAAGGCGCGGCAGTCGGCCGAGAGACGCGACAGCTCGCCATCGGCGAAGATGCGGATCGCGCCGGCGGCAGGCTCAGCCTCCGCGGGCGAAGCCCGCTGATCGCCCACCAGCGCCGACAGCCACTCCATCGCGTGCACGACATCACTCACCGAGAAGCCTCGCTTCTGCAGGTCCTCCAGCATGTGGTGGCGCTCCGGCACGTCCGCCGGATCGGCCAGCATGTAGTGGTCGTAGACGTAAATCAGTACTTTCAGAACACTGCCGGTGGTCATCTGGATAGTCGGCCATAAAGGCCGCCGGGGTACGGCGCGATGCGCCCTTCAAGCTCGAGAATCAGCAACATCGAGGCGATCGACTCGCCGGACAAGCCAGAGCGGGCGACGAGCGTATCGATGGTCGCGGGTTCGAAGCCGAGCGCATCTAACAGCATTTCATACTCCTTGTCCAATGGGGCGCCTGCGCCGGGGAGCCGTCCGGGGTCACCCGACCCGGCCCGGCAATCAGTCACAAGTCTTTGAATTTTTTGATTAAACTGTAGCTCGGACAGCACGTCGGAGGCCTGGGTGACCAGGTGCGCCCCCTGACGGATGAGCTGGTGACACCCCCAGGAGAGCGGGTTTCGAATGGAGCCGGGTACCGCAAAGACTTCTCTGCCCTGCTGCAAAGCCTGGGCTGCAGTAATGAGAGATCCGCTGCCCGCGGCGGCCTCGATCACGAGCGTTCCGAGCGCGAGCCCACTGATGATGCGGTTGCGGCGGGGAAAATGCTGCCGCTGCGGCCCGGCTCCCGGCGGGAATTCCGAGACCAGTGCACCGCCCGCTGCCCGGATGCGCGCCGCCAGGCTGGCATTCTCCGCCGGATAAATCCGATCGAGCCCGGTCCCGAGCACCGCCACGGTATGTCCGTCCGCGCGGAGCGCTCCTTCATGGCTCGCCGCATCGATCCCGGCCGCCAGGCCGCTGGTGATGGTCAGGCCCGCGAGGGTCAATGTGCCCGCGAGCTCCCGTGCGATCGCACGACCCAACGGCGATGACTTGCGGGCGCCGACCATCGCAAGCTGCGGCGCTTTGAGGAGGCGCGCATTCCCTGCCACATAGAGGGCAGCGGGCGGTCCGTGCGTCGCCGCGAGCTGCCGCGGGTAGTCATCCGCTCCCCACAGGATCAGGCGGGCGCCGCTGCGGCGCAGCCAGGCGAGATCGGCCGCTATCGCAGCCTCGTCGGGCGCTCGCAGGAACACCCGCGCGGCAGGCGGCAAGTCCACCCGCCCGGTGATTTGCGGGTCGCAGATCCGCTCCAGGTTGCCCTCGGCCTCGGCGAGCAGCACGCGGACGTGCTCCCCCGTGAGTCCGGGGGCGCGCACCAGCTTGGCGCCGATCATCTCCATGCTCTTGGCCAGGCTCATGGGTCGCGAGCATAGACGCTCGCGTGCGGTCGCGGTCCCCTGCGAATCTATGCCGTTTGCGTAGAAATACCGACTATCCGGCGGACTCCAGCGCCGAGGCGACCTCCAGCCAGCGCTCCTCGAGAGCGGATATCTCCCCCGAGAGCTCACCATGGCGGGCACTCAGGCGCCGTTGCTCCTCGCCGCCCGCGGCGGCGTAGGTTGCCGGGTCGGCAAGGCGTGACTCGATGTCCTTCTGCTCGGCAGTCAGCTGCTCGAGGCGCTGCTCCACTTTGCGCTGCTCGCTGCGCAGCGGCGTCAGCCGGTTGCGGGCCTCAGCCTGCAGCCGGCGCTCCTCGCGGCGCGACGGCGCCGAGGCGCCGCTATCGCCGGGCCCTTTCGCTTCGGAGGCGCCGGCGCCGCGCGCGAGCCACGCGGCATAGTCCTCCAGATCGCCGTCGAAGGGGCTCGCGGCACCGTTGGCGACCAGCAGGAAGCGATCGCAGGCCCCCCGCAGCAGCGAGCGATCGTGGGAGACGATCACCACCGCGCCCGCGAAGTCCTGCAGCGCGAGCAGCAGCGCGTGGCGCATCTCGAGATCGAGGTGATTGGTGGGCTCATCGAGCAGCAGCAGGTTGGGCCTGCGGGCGACGAGGATCGCGAGCGCGAGGCGCGCGCGCTCGCCGCCCGAGAACTGGCGCGTCGGCTCGAACACCCGATCGCCGCGGAAGCCGAAGCGCCCGAGATGATTGCGGCGGTCGAGCTCGGTCCAGCGCGCCTGCTCGGGTCCGCCGCGCAGTTGCAGCTCACCGAGCGCCGTGCCGTCGGCGTCCAGGTGCTCCAGCTCCAGTTGCGCGAAGAAGCCGGTCACGACATCGGGCGCGGCTTCCATCCGGCCTGCCAGCGGCGCGAGCTGCCCGGCCAGTACTCGCATCAGCGTCGACTTGCCAGCGCCGTTACGCCCCAGTATCCCGATGCGATCGCCGGGGCTGACATCGAGCGAAACGTCGCGCAGCACCTGCCGGTCGCCGTAGCCGGCCGCGGCGCGCTCCAGAGTCAGCAGCGGGCGCGGCAACTTCGCCGGCGGCGCGAATTCCCACTCGAAACCCTCTTCGAGGTGCAGCGTAGCCACTTCGGGCAGGCGGGCCAGCCACTTCAGCCGGCTCTGCACCTGGCGCGCCTTGCTCGCCTGCGCGCGAAAGCGCGTGACGAAGCTCTCCACTCGCGCGCGCTCGCGCTGCTGACTCGCCAGCATCGCCTGCGTGCGCTCGGCTTCCGCAGCGCGCTGGGTCTCGAAGGCGCTGTAGTTGCCCGCGTAGCTGCGCAAGTGTCCGACCTCGATGTGCAGGATGCGTCCGACTACACCGTCAAGGAATTCGCGGTCGTGCGACACCAGAAGAAGAGTGCCCGCATAGCTCCTCAGCCAACTCTCCAGCCACAGAACCGCATCGAGATCGAGGTGATTGGTCGGCTCATCGAGCAACAGCACGTCCGAGCGGCGCATCAGCGCGCGGGCGAGGTTGGCGCGCATCTGCAGGCCGCCGGAAAACCGGCGCACCGGGCGCTCGAGGTCATCGGGGGCGAATCCGAGGCCCGAGGCGAGTTGCGCGGCGCGGCTGCGCGCCGCATAGCCGCCGAGGCGTTCATACTCTGCGTGCAACAACGCGAGGCGCGCGCCGTCGAGTTGCTCCGCGGCGCCGTCCGAGCCTCGAGCCTGGCGTCCGTGCGACACAACGGCTTCGCCCGCAGCCGCATCCTCCGCAGCTCGCATCTGCACCTCGTGCGCTGCGAGCTCGAGATCCCCGCCACGGATGTAGTCGACGAGCGTCGCCTCGGTGTCGGGCAGCTCCTGAGCCACCGCCGCGATGGCGAGGCCTGGAGGCGCGCGGTATTCCCCGGCATCCGGCGCGAGGTCGCCCCGGATCAGCGCCAACAGGGTCGACTTGCCGCAGCCATTGCGCCCGACGATGCCGGCTTTCTCGCCGCGAAATATGCTGCAGCTGGCACCATCGATGAGGACCTGCGGCCCGCGCCTCAGGCGGACTTCTGCAAGAGTGAGCATGGGACCGCAGTCAGCGAATGGGCGCAGCCGTGATCGAGCCCCGCGCCAGGGACATCCCGGGCCAGGGAGCCTCAGGCACCGGGCTTGCCGGCGATGAGACCCGCGGAGTCCTGGATATAGCGCCTGAACGACGGCCCGGATGTTGCCTGCCGCTGCAGCAGCGCGAGCAGCTCCTCGGCTGTCAGCGGCTCACCGAAGAGCCTGCCCTGCGCGAAGTGGCAGCCGTTGCCGCGCAGGAATTGCAGCTGGCCGACGGACTCGACACCCTCGGCGATGACGTCCATCTCCAGGTTGCGGCCCATCTCGATGATGGTCCGCACCAGGGTCGCATTGCCGGTGTTCTCAACATCGCGAACGAACGACTGGTCGATCTTCAGCGTATCGATCGGAAACTGCTGCAGCGCCGAAAGCGATGAGTAGCCGGTGCCGAAGTCATCGATCGACAGGTGCAGGCCCATTGCGTAGAGCTCATCGAGCAGGCGCAGCGTCCGCTTGGCATCCGCCATCAGGGTGGTCTCGGTGATCTCCAGCTCGAAGGCGGTGGGGGACACACCGTGGCGGCGGAACACCGAGCGGCAGCGCAGGATGAAGCTCGCCTGCCGCAGCTGCTTCAGCGAGAGGTTGAGCGAGATGCGGCCCGGATCGCCGATCTCGGCCTGCATCTGCCGGTAGTCCATGCAGACGCGATTCAAC
>DASVWT010000196.1:0-16618 GCA_036393055.1 Steroidobacteraceae bacterium
GATGCCGATGATCTCCTGCTCGGCGTTGCGGTCGACCTCGCTCACGAAGTCATTGCGGCCCTTGGAGGTGACGGTGAGCGACTCCAGCCGGTTGAGGCTGCGGACGATGACTTCGCCGGCGCGGCGCGCGGCGCGGATTGCAATATTGAGAAGCGGGTGCACGGAAGCTCGCATGGAGGGCGGGCCATTGCGGCCGCCGCTGACCCGCGTAGGGTAACATAGACCGGCAGGCCGCCATGGAAACCCCCCCAATCCGCATCGTTCTCGTCGAGCCCTCGCATCCGGGCAACATCGGCGCGGTGGCCCGCGCCATGAAGAACATGGGGCTCGAGCAGCTGGTGCTGGTCGAGCCGCGGCAGTTCCCGCACAGCGAGGCGATCGCGCGCGCTTCCGGCGCCGACGACGTGCTCGAGAAAGCCCGCGTGGTCGCCACGGTCAAGGAGGCACTTGCCGGCTGCGGCTTGATAGCGGCGACGACCTCACGGCCGCGGGACCAGTACTTCCGCATCGCGGATGTGCGCGAAGCGGCGCAGCGGGTGCTGCGCGAGTCGCAGCGCGCCCCGGCGGCGGTGCTCTTCGGGCCGGAGCGGGCGGGCCTCACCAATGAGCAGCTCGAGACCGCGCATCTTCTGATCCGGATTCCGGCGAGCGAGACCTATCCGTCCCTCAACCTCGCCATGGCGGTGCAGATCGTCGCTTACGAGCTATATCTGGCAGGCGGCGCGCAGATCGATACCGCGCCGGCCGCCGGCTCACTTGCCGATCCCGGCGAGATGGAGCGGCTGTACGAGCATCTG
Source organism: Steroidobacteraceae bacterium (assembly GCA_036393055.1). Taxonomy (GTDB): domain Bacteria; phylum Pseudomonadota; class Gammaproteobacteria; order Steroidobacterales; family Steroidobacteraceae; genus 13-2-20CM-66-19. The sequence goes on from DASVWT010000196.1 coordinate 798, forward strand.
GCGCAGGTGTTGGAGGAGATCGACTTCCGCGACCGCACTCAGGGCGGCACGCATCTCATGGGGCGGCTGCGGCGTCTTTTCCAGCGCGCGGCTCTCGATCGCAATGAGGTCAACATCCTGCGCGGCATCCTGACCGCGGTGCAGAGCCGGCGGCGGCGCGCCGGGCGAGCCGGTGTTTCCAGCGAGGACATTTAACGTGTCATCGCTCCGGCGAGCGCCCGCGCGCGGGCTCGTCGCGAGGCGACGAGCGGATGGACATGGAGTCCGCCCCGGGCTTTCGCGGAGCAGGGATAGCGCAGCGAAATGCGCGGGCCGGGGGGCCCGCCGCCATGGACGGCCAGTGGCACGGCCCTGATTGAGATGACGCGGAGTGAGCATGGCCGATCCAATCTATCTCGATTATGCCGCCACCACACCGGTGGACCCGGCCGTGGCCGAGGCGATGAGCCGTTGCCTGACCCAGCCCGAGGGAATCGGGAATGCTTCTTCCACCACTCACCTCTTCGGCCGCCGTGTGGCGGAGCGCATCGAGCAGGCGCGGGCGGAGGTTGCCGCGCTCATCGGTGCGACTCCGGGAGAAATCATCTTCACTTCCGGCGCCACGGAATCCGACAACCTGGCCGTGCTCGGTGCGGCGCGCGCCAACATGCATCGCGGCCGGCACGTCGTGAGCGCGCGCATCGAGCACAAGGCGGTGCTCGATCCGCTCAAGCGGCTGGAAAAGGAAGGTTTCGCCGTCACCCTGCTGTCGCCGGACCGCGGCGGGAGAATCGATCCCGACACGGTGGCCGCGGCGCTGCGGCCCGAGACGGTGCTGGCGTCGATCATGCTGGTCAACAACGAGATCGGCACCATCCAGGATATCGCCGCGATCGGCGATCTCTGCCGCGCCCGCGGCGTGCTCTTTCACACCGATGCCGCCCAGGCGGCCGGCAAGATCCCGATCGATGCACGGGCGCTGCCGGTCGACTTCATGTCGATTACGGCGCACAAGCTCTATGGCCCCAAGGGCGTCGGAGCCCTTTATGTGCGCAGCGGGGCGCGAGCGCACCTGCAGCCGATCGTCTTCGGCGGCGGGCAGGAGAGGGGGTTGCGGCCCGGAACCCTGCCCACGCATCAGATCGTCGGTTTCGGCATGGCGTGCGAGCTCGCCCGCCGCGGTCTTGGCGCGGAGCGCGCGCGGCTCGCAGCCCTGCGGGAGCGCTTGTGGCAAGGTCTCGCCAGCCTCGGTGGTGTGCACGCAAACGGCCACGCGAAGGCCCGGGGGAACGGCGAGCCCAGCCCTTGCGTCCCCGGGATACTCAACGTCTCCTTCGAGGGAGTGGAGGGCGAGAGCCTCGTTACCGGGCTGCGCGAGCTGGCTGTTTCCACCGGATCGGCGTGCAATTCGGCGTCCGCAGAGCCGTCGTACGTGCTTCGCGCCCTGGGAAGGGACACACAGCTGGCCCAGAGCTCACTGCGGCTGAGCTTCGGGCGCTTTACCTTGCCGCAGCACATCGACCTTGCGGTAGAGGCCATCCGCCGGGAGGTGCGGCGACTGCGCGCGCTCTCACCGGGATCGGAGCCGTCAGCGGCGCCCGCCAGCCCCCAGGAGGCCGTCGGCGAGGCCGGCGGGCCTGGCCAGGAAGCATGGATCCGGCTAAGGCTCAGCGTGCAGGACGGCCTCGTGAAGAGCGCACTGTTCAAGGCCTATGGCTGCCCCCATACTCTCGCGGTTGCCGCCTGGGTGGCCGAGCGGCTGCGCGGCCGGGGCCGCGCGGACCTGGTGCCGGGAACGCCCGCCGAGTGGGCCGATGCCCTCGCGGTCCCGGTAGAGAAACTCGGACGCCTGCTGGTGGTCGAAGATGCGCTCGCGGACTGTGCCCGGCACTGGCCCGAGCCGGGGTAAGATCACGATCATGTCCATCTCGCTGACGGAATCCGCCGCTACCCGCATCAAGACGTTCCTTGCCGCCCGTGGGCACGGCATCGGGCTGCGGCTCGCGGTGCGCAAGACGGGCTGCTCCGGCTTCGCGTACGTCGTGAACTACGCCGATGAGGCCCAGCCGGGTGACGTGGTGTTCGAGGACCGCGGCGTGAAGGTCTGCGTCGACTCGGAGAGCCTGGCGCTGATCGACGGCACCACCGTGGATTTCGTCAAGCAGGGCCTCAATGAGGCGTTCCGCTTCCGCAACCCCAACGTCAAGGGGGAATGCGGCTGCGGTGAGAGCTTCTCGGTCTAGGTAAGCTGGGAAACGGTCGGCCCTTTTGCCGGGGGGGCGACCTAGAGGGTAAACTGTCCGGCTTCGTTTCCAGCTCAGTTCCCGAAAGGACCCCCTAAAATGGCGCTCGAGCGCACCCTGTCCATCGTCAAGCCCGACGGCGTCAGCCGCAATCTCATCGGCGAGGTCTATCGCCGCTTCGAGAAGGCGGGCCTCACCGTCATCGCAGCCCGCATGCTGCGCCTCTCCGAGCGCGAGGCGGAGGGCTTCTACGCCGTTCACCGGGAGCGGCCGTTCTTCAAGGACCTGGTCCGTTACATGACCTCCGGTCCAGTCGTGGTACAGGTGCTCGAGGGCGACAACGCCATCGCGCGCAACCGCGAGATCATGGGTGCCACCGACCCGAAGAAGGCGGCCCCGGGCACCATCCGCGCCGACCTCGCGCTCAGCATAGAGCAGAACGTCGTCCACGGATCCGATGCGCCGGACACGGCGGCCAAGGAAATTGCGTATTTCTTCAGCGGCACGGAGCTGCATCCGCGCGGCTGAGCCGCGAAAAGTCCGCCATGACCGCTGCCGACACGACCGCGACGAATCTGCTCGGGCTGCCGCGCCCGGCGCTGGAGGCGTTCGTGGCGGAGCTGGGGGGCAAGCCCTTCCGCGCCCGGCAGCTCATGAACTGGGTATACAAGCGCGGTGAGTCCTCCTTCGAGCGCATGACGGACCTTGCCAAGGACTTTCGGGCGCAGCTCGCCGAGCGCGCCTGTGTTGCGACGCCGCAGATCGTCACCGCGCAGCAGTCCGCCGATGGCACGCGCAAGTGGCTGCTGCGGGCCGACGCGTCGCAGGCGTTCGAAATGGTGTTCATCCCGGAGCCGGACCGGGGCACGCTCTGCATCTCCTCGCAGGTCGGCTGCGCGCTCGACTGCTCGTTCTGCTCCACGGCGCAGCAAGGCTTCAACCGCAATCTGACTACCGCGGAGATCGTCGGGCAGGTCTGGCTGGCCAACCGTGAGCTGGAAGGCTCGTTTGCACACGAGTCCGAGCGCGAGCGGATAGTCACCAATGTGGTCCTGATGGGCATGGGCGAGCCGCTCGCCAACTTCCGCAACGTCGTGCCGGCGCTCGAGATCTTCCTGGATGACTTCGGATTCGATCTCTCGCGCCGCCGGGTGACCCTCTCGACCTCGGGCCTCGTGCCGCAGATCTACAAGCTGGCGGAGCACAGCAACGTGGCGCTCGCCGTCTCCCTGCACGCGCCCGATGACGAGCTGCGCAATGAGCTGGTGCCGATCAACCGAAAGCATCCGATCGCGGAGCTGCTCGAGGCCTGCTGGCATTACATCGACGAGCGGAACGGCCGCAGCGTCACCTTCGAGTACGTCATGCTCGCGGGCGTCAACGACTCGCCCGCCCAGGCGCGCGCCCTCGCCAAGCTTCTCGCCGGCAATCCCGCGAAGGTGAACCTCATCCCGTTCAATCCCTTCCCGGGGACGCAATACCGGCGTTCGGCGCCGGAGGCGGTGCAGCGCTTCCGCGATGAGCTGATCCGCCGGGGTGTGTTGGCCACGGTGCGGCGGACACGCGGCGATGACATCGACGCCGCCTGCGGACAGCTCGCCGGGCGGGTGATCGATCGCACGACGGTGCGGCTCGGTAATCGTGTATTCGGCGTTGCGGTGCAGGCATGATCCCCAAGGTGCGCGCGATCCTCGGTACCTTTGCCGCCGTGGTGCTCGGGGGCGCCCTGGCCGCCTGCGCGAACCAGCAGGTGGTGCGCCAGCGGCACGATGCCGCCATTTACAACACCGAGCTGGGAATCGCCTACATGCGCCGCGGCGACCTGGCGGTCGCGCAGACCAAGCTCGACCGAGCGCTCGAGGAGAACCCCGACGATCCGGACGTGCACAGCGCGCGTGCGCTGCTGTTCGCGCGGCTGCAGGACCCGAAGCAGGCCGACCGCGAGTTCCGCGAGGCGCTGCACCTTGCGCCCAAGAACCCCGACTTCCAGAACAACTACGCGGTCTACCTCTGCAGCGTCGGCCGGGTCGAGGAGGGCGTTCAGACTTTCATCAGGGCTGCGCACAACCCCCTCTACCTGACACCGGAGCTCGCTTACGACAACGCGGGCGTGTGTCTGCACTCCGCCCACAAGGATGTGGCGGCCGCGCAGATGTTCGCCGATGCGCTCGCCATACGCCCCAACTTCGGGCAGGCTCTGTGGCAGCTTGCCGATCTCAACTTCTCGCAGGGCAAGCTGACACAGGCGCGCCAGGAGATCGACGCCTTCCTCGCCTCCAATCAGGAGACCCCCGACCTGCTGCTGCTCGCCGTGAAGGTGACGCGCGCGCAGGGGGACCGGCTGGATGCGGCGTTGTATGCGCGCAAGCTGCAGCTCGACTTCCCCGACTCGGCTCAGGCGCATGCGCTGGCCGATCTCGGCCGCAACCCGGGCTGAGCGTCATGGCGGAAGGCATCGGCGCGCGGCTACGCAGCGCCCGTGAGCGCAGCCGCCTCACCATCCTGCAGGCGGCTGAGAAGCTGCACGTCGATCCCGATGTTCTCGAGGCACTGGAATCGGACGACTTCGCGGCGCTCGGCGCGCCGGTTTACGTCAAGGGGCACCTGCGCCACTACGCGGAGCTGGTCGGCGAGTCGGCACAAGCGCTGTTCGACCTCTATTCGCAGGGCACGCGCCTTCCGGCACCGGATCTGACGCGCATCCCGAAGGCCGCCCCGGATGACGCGGGCCGGCTGGTCGCGCCCGCGGTGCTGCTGGTGATCGGCTTCGCAGTCGCCGGGATTGTATGGTGGGGCCTGTCGCTGTCGCATCGGCCGTGGCTCACGGCGGCTTCGCACCCGGTGCCGCTGACTGTCTCCGCGGCTACGCCGGCGAGCGGGCAGCCTGCTCTCGGGGCACGGACGGCCGCCGTGAGGGAGCCAGTCCGGCTGACGCTGGGCAGTGGCGCACCTGCCGTTGTGCCGGCGGTGGCATCTGCCGCCGAAGCATCGCCGCCGGCCGACACCAATCCGGCTGCGACGACCCCTGGGGATATCGCCGCAACGCTCACGTACTCCGCCGATAGCTGGACCGAGGTCTACGATGCCACCGGCCGGCGACTGTTGTATGGCATGTCGACCGGCCCCGCAACCCGCAGGCTCCAGGGCGTGCCACCGCTCAACGTCGTGCTGGGGGACGCCAGTGACGTCACGCTCCAGGTGGCCGGCAGGGCGGAGTCGATCTCGCACTTCGTGCGGCCCGATCACACTGCGCGATTCCTGATCGCCGCCGACGGACGCCTGCTTGCGGCGCCGCGGAAGAATGGAGGTTGAGTTGACGGTCGAAATCCAGCCAGTCCGCGGAATGAACGACGTGCTGCCCGCGCAGATCGGCGCGTGGCAGCGGTTGGAGCAGTGCGCGCGCGAGCTGCTGGCCTCCTACGGATATGAGGAGATCCGGGTCCCGATCGTGGAGCAGACAGCGCTCTTCAAGCGCGCGATCGGCGAATACACCGACGTCGTGGAGAAGGAGATGTACACCTTCGCGGATCAGGGCGGGGAAAGCCTGACCCTGCGCCCGGAGGCGACGGCCGGCATCATGCGCGCCCTCATCTCGAATGGCATGCTGCGCGGGCAGCGGCACAAGCTCTGGTGCGTGGGGCCCATGTTTCGCCACGAGCGGCCGCAGAAGGGCCGTTACCGGCAGTTCAACCAGATCGACGTGGAGGCGGTTGGCATTCCCGGCCCCGACGTCGATGCGGAGCTGATCGCTCTGACGGCGCGGCTCTGGCGGCGGCTCGGCATTCAGCGCGTACGGCTGGAGATCAACTCCCTCGGCACGCCCGAGTCGCGGCGCGCCTATCGTGAGCAGCTGATTGGATACTTCCACGCGCACGAGAGCTCGCTCGATGCCGACAGCCGGCGGCGCCTGGGGGGCAATCCGCTGCGCATCCTCGACAGCAAGAATCCCGAGATGCGCGCGCTGATTGCGGGCGCGCCGCTTCTTACCGATCACCTGGACCCGGAGTCCCGCGAGCACTTCGATGCGCTCTGTGCGGCGCTGGAGTCGATCGGCATCCCGTTCAGCGTCAATCCGCGGCTCGTCCGCGGGCTGGACTACTACAGCCGTACCGTGTTCGAGTGGATTACCGACGCACTCGGCGCCCAGGATGCCGTATGCTCCGGCGGCCGCTACGATGGCCTCATCGCGCAGCTCGGCGGGGAGCCTACGCCCGGGATCGGCTTCGCGATGGGGGTGGAGCGCGCCGTGGAGCTGCTCGTGCAGGCCGGTCAGGGGCCGACGGAGCGCTCCGCCGATGTCTATGTGGTGGTGAGCGGCGCTCGTGCCAGCGCCGCGGGCATCGGCCTGGTCGAGCGGCTGCGGGACGAGTTGCCGGGCCGGCGATTCGATCTCAATCTGGGCGGCGGCAATTTCAAGGCACAGTTTCGCCGTGCCGATCGCAGCGGCGCGGCGCTGGCGGTGATCCTGGGCGATGACGAGCTCGCGCGCGGCGTTGCCGCGGTGAAACCTTTGCGCAATGAGGCGGGTCAGAGCGAATGCCCGCTCCCTGAGCTAGCCGCGGCGATCGCAGCGGCGCTCACCGGCGCCGCGGCGCCGGCAGAATGACTCCTCGAGGTGGGGTGTGGACGATTATTTACTGACCGAACGCGAACAGTGGGATGCGCTCAAGCGCTGGGTGCGGGAGAACGGACCGGCCGTCATAGCCGGTATCGCCATCGCCGCCATCGGGTTCGGCGGCTTTCGCTGGTGGCAGGCCCACCAGAACAACGTGGAGCTTGCGGCGGGTACGATGTACGTGCAGATGGAGAATGCCTTTGCGCAGGGTAACCGCACGCAGGCGTTCATTCTGCTCGGCGACCTGGAGCGCAAGTATCCCTCCTCGCCTTACGCCGATCAGGCACGGCTCGCTTCGGCGAAGGCGTTCGTCGAGGACACCGAGCTCGGCAGGGCCGCCGACGAGCTGCAGGAAGTCATGCAGCACTCCCGCGACCCCATTCTCAGGCTGGTTGCGCGGCAGAGACTCGCGCGCGTGCAAATCGCGCAGCATCAGCCTTCCAAGGCTCTGGCCACTTTGAACGGCGCCGATCCCGGCGCAATGGCGCCGCTCTATGAGGTGGCGCGCGGCGATGCCTATTACGCGATGGGCGACAAGGCCGCGGCCCTCGCGCAGTACCGGCTGGCCCGCGCCAGCGATACCGGCGGGCAGGCGGATACCGCGCTGCTCGACCTGAAGATCTCCGATCTGGCGGCGGATGTCGCCGCCGGGAGCAAGAAATGACGCTTTGCCGCCGGCCACCCACGCAAACCAACACCATGCGGTCGCTGCGCTTCTGGGCCGCGATGGCCGCATCCCTGTGCCTGCTGGCCGCCTGCTCCAAGAACAAGAATCCGGACCAGCCTGCGAAGCTCGGGCCGATCAAGTCGACGCTTCGCGTGGAGCACATCTGGAGCGCCTCGGTGTCCGACCGCGGCGCCAAGCGGCTGCGCCTCGGGCTGGGTCTGGCGCTGGACGGTGACCGCGTATTCGCTTCGGGACACAAGGGCGAGGTCGCGGCGTTCGATCTGCGAACCGGCCACAGGCTGTGGCGCACCAACACGCGGTTGCCTCTTGGCGGCGGACCGGCCGTCCGGGGCAACCTGGTGGTCGTGGGGTCGAGCGATGGCCACGTCGTCGCGCTGAATGCGGCCGACGGAAAGGTGCTGTGGACGGTGCTGGTCAACGGCGCGGTCATCGCGCCACCGGCCATTTCCGACAACGTGGTGGCGGTGAGGTCCGTGGACGGCAAGCTCCGCGGCTTGTCCCCGACCGACGGCCATGAGCTGTGGGAATCGGGGCAGGATGTGCCCTCGCTATCGCTGCGCGGCACGTCGACACCGGTCATAGCGGGTGATCTGATCATCTGCGGCTTCGACAACGGCAAGGTGGTCGCGGTCAACTCGGCCGATGGCTCGCAGGTCTGGCAGGCGACGGTGGCTGCGCCCCATGGCCGCACGGAGATCCAGAGACTGGCCGACGTCGACGGACCGGTGAGCGTGGCAGGCAAGGATGTGTATGCGGTCGGCTATCACGGCAATGCGACGATGCTCGCGCTCGAGAGCGGCCAGACCTGGTGGGCGCACAAAGCATCGAGCTACCGTGGATTGGTCTTCGGCAACAAGGTGGTCTACATGTCGACGGCCGACGGGCACGTAGAGGCGCTCAATCCCAGCAACGGCTCGGTGATCTGGAGCCAGCCGGCGCTGCGCTACCGCGGCCTAACGACCGTGGCGGTGAGTGACGATGCCGTGATCACTGCGGACTTCCAGGGATACGTGCACTTCCTGGACAAGAGCACCGGCGCCTTCATCGCGCGTGTGCGGGCCGGGAGGCTGCGCATCAGCAACCCGCCCGTCGTCGAAGGCAACGAGGTGGTGGTCATCAACGACGGCGGGCACATCAGCGCCTACCGAATGTCGCCTCGCACATAGCACTGCCGCAGCAGCCCATGCTGCCCATCGTCGCTCTCGTCGGTCGGCCCAACGTTGGGAAGTCGACCCTTTTCAACGTGCTCACCGGTACGCGCGATGCGATCGTCGCCGACGTGCCGGGACTTACGCGCGACCGCCAGTATGGCTTCGGCCGTGTGGGACCGATGCCTTTCGTGGTGATCGACACGGGCGGGCTGGTCGAGAACCCCAAGGGTATCGAGGCGCAGATGCGCGCGCAGACCGAGCGCGCCGTGGCCGAGGCCGACCGGCTCATTCTGCTGGTCGATGGCCGGGCAGGCCTGACCGCCCAGGATGACTTCGTCGCGCGGCAGATCCGCAAGTCCGGCAAGCCGACGACGCTTGCCGTCAACAAGTCGGAGGGACTGGATCTCGACGTCGTCGCGGCCGATTTCCATGCCCTCGGCCTGGGAGAGCCGCTCGGTATCGCGGCAAGTCACGGCCAGGGCTGCGAGGATCTGATGGAGCAGGCGCTCGCCGGGCTGGAGCCTCCGGCGGATGCGGCGGACCCAGCGGCCGAGGGCGTCCGCATCGCCATCATCGGCCGGCCGAATGTCGGCAAGTCCACGCTGGTCAATCGCCTGATCGGCGAGGAGCGGGTCATCGCCAGCGATCAGCCCGGCACCACCCGCGACAGCATCCTCGTGCCGTTCGAGCGTGATGGGCGCAAATTCCAGCTGATCGATACGGCTGGCATGCGCCGCCGCGCGAGGGTGCAGGATGTGATCGAGCGGGCGAGCGTCGCGAAGACATTGCAGGCGATCGATGAGGCGCACGTCGTGATCCTGGTCGTGGACGCGCATGACACGGTGTCGGAGCAGGATGCGAGCGTCCTCGGCATTGCGCTGCAACGCGGCCGGGCGCTCATCCTCGCCATCAACAAGTGGGACGGGATCGCGGCGGAGCAGCGCGAGGAGATCCACCGGCAACTCGCCTTGAAGCTCGACTTCGTCGCTTTCGCGCCGCTGCACTTCATCTCGGCGCGGCACGGCACCGGGGTGGGCGAGCTCATGCAGTCGGCCGTGCGGGCGTACGAGGCAGCCATGCGGGAGATGCCGACCAAGGCGCTGACGCGCACGCTGGAGCATGCGTTGACGGTGCACCAGCCGCCGCTCGTGCACGGCAGGCGGATCAAGCTGCGCTACGCGCACCAGGGCGGACGAAATCCGCCGCGGATCGTGATCCACGGCAACCAGACCACTTCCGTTCCCGATGCCTACACGCGATACCTGGTGAACGTCTTCCGCAAGGCTTACGACCTCTTCGCAACGCCCGTGGTCATCGAGTACCGCACGGATCGGAATCCGTACGACAGGTCCCGCAAGGCTCGGCGTGCACCGCGGCCGAAGGCGCGCTGATCGTGCCGCGCAGGCGCTGCCCGGCGCTCTTCATCAGCGCGTCCGCCTCCGGGCAGGGGAAAACGACCGTCACCGCCGGGCTGGCCCGCTATCATGCCTCGCGCGGCCGCTCTGTCCAGGTGTTCAAGACGGGGCCGGACTTCCTCGATCCGATGATTCTCGAGCGGGCGAGCGGACGGCCCGTCTACCAGCTCGACCTGTGGATGGGCGGTGAGACCCATTGCCGCACCCTTCTTTACGACGCTGCCGGCGCTGCCGATCTGATCCTGGTCGAAGGCGTCATGGGTCTTTTCGATGGCACGCCGAGCAGCGCCGACCTGGCGACACTCCTTGGCATTCCGGTGTTGGCGGTGATCGACGCGCAGGCGATGGCGCAGACGTTCGGTGCGGTCGCCTATGGACTAGCGCATTACTCGCCGGAGCTTCCCTTTCACGGAGTGTTGGCCAACCGGGTGGCCGGGCCGGGGCACGCGGATCTCGCCAGGAAGGGAGTGCCGGCGGGCATGCGCTTCCTCGGCGGCATCTCCCGCGATGTCCGCTTCGAGCTGCCGGACCGGCACCTCGGGCTGGTTCAGGCCGAGGAGGTCGGGGATATCGAGCAGCGCCTGTCCGCGGTGGCATCGGCGTTGGACGGCACCGAGTTGAGCGACATGCCGCCGGAAGTCGAGCTGTCCGTCCCTGATCCCGGCGGGGGTGTTGAGTCGGAGGCGGGTGCGGGTACCAGTGCGGGTGCCGTGGCACTCGAGCGTCCGCTCTCCGGTGTTCGCGTTGGGATCGCGCGGGATCGGGCGTTCGCCTTTCTCTATCCCGCCAATCTCGACCTGCTGCGGGTCCTGGGTGCCGAGCTGGTGTTTTTCTCGCCCCTGGCGGCTACGGATCTGCCGGCCGTCGACAGTGTCTACCTGCCCGGCGGCTATCCGGAGCTGCACCTCGAGCGCTTGAGCGCCAATCGTGAGATGGCGGATGCGTTGCGTCAACACGTCAGCTCGGGCAAGCCCGTGTACGCGGAGTGCGGCGGGATGCTGTATCTGTTGGACGCCTTGACGGACCATCAGGGTAGGCGGGGAAGCATGGCCGGCATCCTGCCAGGGGAGGGGACCCTGCACACGCGCCTGCAGAGCATCGGTTACCACACCGCACCTTTGCCGGGCGGGAAGATGCGCGGCCACGCCTTCCACCACTCCACGATCGAGACGCCGCTCATTCCTGCGGTGCACACAGAGCGGGCGCTCTCCGCGCTGGCCGGAGAGGCGATATACCGTCACGGGCGGCTGGTGGCGACGTATTTCCACGGGTACTTTCCCTCAAACCCCGAGGCTGTGGCGCAGCTGTTCTTGCCATAGCCAATGAGGCCGAGGCTTGGGCTTCGCGGCCATAGTGGTAACAAAGACTTGATCAAATTAAGAGTTTTGATAATATACATTTGTGCCAAGGTCCCCCCCAGCCCTTGAGACTCTTCCTCCCGTTGCGGCTCAGGCGCTGCGGGGGTTGGGTGAAAACCTGGCCATTGCGCGAGTGAGGCGCCGGGAGTCCCAGCGCGCGTGGGCGCGGCGCTTGGGTTGCTCGGTACCGACTCTGATTCGCCTGGAGAAAGGCGATCCGGGCGTAGGCGTCGGACTGTACGCGACCGCGCTGTGGTTGATCGGAAGAGTCGGCGCGCTGCCGGAACTCGCAGCGCCAGCGCAGGACAGGGGTGCGCTGGAGAGCGACGTCCGCGAAGCGGTCAGGCGGCGTGCTGCTCGAACCGCCGCCTCGGCGCAGGCGCGCCTCGTGCGGAATCGACGGCGTGGAGGCAGCGGATGAATGCCGGAGGCTACCTGCCCACCGATCGACTCCACCTGTGGCTTTTGAGCGAGCCCGCCAATCCGCGTCACGTCGGCGAGTTGACGCTCATCCGCTCCAACCAGGGCGTCTCGCTGCGGTACTCGGCGGAATGGCTCGAGGGGGGATTCCCGCTCAGCGAGGACCTGCCGCTGCTCGATCAGGAATTTCTGCCGACCGAGAGAAACACCGCGGCTGGCGCTGTCGATGATGCGAGGCCGGATCGCTGGGGGGAGCGCGTAATCCGCTTCATCGACCAGCCCTCGCGCCTATCCCTTCTCGAATATCTGTACTTCGCGGGCGATGACCGCTTCGGTGCTCTCGGTGTCTCGACCTCGGCGGAACAGTACCTGCCGCGGCGCCTCGGGCCGCTGCCGACGCTGAAGGAAGCTGATCGGATCCACGAGCTGGTCCGGAAGATCCAGGAAAACGAGCCGATTCCTCCGGCACTGAGGCGCCTCATCTCTCCAGGGGCGACAATGGGTGGTGCCCGCCCCAAGGCGCTTCTCGAGATCGGCGGCGAGCAGTGGGTCGTGAAATTCTCCGACGGGGAGCCGGCCGACACACCGCTCATCGAGCACGCGACGATGACTCTCGCGCGCCGGGCGCAGATACGAAGCGCGCCCACGAAGGCGGTGCGGCTGACGGTCGGTCATGCGGTTGCGATCAGGCGCTTTGATCGTGACGGCGCCGCAAGACGGCACTGCCTGTCCGCTGCGGTGGGGCTTCGTGCCGCTGGAGAGCAGTTCGGCTACCCGGAGCTCGCGCAGCTGCTGAGGCGGCGGGGAGTATCTGCAGGGGAGCGGTACGTGACCGACATGAGGGAATTGTTCCGCCGCATGATATTCAACATACTCATGGATAACACGGACGACCATGAGAAGAACCATGCGCTCATCGTCACCGAGGGGCAGCAGTACGAATTGGCTCCAGCCTATGACGTCCTTCCCTCGGGCCAGGCGCTGGGATTCCAGCAGATGCGCGTGGGAGAGCGGGCTGCGGACTCTACGATCGACAACGCCCTTTCGATGTCCGGGCTGTTCGCGCTGGGCAAGGACGAGGCGGTGAGCGAAGCTCGGGCCGTCGCGCGAGTCGTGAGCGGATGGAAAGAGCACTTCACCGGGTGCGGTGTCGGCGCCAGAGATGTCGAGCAGTACGCCTCGCATATCGACCGGCCGTTCCTGCTGAAACAACGGGAAGAGGCGCAGAGGCGCAAGTCCGGCCGATAGCCGCGCGCGCCAGGATGGCTCTGCCCGGCAGCGTTCTCGCCGCGAGCGGCCCTGTAGGACCTCAGGGTGGGCGGGCTACTTTGCCTGCGGGCCGGTAACGACGGTCTGCCCGCCCGAAGCGACGGCTGGACGTACGCGCCGCAGGATCGCGAGGTAATAAGGCACGTAGTAGCCGACCAGCGCTCCGAAGACGGCGAGAGTGAAAGGACTGTGCCGATAGATGGCGGCCAGGTTTTGCCCTGCCTCGGCAGGCGGAAGCGTGCCGTTGTAGACGCCGAGGAAACGATAGAGCAGCCGGCCCACGAAGAGGGCCGCGACGACGAGACCGATATACGCGTGCGGCGTGTAGAAGCGGCCCTCGGCACTCACTTCGAGCTTCGTGTGCTTCAGCCCGATGTAAGCGAACCCGGCGCCGCAGGCGATACCGGCGAGCAGCGCGCCGAGTACCGTGATGTCACGTGCGACTTCGCTGGCGATCAGGAGAGCCGCCACGGTCAGGATCCCGATCCTGATCCACATGCGTCCGTCGCGAACGCGCTGGCGTCCGAACGACCGCCGCATGCGCCGATAGAGCGCCCAGATGACGATGGCGACGATTAGATAAGGAGTGACCAGTCGCGGATCCATGGTTACCTCGGTCTCCGTCCCGTAAGCGGCACAAGCGTGGCGCAAACAGGACTAAATTGCGTCAGTCTACGGTAGACTGCCGCCCTTTTCATCCGGGCGAATGGTTAGGGACATTCGATGCTGATCCGGCTGCTGCGCGAGCACCTCCGCCCCTATGGACGCGGGCTCCTGGCCATCGCGGTATTCCAGCTCCTTTCGACCATGGCCTCGCTTTATCTGCCGAGCCTCAACGCCGACATCATCGACCTCGGCATCGTGAAAGGGGACACCGCCTACATCCTGCGGACCGGCGGCTGGATGCTGCTCATGACCTTGGGGCAGATCGCCTTCTCGGTGGCGGCGGCCTACTTTGGCGCGCAGACCTCCATGTGCTTCGGACGCGATCTGCGCGCGTCCCTGTTCCGCCGCGTCATGGGATTCTCCGGGCGGGAGGTGGCGAAGTTCGGCGCGCCCTCGCTCATCACGCGCACGACCAACGACGTGCAGCAGGTCCAGTCCCTCATGGCGGTGAGCAGCACCATGATGATCTCCGCGCCCATCATGGGAGTGGGGGCCATCATCATGGCGCTGCGCGAGGATCCGGGGCTCTCCTGGCTGTTGGGAGTCAGCGTCCCCGTGCTGGCGGCCGTCATCGGGATCGTGGCGGTGAGGATGGTGCCGCAGTTCCGGCGGATGCAGAAGCTCGTCGATGTCGTCAATCGCATCCTGCGGGAGCAGATCGGCGGCATCCGTGTGGTGCGCGCGTTCGTGCGCGAGCCTGCCGAGACCGCGAGATTCGAGCAGGCCAACGGCGATCTGATGGACACGTCATTGCGGGCGGGCCGGCTGATGGCGCTGCTCTTTCCGGCCATCGTTATCATCCTCAACGTCTCGAGCGTCGCGGTGCTGTGGTTCGGCGCCGTGAGGATCGGCGCCGGACAGACGCAGATCGGTGATGTGACCGCCTTCCTGGTGTACCTCGCGCAGATCCTGCTCGCCGTGATGATGGCGACCTTCATGCTCATGATGATCCCGCGCGCGGCGGTCTCCGCGGAGCGGATCACCGAAGTGCTCGGCACCGCGTCCGCCATTGCGCCGCCGACGCAGCCAGTGGCATCCGTCGCGCTGCGCGCACAGGTCGAGTTTCGGGGAGTGAGATTCAGTTATCCGGGCGCCGCGGAGTCCGTGCTGCACGATGTCTCCTTCCGTGTCACGGAAGGCCAGACATTCGCGGTGATCGGCAGCACGGGGGCGGGCAAGACGACACTGGTTTCGTTGATTCCGCGGCTGCTCGATGTCAGTGAGGGCGCGGTCCTCATCGACGGGGTGGACGTGCGCGAGCTCGATCCGGATCTGCTCTGGAGCCGCATCGGACTCGTCCCGCAGAGGGCATATCTTTTCTCCGGCACGGTGGCGAGCAATCTTCGCTACGGCAACCCCGAGGCCACGGAGGAGCAGATGTGGCGGGCGCTCGAGATCGCCCAGGCGCAGGAATTCGTTGCTGCCATGAAGGGCGGGCTCGAAGCGTCCATCGCGCAGGGTGGCATCAACATCTCCGGGGGCCAGCGGCAGCGGCTCGCCATTGCACGCGCCCTGGTCCGCCAGCCCGAGATCTATCTGTTCGACGAATCCTTCTCCGCGCTCGATCTCGGCACCGAGGCACGCCTGCGCGCGGCTCTGCGCCCGGTCGCCCGCCATGCGGCAGTCATCATCGTCGCCCAGCGCGTCGCGACCATCAGGGACGCCGATCAGATCGCGGTGCTCGATGGCGGAACATTGGTCGGCGTCGGCCGGCACGCGGATCTGCTGCGACACTGCCCCACCTACGCCGAGATCGTTGCCTCGCAGCTCTCGCCCGAGGAAGCGGCATGAGACCTGTATGCCTCGACACCTGGAACCTGGTCCCGTGAGCTATGAGTCGCAGGCACGCGCCGGCGTGAGAGAGTCCGCGGCGGGACGCGCGGCGCAGGGATCCCCGCCGGGCAGGCTCCCGTCTGCGGGGCAGTCCGCCGGCCGTGGCGGACCGCCCTGGACGAGCCTCGGGACGCCGGCAGAGAAGGCGGCGAGCTTCTGGCCTTCCGCCAGGCGGCTGTTGGCG
>DASVWT010000197.1:0-10826 GCA_036393055.1 Steroidobacteraceae bacterium
GGCTTCCTCCGCCAGGTCCAGCGCGCGATTCAAGCCCTCGAGAACGTCCGGGCTGATCGAGTGCGCCTTGGTCTTGAAGGAGACGACCAGCACGTCATCTCCGGTGGTGAAGGCCCGCACCCCCGCGTTCTCGTACACCGTGTCTCCGAGCGTCCTCGGGGCGGCGCCGAGCACGGTCTCGGGCCAGAGCTGGCGCCGGTAGACATCGAGCGTCGAGGGTCCCACCAGCCTGTTGCCCGCGGCATCGTAGGAGCCGGCGGGGAAGTGCACGCCTTGGCGGTCCGCCTGCCGTGCCCAGGCAGGCAGCGGCACGCCGGCGAGAGCCTTGCCGGCCGCGATGTCCTCTTCGATCCAGCGCGCCACCTGCGGCCAGCCCGCGGCCTGCCAGATCTCGAAGGGACCCGTCTTCCAGCCGAAGCCCCAGCGGATCGCGAAGTCCACGTCGCGGGCGGAATGCGCGATCTCAGCGAGGTGATGCGCGCTGTAGTGGAACACGTCGCGCAGGCACGCCCAGAGAAACTGCGCCTGGGGATGGTCGCTGGCCCGCAACCGCCGCAGCCGCTCCGCCGGATCCGCGAGCTTGAGGATCTCGACGACGCTGCCGTCGGCCTTGCGGCCAGCCTCGACGTACTCGCCGCTGGCCGGATCGAGCACCCGCAGGTCGTTGCCCTTCTTGCGATAAATGCCGCTTCGCGTCTTGGCGCCGAGCGCTCCGGCCTCGATGAGCCGGGTGAGCCAGGGCGGGGAGCGGAACAGAGCGTGCCACGGGTCCTCAGGCAGGCTGTCCTGCATGGTCTTCACCACATGGGCGAAGGTATCGAGACCGACGACATCGGCCGTGCGGAAAGTGGCGGATTTCGGCCGCCCGAGCCGCGGGCCGGTCAGATCGTCGACGACGTCGAAAGGTATCCCGAATTTTTCGGCATTGGCGATCGTCGCCAACATCGAGAACACCCCGAGGCGGTTGGCGACGAAGTTGGGCGTATCCTTGGCGCGAATCACGCCCTTGCCGAGCGTGGTCACGAGGAACCGCTCCAGCGCATCGAGCACGGCCGGCTGCGACTCCTCGCAGGGAATGATCTCCGCCAGATGCATGTAGCGCGGCGGATTGAAGAAATGTACGCCGCAGAACCGGGGGCGCAGCTGCGGCGGCAGGGCCTCGGCGAGCTTCGCGATCGCGAGTCCCGAGGTGTTGGATGCGAAGATCGCGCGCGGCCCGAGATGCGGCGCAATCCTGCGATACAGGTCCGTCTTCCAGTCCAGGCGCTCGGCGATCGCCTCGATCACCAGGTCGCAGCCGGCGAGCAGGGAAAGATGCTCGTCGTAATTGGCCGCCCGGATGAGGGTCGCCGTGTCCCGGCCGGCGAGCGGTGAGGGCTGCAGTTTCTTCAGCCCCTCGATGGCCTTCCTGACGATGCCGCTCTTGTCCCCCTCCTTTGCGGGCAGGTCGAAGAGGATCGTCGGCACGCGCGCATCGAGCAGGTGCGCCGCGATCTGAGCGCCCATCACTCCGGCGCCGAGCACCGCCGCTTTGCGGATGATGAATCTGGTATCCGGCATGATTTCCCCTCGCAGACCGTTCGTTTCCTCATCGGCGGCCTTCTAGGCTGCCACACCGGCGCCCGGGTTGCGACCGGCGCCGCCCTGCCGCGGCTCAGCGGGCGCTCTTCCTGCGTCCCGCGGGCGGCTTCGCGGACCTCGCGGATGCACCGCACAAGGCCACGAACCCGGCCGCCATGAAGCGCGCCAGACGGTCCTTGGCCGCCGCGAAATCATCGGACTTGCACGCACCGCTGGAGAGGCGATCGATGCGGCCGGTGCGGCCGAGCACGTGCATGAATGCACCCGTCACGAAATCGTAGCCCCAGAAGATGTCTGCATCCGAGCAACCGGGCAGTGCCTTCTTCAGGATGCCGATCAGCTTCAGCACGACCGGATCGAAGTGCAGATCCATCATCGCGGCCCCTTCCGGGGAGTTGCTCACCTGCGAGGCGAAGGCGGCGAAATTGCGCCAGCCTTCGCCGCCGTTGATGTAGAGCTCCAGGTCCGTGTCCAGAAACGCGCGCAATGCCCCCTCGACCGTCGGTGAGCCGTCGCATTCCCGCTCGTAGTGATCCAGGGCGTCGAGTCTGCGGCTGCTGGTCGTGCCGGCTCGCCGTGTGAACACCGCCTCGAAGAGGCGCCGCTTGTCGGCGAAGTAGTAGTGCATGAGCGAGGTGTGCACGCCGACTTTCAACGCGACGTCGCGCAGCGTCACGCCGTTCAGGCCGTGTTTGGAGAAGAGATATTCGGCGGCATCGAGCATCTGCTCGAGCGTCTCGGCGCGCTGCTCCGCCTTGGTACGCGGTCTTCGCCTGCTCGTGAGACGCCTCGCCATCTTCGCAACCTTCCACGAAAAGCCGCTCGGGGAGCGCGAAGATTAGCATTAATCCTCTTCCGCCGGCCCGCCCTGGCCGCGCGCGAGGTCCGCGCGCAGGCGCTTCTTGTCGATCTTTCCCGTGGCCGCGAGCGGCATCTTCTCGAGCAGCACGACCTCCTCCGGCAGCCACCAGTCAGGCACTTTGCCCCGCAGCGCCGCCAGGAGCGTCTCGCGCTCGATCGTCTGCGGTTTGCGTGCCTCGACGATGAGGACCGGCCGCTCGCCCCATTTGGGATCCGGCCGCCCGACCACGGCCGCGAGGCCAACCTGCGGCAGGCTGCCGATGATGTCCTCGATTTCCCGCGGGTTGATCCACTCCCCGCCCGATTTGATCAGATCCTTCGCCCGTCCGGTGATGGTGAGATAACCCGACTCGTCGATCAGCGCGAGATCGCCCGTATCGAGATAGCCTTCCGCATCGAGCATCGGCTCCGGTTGGTCGAAGTAGCGCTCCGCAACGCTCGCGCCCTTCACCATCAGCCGCCCGATGTGCATGCGCTGCTCGGGCAGGGCGGCTCCGTCGGCGTCCACCAGCTTCAGATCGAGTCCCATCGGCGTGCGCCCCGATGTCCGCGGACCGGGCCTGGGCGGGACGTTCGCGGGCTCGATCGTTCCCAGCGGCGAGAGCTCCGTCATTCCCCAACTGGTTTGCACCCGCACATCGAGGCGCTCCTCGATCCGCCGCAACAATGCCTCGGGACAATGCGAGCCGCCGATGATGATGCGGCGCAGCGTCGGCAGCTCGCCGCCGGTCTTCTCGAGGTGCTCGACCAGTCCGAGCCACACGGTCTGCACGGCGGCCGCGACGGTCACCCGCTCCTGTTCGATCAGATCGCACAGGTGTGCCGGCTCGGTGCTCCTGCCCGGCAGCACCATCTTCGCCCCCACCGCCGGGCCGGCGAACGGAAAGCCCCAGCCGTTGGCATGGAACATCGGCACCGCGATCAGCACCGCATCCTCGGCGCTGAGGGCGATCGCATCGGCCTGCAGGGCGCGCAGCGTGTGCAGGTAATTTGAGCGATGGGTGTAGAGCACCCCCCGCGGCTTGCCGATCGTCCCGGAGGTGTAGCACAGCCCGGCGGGCGCATCCTCATCGAAATCGCCCCAGCGCGCGGTGCGTCCAAAGAGCCGCAGCAAGTCCTCGAGACTCCACCGGCGCGCGCGGCCGTGAAAGTCCTCCTCCGGCGCCTGGCCGTCGAGCAGGATCACCGCCTGCAGGCTCGGGCAGCCCGCGAGGAGTTGCCGCGCCAGTGCCTGCAATCCCCCGCCCACCGCGATCCAGCGGTCCCCGGCTTCGTTGACCATCTCGATCAGATGGGCGACGCTCAGGCGGGGATTGAGTGTGTGACACACCATACCGGCGCCCATCGCCGCGTAGTACAGCGTCAGGTGATCCTGCGTGTTCCACGCGAGCGTCGCGATCCGATCGCCCTGGCCGAGTCCCTGATCCAGCATCGCTCCGGACGCCCGCCGGCATCGCTCGTTGAGCTGACGATAAGTGATCCGCCCGGTCTCGCCGCCGCCACCCGCCGTCACCACGCATGCCGTCGCATGCCATTTGGCGGCGTGATCCAGAAACTTGTCCACCGTCAAAGCGTACCGCTGCATCGTCCCCGCGTATCCTCTCTATGAGCGGGCCATGGCCCGTAGCCAACCTCCAGCCGCATGCATCCCCGTCCGGCTAGAAGGTCTTCATGACACGGACGCCGTACTGCCGCGGATAACCCGCCCAGCGCAACCCGGCATCCGCCGCGGCGACGTAGGCCTCGTTCGTCAGGTTCGTGCCGTACAGGGTGAACCTCCAGTCGCCCAATCCATAGGTCACATCCGCCGACGTCAGGTTGCGCGCACCGAGATAGTCTCCCAACGCCGCGTTGTCGAAGAGCGTCGCCCACTGCGAGCCGACGTGCGAATAATTGGCGCGCAGAATCAGTGTGCTGTCCCCGGCAAGATCGATCACGTACTGCGGGCCAAAGTTGTAGGTGAGGCTGGGCGCATACGACTGCGGGTGCCCGGACAGATCCACACAGCTCAGTGACGCGGGACCCAGCATGGGGTCGCATGTCCCCGCGACCGGCAGACGATTGTCGGTGGCGAAGAATGTCCCGAGGCTCGTGTGCTCCCACCCGAGATTGGCATTGAAGGAGAACTGACCCAGCACAGCCTGCGCGGACAGCTCGATGCCGTAGAGGGTCGTCGGCGAAGGACTGTTCACCTCCAGACCCTGTGTCGGCAGCAGCGGATCGCCGATCGTCACCTGGAAGTTGTGGTACTTGTCATAGTAGCCATCCAGCTGCGTCCGCAGGTGGTCGTCGAGCGCCGAGGCCTTCCAGCCGAGCTCGTAGTCCGTCACGTACTCGGCGCGAAACGGCTGCTGATACTGGGTCCCGATCGGGAGGTTGAGGCCGCCCTGCTTGTAGCCGGTCGCGACGAACGCATACAGGTAATTGTCCGCATTGACCGTCCAGCTCAGGTCCGCCTTGCCGGTCAACCGGTCGTCGTGCTCGCTCTGATGGGCATACTCGTTATAGAAGAATTCCGGGATCACGTTGTAGATGCGGTTGGTCGTGTCGTTCCAGGAATACCGGGCGCCGAGCTGAAACTTCCAGCCATGACTGAAATGAAACCCAAGTTGACCGAATGCGGCCGCCGTATCGTTGGGCACCTTGCCCTCGATGTACTGGTCGAATACGCCCGGCGGGTAGCCGAGCACGTACCCCTGGCCGAGCGGGTAGGAGTAATCGAGGCCCTGGTAGTAGACGCCCGCGACCCAGGTCAGGAAGCCGGTCTCCGGCGAGATCAGGTCGAACTCCTGCGAGTACATCTCCCCGGGGACGAGATCCTTGAACGTAAAGTTCAGCTTGTCCGTGCCATCCAGGTCGGTCTCGTATACCGAGCGCCCCCATTGCACGCCCGTGATTGAGCGCAGCGTGATGCCGCTGTCCATCTTGTAATTGACGTTGAGGGTAGTGCGCGCGATCTGGTCGATGGCTGCGTCCGGACCGTTCGCGCTGACATCGTAGAGCGGCGTTTTCGCCGTGGCCGGGGAGGCCATGTAGCCGCCGTTGTCGACGTAGGAGTAAGTAGTCTGCCAGAGGGCGCTCAACTGGTCCGAGGGCTTCCACAGCAGGCTGAACCGGATGGAGGATTGCTTCAACGCGCCCTTGCCGCCGATGTACGGACCGGTGACGTGGAAGAAGGTGTCGCGATACTCGTCATAGAAGGCGATGCGTGTGGCGACGGTATCGCTGACCGGCAGGTTGACGGCGCCCTGCAGCATGGCGTCGTTGTAGTTGCCGTACTGTCCCACCACATAGCCGTTCACGCCATTGAAGTTCGGGGGCGCCTCGGTGATGTACACGGCGCCGCCGGTCGAGTTCTCGCCCGCGAACGTCCCTTGCGGGCCGCGCAGCACCTCGATGTTCGAGATGTCGTAGAACGGCTCATCCTCGAGATACCCCGGGAACGACGCCACGCCGTTGCGATAGGTGATGACGCCGGCCTGCGTCTGCGTATTGTGCTCGGCCTTGCCGATGCCGCGGATGTTGAACTCATCCCCCTGGCCGAAGTTGTCGACCGCGAGCGAGGGAGAGACGGTCTCCAGCTGGTCGACGGTGATCACTCCGTTGTGCAGCAGCTGCGTACCGGTGAGCACCACGGCCGCAATCGGCGTCTGTTGCAGATTGGTGGTGCGCTTCTCGGCCGTGACCACGACCTCCTGCAGGGCCGGCGCCGACTCCGTGGAGCTGCCGGCCGATGAATCCTGCGGGCCGCCGGCCGAGGCGCCTGTCGGCAATGCGGTTGCGGCCGATGCGGCACCGCCCACCACCAGGGCCAGGCTGACGAATGCACTGATCTTCATGGTTCCCCCGCACTTTTCTGGACCGCGTCCTATGGCGCGGCGGGCCAAAGCGTCTCAGCTCGACCGGCGCTTGTCAAGTTCATTCACACGAGAAATAATATCTTCGTGGCCCGGCGCGGCCACGTCACGGGACGGGGGTATCTATGACGGGCTTGTTGTCGCAACGCGTGGCGATCGTCACCGGCGCCGGCCGGGGGCTCGGCCGGGCACATGCGCTCGCGCTCGCCCGCAGCGGCGCGCGGGTGGTGGTGAATGATCTCGATGCGGCGAGCGCCGATCAGGTATGCGAGGAGATCGTGCGATCGGGCGGCGAGGCGCTCGGCAGCACCGCGAACGTGCAAGATCCGGGAGAGGTCGAAGCCATGGCGGCGCTGGCGCTGCGCCGCTGGGGCCGGGTGGACATCCTGGTCAACAACGCCGGCATCCTGCGCGACCGCACCTTCGCCAAGCTCGATCTGGCGGATTTCCGCCTGGTGCTCGACGTTCACGTCATGGGCTCGGTCAACTGCACCAAGGCCGTGTGGTCCCATATGAAGGAGCGAGGCTACGGCCGGATCGTCTTCACGAGCTCTTCCTCCGGCCTGTACGGTAATTTCGGCCAGTCGGCCTACTCGGCGGCCAAGATGGCGCTGGTCGGCCTCATGCAGACCCTGGCGCTCGAGGGGGCGCGCCATGGCATCCACGTCAACTGTCTCGCGCCCAGCGCCGCGACACAGATGACCCACGATCTATGGTCGCCGGAGGATCTGGCGGCTCTCGATCCGCGGCGGGTCAGTCCCGCCGTGGTCGCCCTCGCGAGCGAAGCGGCGCCCAACAAGCAGGTGGTCCTCGCGGGCGCGGGCAGCTTCGAGCAGGCGCACATCACCATGACCCGCGGCATCCATTTGCCGGATGAGCGGCTGAGCGCCGAAGAGCTCCTCGCCCAATGGGATCGGATCGGCGACCGTGACGGAGAGATCGTCCCCGACACCGGTTTCGAGCAATACCGGTTCGAGGCGGACCGGGCGCGCGGGAACGCCGCGCGCAAGCCGCGCTGATGCCTCTCTCGACGCTCAAGCTGACTGCGGCCGACCTGATTCCCTACGGGCGGGATCTGCAGCGTCCCGAATGCGTCTGGGTGGATCGGCAAGGCGTATGGGCTTCGGATGCCCGCGGCGCCGTTTGTCGCGTGCATGCCGGCCGGGAGCCGGAAGTCCTCGGCTCCGGAATAGCCGATCCCAACGGCTTCAGCCGCCGGCCCGATGGCAGTTTCGTGGTGGCGGGCCTCAGCGACGGACGCCTTTATCACGTCACTCCGGACGGACAGACGCGAGTCCTGTTAGACAGCCTGGAAGGACGTCCACTGGGAGCGGTCAACTACGCCTGCGCGGACGGTCCGCAGCGGATCTGGCTCTCCGTCATGACGCGCAATCTACCCTGGGTACCCGCTCTGCAATCGACGAAGCGCGACGGGTACATTGTCAGGATCGATGGCGACGGCGCCGGGCGGCGCGCGGAAATCGTGGCCGACGGTCTCGACCTCACCAATGAGGTGAAGGTCTCGCCCGATGGCCGCCATCTTTACGCGGTCGAGACCCTCGGCGGCCGCATCGTGCGCTTCCGGATCCGGCATGACGGCGCCCTCGGATCCAGGGAGAGCGTCGGACCCGCTAATCTCGGCCCGGGCGCCCTACCCGACGGCCTCACGTTCGATCCTGCAGGCAACATCTGGCTGACGATCATCAGCCAGAACGCGATCCAGGTGATCGACCGGGACGGCGCGGCGCACGTGGTGTATTCGGACGCCAACGCAGCAGCTGTAGAAGCCATGGCGCGCGCAGTCGAGCAGCGGAACGGAACGCTCGATCACCTGTTGGCCTGCATGGCGGTCGACGGACCGTTGCGCCTGCCCACCAGTCTCGCCTTCGGCGGCCCCGATGGCCGGACGGCGTTCGTCGGCTCGGTCGGGCTGACCCATCTCATCACTTTCCGGGTGCCGCCCGGCCTGTGGTAGCCTCTTCACTCTCGTCCTAATGAATTACAACCACAGGGGAAATGGCCGTCCGACAAGCCGCCGCACTGAATGACTCTCCCGCAGGTGCCAGGCCCTCGCCGCAGGCGGCCCATGCTCCTGGGCCGCGCGCCTGGATCGCGCTCGGCGTGCTCTGCGGCGTATACGTCCTCAACTTCCTCGACCGGTCGCTGCTCGCCATCCTGGCGAAGCCCATCCAGGACACCCTGCACATCACGGACGGACAGCTCGGCCTCATCGGCGGGCTCTATTTCGCCTTCTTCTACTGCTTCATCGCCATCCCGATCGGCTGGCTGGCCGACAGGACCAACAGAGTCACCGTCCTCTCGGCGGCCTGCGCCATCTGGAGCATCGCGACCGCCTGCTGCGGCCTGGCGATACGCTATCCGCAGCTCGTCGTCGCACGGATGATGGTGGGCGTCGGCGAGGCCGGCGGCGTTCCGCCCTCCTACGCCCTGATCACCGACTACTTCCCGCCCGGCCGCCGCGGCAAGGCGCTCGGCATCTACAATCTCGGTCCGCCGATCGGCGCGGCTTTGGGTATCGCCTTCGGGGCCGCCATCGCCGCCGCCTTCAACTGGCGGGACGCCTTCCTCGCCCTGGGAGCTGTTGGTATTCTGGTGGCGATCGCCACCCGGCTGATATTGCGCGACCCTCCGCGCGGCGGGCTGGACCCCGCGCCGGCGCGTCCTGCCGCGGCCCCATCGGGCCTTTACGAGACCGTGGCGATGTTCTTCTCCCGGCCCATTCTCGTGCTCGCCGCGCTCGGCAGCGGCGCGACCCAGATGATCACCTACGGCCTCGGCAACTTCACCAGCCTCTTCCTCATGCGCGAGAAGGGCATGACGCTCGATCAGATCGCCATCTGGTACGCGCTCGTCGTCGGTATCGCAATGAGCGCAGGCATGCTGGTCTCCGGACAGGTGGTCGATCGGCTCACCCGCCGCTCGAAGACCGCTTACGCCACCGTGCCCGCGGCATCCCTGGTCCTCGCAATTCCGCTCTATGTCGCCTTCGTCTGGGCGCCCTCCTGGCCGCTCGCCTTGGGGCTTCTCACCGGACCGATGTTCCTGAACTATTTCTATCTATCCTCCTCGATCGCGCTCGTGCAGGAGGAAGTGCGGCCGGATCAGCGCGTCATGGCGGGCGCATTGCTGCTGCTCGTCATGAATTTCATCGGCCTCGGTCTCGGGCCGGCCTTCGTCGGCGAGATGAGCGATTTCTTTCACGCGGCCCATCCCGAGCACTCGCTGCAGATCGCCTTGTATTCTCTGACGCCGTTCTATGTGATCGCCATCCTGATTTTCCTTGCGCTGGCGCACGTCCTGCGAGGCGACAACCGCGCCACCGGAGTCGATGCAACATGATCCAGCTTCGTGCTCTCCTCGTCACGGCCGGCGCCGCCGCCTGCCTCCTCGGCATGGCGCCGTCCCATGCTGCCGGCACCCCTGCCTCGCGCGCTCTTGCGCAGGCGCAGAGTCGCGCGAGCGTGAACCCACCGGCAGGCAGGATGAAAGGGACGATCGAAGGCAATCTGCGCGTCTTCAAAGGCATCCCGTATGCGCGTCCGCCGGTTGGGCAGCTGCGCTGGAAGCCGCCGCTCCCGCTGCCGCGCTGGCAAGGGGTACGTCAGACGACAGCATTCGGGCCGGAATGCTTCCAGCCTGCGAGCACCTTCGTGAGCGTCTACGTCGAGCCGCCGATGCCGATGAGCGAGGACTGCCTGACGCTCAACATCTGGGCTCCAGCCGACGCGCACGATGCTCCGGTATTCTTCTGGATATATGGTGGCGCGCTCTGGGGAGGCGCCAGCCGCGATCCGCTCTATGACGGCGCCCGTCTTGCCGAGCACGGTGTCGTCGTAGTGTCCATCAATTACCGGCTGGGCGTGCTCGGCTGGCTGGCGCATCCGCAATTGAGTGCGGAATCCCCCCAGGGCGTCTCCGGCAACTACGGCCTGCTCGACCAGATCGCCGCGCTCAAATGGGTGCGGCGCAACATCGCCACCTTCGGCGGCGACCCGGCTAACGTGACGATCGCCGGTGAGTCCGCGGGGGGACTCAGCGTCATGTACCTGATGGTGTCGCCGGAGGCGCGTGGTCTTTTCACAAAGGCGATCGCGGAGAGCGCCTACATGATCTCCATGCCGTCACTCAAGGAGAGCAAGTACGGTATGCCTTCCGGCGAGGAAGGGGGCCTGCGGCTCGCCGCTGCGCTGCACGCCTCCAACATAGCCGCCCTGCGGGCAATGGATCCCCTGAAGTTGACCAATGCTGCCGCGGCCGCCGCTTTCGGGCCATGGGGCACCGTCGATGGCCACGTGCTCCCGGAGCAGATGGTCACCGCGTTCGACAAGGGCGATCAGGCGCACGTGCCCATCCTGGCCGGCTTCAACAGCGGCGAGATTCGCTCGCTGCGGGTGCTCGCCCCACCCGTACCGGCCAGCGCCGCCCAGTACGAAAAGGTGATTCGCGATCGCTACGGCCCGCTCGCCGGCGAGTTCCTGCGCCTTTACCCCGCCACCAACCTGGAGG
>DASVWT010000198.1:0-2924 GCA_036393055.1 Steroidobacteraceae bacterium
CGTCAGCTGCTGGGCGATGACGCCCGGATAGGTCTGAAGCTCGCTCGCGGTCTGCAGCGCCGTGATGCTGGAGCGGATCCGCGTCGCCAGCCTGAAGCCGGCGAGCAGGGCGAGGCCCATCACCACGGCGAGGACCGTGCCTGCGCCGGCCGTGATCAGCCGGCGATTGCGATCTGCGCCTGCGACTTTCATGTTGGTTCTTCCTGGCCCGAGGGAGAGCTAGTTCGGCAGCTCGAAGCGGATGCGCGTACGCACGGGCACCTCGACCGGTGCGCCGTTGTATCTCGCGGGCCGGTAACGCCAGCGCCGGATGGCATCGATTGCCGCGCGGTCGAACACGCCCGGCGGGGTCGAATCGATGACCTGCACGTCGGTCGTATAGCCCTTCTTGTCGACGACGTACTGCACCGTCACGCTGCCGCTGACCCGATTGTTCAGGGCGCGATCGGGATACTCGGGCGCCACGTATCGCGTGCGCTTCAGCTGTGCCGCGAGCGCCGCCAGGTCAGGCCCTGCGGCCGGCCGCGCCTGCGTCTGCGAGCCGGCGCCCAAGCGCTGGACCGCTGCCACCGCAGCCGCAGTCGCGCCCCACTGAGTCGCCGCCGACAGGTCCGCATTGGCCTGGTCCGTCTCTGCGGCGCGCATCTCGCCGCGGGCGCGCGCGATCAGCTTCGCTGCGAGCAGGCTCCTGTCCTGCGCGGCGGCGGCCTGGAGGGATCCGGCTGGATGGCTGTCCTCGAGCTGCTGCAGGTAGTCCGCCGCGCTGTCGCCGGCAGGCGAGGTGAGCGCGCCGCTCTGCAGGCGCTGTCCGATGAGGGACACCAGGTGATCGGTTTTCACGCGCGCGGCCTTTGCCTGCGCGGTGGCGATCTGCCGCTGAAACTCCGTGACGTCCGCAGCCGAGGCGCCGTTCGCACGCGCTGCCGCGAGCCAGCGTCCCTCGTCGGCCGTGTCGCCGGAGAGCGCGTTCTGCCTGGCCTTGCTGAAGAACGCACTCACCAGGGCGCTCGCCGCCCGCTGCGTCGCCGGCGCGGAGGGTGCCGCTGCCCGCAGCTGGCCGAGATACGCCTGTGCGCTGTCCCCCGAAGGGCTGGTCAGCTCATCGGCGCGGATGCGATCGAGCACCAGCGCCGCCAGGCTCTGCACCTTGTCGGCCTGCTGCATGTGCGCGACCTGCGCGCGCCAGGCCGCAAGCTGCGCGGCGGGGATGGCGCCGGATTGCTGCGCCTGGCGCAGCAGCGCACCCGCGCGGTCGGCGTTGCCGTCGCTCAGCGCTTTCGACATTTCCGCCGTCGAGAGCTGCAGCTGGAAGGGCCCGAGGTGCGAGTCCGCCGGCTGCGCCAGCTTCAGAGTGGCCAGCGCCAGGGCGGCGTCGCTGTAATGGCTGCCCGAGATCGCGTCACTGAAGCGCGAGACCAGTACATCGCCCACGCGCCGCAGGCCATCTTTGGCTTCGCCGCTGGTGGGGTCGGCCGCGAGCGCGGACCGGTAATATACGAGTGCGTTGTCGCCGGTTGGTGCCGTGTAGCGCCGATCGCGCATCGCGCGCCGCGCCTTCTCCAGCAGATCGTCGACCTGGCCGTTCACGATCGACGTGTCGACGGCAGGCTGTGGCAGAACCGCTGCGCTTTTCGCGGCCGTCTCGGTGTGGGAGCCAATCGTTCCCGAAGCTTCCGCTACCGTACCGGTGCCGCCCGCCTTCTTGCCGTGCGTGAAGTACCAGGCGCCTCCCACAGCCAGAGCAACGACGACGATACCCAAGCCGGCCCATACCGCCCAGTTGCGCCCACCTTCTTCTTCTGGTCCCTGGGGCTCGGGAGCGGCGGAAGAGGACATGGCGGGACGGAAGGAGTCGAGTGTCAAGGCGCCAGCGGAGCCGGCGGCGGCCGCAGGCCGTTCCGCGCCGCGCGCGGCAGCGTTGCGGCTCACGGCATCGGCTATGGCGGCATCCAGCACCGCGGCAGTCTTCGCTCCTTCGATCGGGATCGTCAGCACCGCAAAGACACTGGTGCCCTTGACCGCCGATGCAACCTGCTTCTCGGAGTCCGTCTCGGCAAACACCACCACCACTGCGTTCGGTGCCTGCTGAACAGCGCGCTGCACGTCGGCGCGGACGTCGCTCGTCCCACGTGCATCGATCACCAGCATCTGGCCGCGCTTGGCACTCGCAAGTTGACCGATTGCGGTGTCAATCGAGTCGACCGGATGGACCGATGCCTGTCCGCCGAGCGCCTCTCCCAGCTCGAGCAGGAAGTCATCGCGAGCGGTGAGAGCCGTCAGATCGACTGACGGTCGCGCCACGGGGGAGGGTGTCTCCACCGAGCCGCCGGTATGACCGGACTCGACGTTCCGAGGCGCACTCGATGCTGGATTGGCCACTGGTCGGTCTCCCCACCCGCTTGATAACGCACGCAAATCGCGGTTTTATGGAGCATATGGCGCGGCCGAGGTATCGCAGTGCCGCAGTTCACAGTACCGACAGCCCTGTCCGGTGCTCGCGACAGCTCGTCACGGAAACTCTGAAGCAGTGCTCGCTTTCGGGTCTTGCATGCAGTAGCGCTGCCCGCGGACAGAACATAAGATGTCCTCATGCGCGCGGACCCGTTCCCGCCTTTATCTCCGCATCCCAGGATCGATGGGCATGCATTTTGCTTTGCGTAATGGTGGAACGATCCGCTGTCATGAACGGTCCATCCTCCATAGGACCACCAACTGAAACGGGAGGGAAGGACGATGCGATCGCTTTCTACTGACCCGGAATCGACGAGCCGTTCCGCCTTCATCGAGTCGCTGAGCTCCTTCAGCAAGCTGCATCGAGCCCAGCGCTGGGAAGGCACCTTCGGCGAGTTTCTCGCCGACATCCTGCCCGCGAGCCCCGCGGCGATGGCGCGCACGAGCCACGAATACATCTGGGACATGCTCCG
>DASVWT010000199.1:0-11271 GCA_036393055.1 Steroidobacteraceae bacterium
CGACCGCGCGAGCTTCCTGGTCTGCCGTCTCGCGCGAGGCCGAAGCCTGCGGCTCGCGGATGAAGAGCGTCGTCAACATCCCGACCGAGGCGAGCGAGGCGATGCAGAGGTAACTCACGTGCCAGTTGACCGCCTGCGCGATGGTGAGGGCGCCGGCGCTGCCGGCGATCAACGCAATGCGGAATCCGACCTGATAGGCGGCCGCCATGGCGCCCTGCATGGACACCGGAGCCGACTCGATCCGCCAGGCGTCCATGGCGATGTCCTGGGTCGCCCCGAAGAAAGTCAGGAACAGGTCCCAGACCACGATGCGGCGCATGTCCGCCGCCGGATTGCTCGCCGCGAGCTGCAACAGGCCGATGGCGATGCAGCACTGCGCGAGCAGCAGCCACGCGCGCCTGCGGCCGAGGAGGCGGGAGAGGACAGGCAGCGGCATCCGGTCCACGACCGGGGCCCATACGAATTTCAGGGAGTAGGGGATGGTGGCCCATGCCACCATGCCGATCAGCTGCAGCCCGATACCCGACTCGCGCAGCCACAGGGTCATGGTCTGGAAGGCCGGATAGAACGGCAGTCCGCTGGAGAAGCCGAGGAAGAGCATCGCGAGCGTCCGGGGCTCGCGATAGACCCCGAGCGCCTGCAACCATCCCCGCCCGCCTGGCCGCCGGACATTGACGCGGTCCATGTGCATCGGGCAATGATAGCGGCATGCAGGACTATCAGCTCACCTTCATTGACCTCGCGCTCTCGCGCCAGGCGCTGCGTTTCGGGCGTTTCACGCTCAAATCAGGCCGCGAGAGTCCCTACTTCTTCAACGCCGGCCTGTTCAGCGACGGTGAGGCCATCGCCACGCTCGGCCGCTGCTACGCCGCGGCCATCGTGCGCGCGGCGCCCGCCTTCGACGTGCTCTTCGGGCCGGCCTACAAGGGCATTCCGCTCGCCGCGGCCACGGCGGCCGCGCTCTTCGAGCATCACGGGCGCAACGTCCCCTACGCCTTCAACCGCAAGGAGGCCAAGGACCACGGCGAGGGCGGCAATGTCATCGGTGCGCCTCTGCGGGGACGGGTGCTCGTCATCGACGATGTGGTCACGGCGGGTACCGCCGTGCGGGAGTCGCTCGCCCTCATCAGGCAGCAGGGCGCGCAGCCGGCCGGCGTCGTCTTCGCCCTCGACCGGCAGGAGCGCGGCCAGGGGGCGCTCAGTGCCACTCAGGAGATAGAGAGCGAGCACGGCATTCCCAGCGTGAGCGTCGTCACACTCGCGGATCTCATCGAGGCGCTGTCACATCCGAGGGAAGGGCGGACTGCGATTTCTGACGACCAGCTCACACTGCTGAAGGCCTATCGGCAGCGCTACGGGGTCTCTTGAGACTTGCCTCCGTGTGGCCGTCGGTCAGAATATAGTTACATATGCGGATATCGCGCCCGCCCGCCCTCTGCCTGCCCGTGGCCCTGCTGCTCGCGCTCGCCTGCGCGGCGGGACCGGCGCTCGCGCAGAGCGACAAGGGCGTCGCCTACCGCTGGGTGGACGAGCACGGCGTTGTGCACTACGGCGACAGCATTCCGCCGAAGTACGCGCGCGACAGCCGGCAGATCCTCAACAGCCAGGGGGTGGAGATCGGTCACGTCGATGCGGCCAAGACGCCCGCGCAGCTCGCCGCGGAGGCGCGCGCCCGCGCGCAGCACGCGGCCCAGCAGCAGCACGACTACTTCCTCCTCAGCACCTACACCTCGGTGAAGGACATCGAGTCGCTGCGCGACGAGCGGGTGTCACAGATCGAAGGGCAGCAGACCACGGCGCGCCAATACGTGCAGAGCCTGCAGTCGCGCCTGAGCGCGCTGCAGAGCCGGGCTCAACAGTTCAAGCCCTACAGCTCCCGGCCCAATGCCCCGCGCATGCCGGATGACCTCGCGCAGGAGCTGGTGCAGACCCTGAGCGAGGTCCGCGTGCAGGACCAGGCGATCCGGGCGCGCACCGAGCAGGAGGCGCAGGTGAAGGCGCAATTCCAGTCCGACATCGAGCGCTTCGAGCAGCTGAAGGCAGCGCCTCCT
Source organism: Steroidobacteraceae bacterium (assembly GCA_036393055.1). Taxonomy (GTDB): domain Bacteria; phylum Pseudomonadota; class Gammaproteobacteria; order Steroidobacterales; family Steroidobacteraceae; genus 13-2-20CM-66-19. Next base: position 2,052 of record DASVWT010000199.1, read on the forward strand.
TAGTCGGCGCAAGACCCGGGGGCCCGCGCCGGCCAACGCCTGTCTCAACAAACGCCGCCGCCTTCTTCCGCGGGGGCCGCGTTCGCGCGAAACACGCGGAAGAGCTCGCGTCCCGTTCCGAGCGCGTTGGCGCAGAGGTCCGCCGTGGCGGCCAGCCGGCGGCTCCAGGTTTCCTCCGGCACGAGCGCCTCGAGCGTTCCCTTCACGCTGTCGAGGCGGATGACATCGCCATCGCGCACTTTGCCGAGCGGGCCGCCGCCAGCGACCTCCGGCGTCAGATGAATCGCGGCAGGCACCGCACCCGATGCGCCTGACATCCTTCCGTCAGTGACCAACGCCACCCGGTGGCCCTTGCTCTGCAGCGATGCCATGGCAGGCGTGAGGCCGTGCAGCTCCGGCATGCCGTTGGCGCGCGGTCCCTGGAAGCGCACGACGACCACCACGTCGCGCGCCAGCTCGCCGCGCTGAAAGCTCTCCAGCACCGCTTCCTGGCTGTCGAAAACCCTGGCGGGTGCCTCGACGATGCGGTGTTGGGTGTTGACGGCGGAGACCTTGATGACGGCGCGCCCGAGGTTTCCGCGCAGCAGTTTCAGGCCGCCGTCGGCGCTGAACGGATCGGCCGCGGGACGCAGCACGCTGGTGTCGCCGCTGACTGCCGGAGCCTCGCGCCAGGCGAGGCCGTCCGGGGACAGCCACGGCTCGCGCGCCGCGGCGCTGAGCCCCGCCCCGGAAATGGTCTGCACGTCCTCGTGCATGAGCCCCGCCGCGAGCAGCTCGTTGATGAGGAACCCCATGCCTCCGGCGGCATGGAAATGGTTCACGTCGGCGCTGCCGTTCGGATAGATGCGCGCGAGCAGCGGTGCGACCTCCGACAGATCGCTGAAGTCATCCCAGTCGATGAGGATGCCCGCTGCGCGTGCGATGGCGATGAGGTGCAGCGTGTGGTTGGTGGAGCCGCCGGTCGCCAGGAGGCCCACGATCGCGTTGACGATGCTGCGCTCATCCAGCATTTTCGCGAGCGGCCGATAATCCCGTCCGAGGGCGGTGATCTGCGCCGCGCGGCGCGCCGCGGCGGCAGTCAGCGCATCGCGCAGGGGCGTATTGGGCGCGACGAAGGCGCTGCCGGGCAGGTGCAGGCCCATCACCTCCATCAGCATCTGATTGCTGTTGGCGGTGCCGTAGAAGGTGCACGTGCCGGCGGAGTGATAGCTTCCGGCTTCCGACTCGAGCAGCGCTTCCCGGCCCACCTTGCCTTCGGCAAACAGCTGCCGGATGCGCGCCTTCTCCTTGTTGGGCATTCCCGTGGGCATGGGGCCTGCCGGCACGAACACCGCCGGCAGCTGGCCGAAGGAGAGCGCGCCGATGAGCAGGCCCGGCACGATTTTGTCGCAGACGCCGAGGTAGAGCCCCGCATCGAACATGCCGTGTGACAGAGCGACGCCGGTCGACATGGCGATGACGTCGCGGCTGAAGAGCGAGAGCTCCATGCCGGACTGGCCCTGAGTGATGCCGTCGCACATGGCGGGCACGCCGCCGGCAACCTGCGCGGTGGCGCCAGCGTCGCGCGCGGCCGCCCGGAGCAGGCCCGGAAAGCGCTCGTAGGGCTGATGCGCCGACAGCATGTCGTTGTAGGCGGTGACGATGGCGAGGTTGGGCCAGCGCAGGTCCTTCAACGCCTGCTTGTCGGCAGCCGCGGATGCCGCAAATCCGTGCGCCAGGTTGGTGCAGGAAAGGCGCTTGCGTACCGGCTCGCCGCCGGCTTGGGCGCTCATGCGCTCCAGGTACGCGGCACGCGACTCGCGACTGCGCTCGCCGATGCGTTGTGTGACCTCGCGGATGCGGGGGTGCAGGGGAGCAGTCATTGGGCCTGATAACCCTCGGGCTTGCTCGAGCCGCCGCCGAAGAAGAACTTCTCCATCTCCGTCTCGAGGAACTTACGGGCCTTGGGCTCGATGGGTGTCAGGCGGTACTCGTTGATCAGCATGGTCTGATGCTGCAGCCAGCGGCCCCACGCCTCGCGCGAGACACTCTCGTAGATGCGCCGGCCGAGCTCGCCGGGATAGGGCGGCCGGTCGAAACCCGGCGCCTCGCGCTTCAGCATCACACACTGCACCATTCGGGCCACGGTCATTCTCCAGTCAGTCGAGCAATTGAGCCTGGGCTCCCGCGGGGCTGGCGAGCCTCTCGAGCAGGAGCCGGATGGGGGCGGGCAGGCCGAGCTTCGCGGGCGCGCGCGCGCGGTACCAAAGCTTGCGTGCCGGCTCGGACGACCGCCCGGACGCGAGGACCATGCCCTCTGAGTCATCAGGGACGGCCAGTGGCACGGCCCTCACGCTGCCCGAACAATGGGCCAGCAGCGGCGTGATGACAAGGTCGAAGTGCGTGAACGCGTGCTCGACGGTGGCGAGTGGCACCGGCGGGGTGGCGGCGTCCTGCAGCGCCTGCCGGGCATATTCAGCGGCTGCCGTCGCGCTTTCGAATTCCGGCAGGCACCAGAGGCCGCCCCATACGCCGCGCTCCGGGCGCCTCTCGAGCAGGACGTCGCCGTCTTCACGCACTGCGGCCAGCATGAAAACCTGCCGCAGGCGCCGTTGTCTCGCCGGCTTGGGCGAGGGCAGCTCGTGCTGTCGGCCATCCTCTCGTGCGACACACGTCGCCGCTACGGGGCAGGCGTTGCACGAGGGATTGCGGCGTACGCAAACCGTCGCTCCGAGGTCCATTACGGCCTGCGTGTAGGTATCGACATTCCCGGTGGGAGTGCACTCGTCGGAAAGAGCCCACAACCTCTCGAGTGTTGCGCGCTCCGCCGCGCTGCCTTCCACGCCGAAATGACGCGACAACACACGGCGCACGTTGCCATCCAGGATGGGGAATCGCTCACCGCGGCTCAGCGCCAGGATGGCTCCCGCCGTGGAGCGCCCGATGCCAGGCAGGGCGGCCACCGCCTCGAAGCTCTTGGGGAACTTCCCCCCATGCTCCTCGGCGATGCACACGGCGGCGCGGTGGAGGTTGCGTGCCCGCGCGTAGTACCCCAACCCCGACCAGAGATGCAGCACATCATCGAGCGGCGCCGCGGCCAGCGTGCCGGCATCGGGAAAGCGCTGCATGAATCTCTCGTAGTACGGGATGACGGTCGCGACCTGCGTCTGCTGCAGCATGATCTCCGACACCCACACCCGATAAGGGGTGCGGCGGCGCTGCCACGGCAGGTCATGACGGCCATGGCGCGCATGCCAGTCGATCAGGGCGGCCGCGAAGCCGCCGGGGTTGGCGCGCGGTCGGACGGCCACCTAGTTGCCGTCGCCGTCGCTGCCCCGCGTCCGGCGGCCACGCTGCCTCGCGATGGAGTCGATGGGATTGCCGGGATGCGCGGCGATTGCCGCGCGTACCGCCTTGCGCCAGTAGGCGTCGGCCTTGGCACTCCAGTGCGGATCGTCGAGGTTCGGCCACGCATCCGGCCTGAAGCTGGGGGCGCCCTGCAGCTTGGCGCCATCCAACACCAGCTTGCCGTCCTTGATGATCGCGAGCGCCGCATCCCACGGCATCGCGGTGAGCTTGCCGTCGGCGCTGGACGAGATCACCAGGTGCGTGGCCCGGCCCTGGCGGTCGAAGATGACGTCCTTCACCTCACCGACCGGGCTGCCATCCCCCGAGACCACCGTCATGCCGATCAGTGTCGAGGCGCGGCGCTCGACCGGCATCGATGCGTCGGAGGTGGGTTCCGGGTCGGCCGTGGCTCGTGAGGCGGACGCCTGCGATGTCTGCACGGCCGGTGCTTGCGGCGCGGCTACCGTCTCGGGCGCGCTAGGCATCGCCGCGGCCGCCGCGGTGCCACGCGCCGTTGGCTGCGCCGAAGCGGGAGCCTCGGTCGGCGCGAAAGGCGCCACCGACTGGCTGCAGGAGGCAGCGGCGAATCCCAGGGCCGCCAAGATGAGCGGCAGAAAGATCCTGATCATGGGCGCACTTTAGATCATGCGGGCTGCAAGCCGCATTCCCATCCCGACATTAGGCCTCACCATCTGACGAGCGGCGGCAGGCTCATGAGGTAGGCCTCCGGGTCCGCGTCGGTCTGGAAACCGAACTTCGTCCCGCGATCATAGACGAGGTTGAACTCGACGTATCGTCCGCGCTTCACGAGCAGCCGCTCCCGGGCGTCCTCGTCGAACGGGGTGTCCTTGCGGCGGGCGACGATCCTCGGGTAGACGTCCAGGAAAGCCTCGCCCACTTGCCGCACGAAGGCGAAGTCCGCTGCGGCATCGCCGCTCGCGAGATCGTCGAAGAATATGCCGCCCACGCCGCGCGGCTCGCGGCGATGCGGCAGGTAAAAGTACCGGTCGCACCACTCCTTGAACTCGCGGTATGCGTCGGGCCGATACGTATCGCAGGCCGTCCGCAGTGCCGCGTGAAACTCCGCCGTGTCCTCCTCGAAAGGGAACGTCGGCGTCAGGTCCGACCCTCCGCCGAACCACGCGGAGCTCGTCTGCAGGTACCGCAGGTTCATGTGCACTGCTGGCACATAGGGATTGCACATGTGAGCGACCAGCGAGATGCCGCACGCCACGAAGCGGCCGTCGGACTTTGCGGCCCCGGCGACCTGGCCGCGCGCCTGCTCGCTGAGGGTGCCCCAGACGTGGCTGACGTTCACGCCCGCTTTCTCGAACACCTCACCGCGCAGCAGCCGGGACTCCCCGCCGCCCTGCAGCCGGTGCCCCTCCGGCCGGCTCCAGCTGCGCGCCTCGAAGCGGCACTGCGGCTCGAATGCCTCGAAGGCCGCGCAGATGCGCGCCTGCAGATCGCGAAACGCGGCCGCCGCTGTCTGTTCGAGTCCGCTCATGCCGCGCCCCAGCCCGTCCCGGCTTCCGTGCCGGCGGCAGCGCGCCGCGATGAGCGCTCATGTACGTAATCGACGAGCCGCGCCACCGCATCCGGATCGGTCTCCGGCCAGATGCCGTGTCCCAGGTTGAAGATATGCCCCGGCTCGCTCCCGGCCTCATCGAGCACCCGCGCCGCATGCTGCTCGAGATCCTGCGGCGAGGCGAAGAGCGCCGCCGGGTCGAGGTTGCCCTGCACGGCCTTGCCGGGACCCAACTTGCGCCGCACCACACCGAGGGGCGAGCGCCAGTCGACACCGATCACATCGACTCCGAGGTCGGCGACACTCTCCATGAGCGCCGAGCCCTGATTCACGTAGTAGATGAGCGGCACGCCGGTGCCCTCGAGTGCCGCCACCGTGCGGCGCACGGCCGGCAGCGCGAACCGCTCGAATTCGCGCGGCGCCAGCAGCCCCGCCCACGACTCGAACAGCATCAACGCCTGCGCTCCCGCGGCAGCCTGGGCATTGAGGTAGGCTGCCATGGCATCGGCCAGCCGGCCGAGGAGCCGCTCCGCCGAGGCGGGGCTCGAGTAGAGGAACGAGCGTGCGGCCCCGAACTCTTTCGACGGCCGCCCGCAGACGAGGTAGCAGAGGAGCGTGAACGGCCCGCCGGCAAAGCCGATGAGCGGCACGCCGGCCGGCAGGCCCGCGCGCACCAGCCGGATCGACTCGAGCACGAAGGGCACGTCGCGCTCGGCGACGAGCGGCGCGAGCGCGTCGATCGCAGCATCGGTCCGGATCGGCTCGCGGACCACCGGGCCCGGCTCGAAGGAGAGATCCACACCCATTCCCGCAAGCGGCGTCATGATGTCGCTGAAGAGGATGGCGGCATCCAGCGGGAACCGGCGCAGCGGCTGCAGGGTCACTTCGGCGGCGAGCCCGGGGTTGCGCAGCAGGCTTGCGAACTCCGCCTGCGTACGCACCCGCCGGTACTCCGGCAGGTAGCGGCCCGCCTGGCGCATGATCCAGACGGGAGTGTGCGGCACGGGCTGCCGGCGACAGGCCGCGAGGAACGGCGGCTCGGGCGCGCGCGCCCCGGTGTGGCCCGTCATGAGCCCGCCAGCCAGCGCGCCACCTGCGGCGCGTAGTAGCTGATGATGAGGTCCGCTCCCGCACGCTGGATGCCCGTGAGCGTCTCCAGCACCGCCGCCCGCTCATCGATCCAGCCGCGCTCGGCGGCGGCCTTGATGAGGCTGTACTCGCCGCTCACCTGGTAGGCGGCGACCGGCACCTTCACGGCATCCCGCACCTGGCGGATCACATCCAGGTAGGGTCCCGCCGGCTTCACCATGACCAGGTCCGCGCCCTCGTCCACATCGAGCAGCACTTCCCGCAGCGCTTCCCGGACATTCGCCGGATCCATCTGATAGGAGCGGCGATCGCCAAATGCCGGGGCAGATTCGGCTGCTTCTCGAAACGGTCCGTAGAACGAGGAGGCATATTTGGCCGCATACGAAACAATCGGCGTCATGGCGTGCCCTTCCCGATCCAGCAGACGGCGCATGGCCTGCACGCGGCCGTCCATCATGTCGCTGGGCGCAACGGCGTCGGCGCCGGCCCGCGCGTAATTCAGCGCCACCTGGGCCAGCGTCTCGATCGACGTGTCGTTGTCCACCGCGCCGTCAGGCAGCACGTGGCCACAGTGTCCGTGATCCGTTGCGCCGCAGAGGCAGACATCGGCCCATACCAGCAGGTCCGGGCAGGCGTCCTTGATCGCGGAGATGGCCTGCGCCGCCAGCCCCTTCGGGTCGAGAGCCGCGCTTGCGCGTGCATCCTTCTGCGTCGGCGCGGCAAAAAGCAGAACTGCCGGCACGCCGGTCGCGGCCACGGCCTTAGCGTCCTTCGCCAGCTCGTCCACGGACAACTGCGATACCCCGGGCATGCTCGACACCGGATGCCGCACGCCGCGGCCAGGGACGGCGAACAGCGGGTAGATGAAAGCGTCTGGCGAGAGGCGGGTCTCTCGCACCATCCGCCGCCACGCGTCCGATTGACGCGTCCGGCGGGGTCTCATTGCTGGATGACTCATGGCTACCTCAACCTCAATGGCCAATGCCGCGCCGCCTAGGGGCGCGGGGCACGGCGTGTCCGGGAAACGGGACCTGAGCGAACGGCCTGCAGGCTGGTGCGTGCCAGCCCCCGCAGCGTGGCGGACTCGGCCAGGGTAGGGGTGTGGCCTCGCTCCGTCAGCGCGCGTGCGGTGGTCGGGCCGATGGCGATCGCCGGCGCCGCGGCCAGCAGTTGCGCAAAATCCTCCGGGCCGAGCGCATCCTCGAGCTCCGCGACCGCGGAAGGGCTGGCGAAGGTAACCGCGCCCACGCCCCGGCGGGCGATCCAGGAGCGGCAATCCTCCACGTCGAGAGTATTGCCGGATACCGTACGGTAGGCCTCGACGGTGGTCACCTGCGCGCCGAGCTGCGTCAGCCCAGCCGCAAGGGTCGGCAGTGCGCGAGAGCTGGCGGGGTAAAGCATGCGCTTCCCGCCCGCGGAGCCGGCTTGCGCAAACGCCGCCACCAGACCCGCAGCGCTGGGCTCGCCCGGCAGCATGTCGACGGGCCAGCCGTGCTGTTGCAACACAGTGGCGGTCGCGCGCCCGACGGCGGCCGTGCGCAATCCCGCGGGAGGCTTCGGCAGACGGGAGGTCACCGCGGCAACCGCGTGCCGACTGGTGAACAGGATCCACTCGAACGACTCCATCCGGGTGAGCACCTCATCCAGTTGCGCGGTGTCGACGGGCACCACGCGCACGGCAGCCCAGACCAACACCTCCAGTCCCAGGCTCTTCAATTCCTTCGACAACGGCCCGTCGCTCTCCTCGGAGCGGGTCACGACGACTGGCTTGAGTGCCTGCGCCGGCCCGTCAGGCCGTATTGCAGAGCTCATGGCGCCTCCGCGCGGCCCTGGATCTCGCGCTCCGCGGCGATGAGGCTGCCTGCGCCTTTCGCGAGCAGCTCCGTCGCGAGCCGCTGCCCGAGTGCCGCCGCCGCTGCCCCGGTCGGCTCCGCATCACCGCTCGTGCTCAGCAGCTGCGAGCCATCGAGCGCGCAGACGCAGGCGTGCAAGTGGATGCTGGAGTCCGTGGCCGTTGCGAGTGCGCCAAGGGGCACCTGACATCCTCCTTCGATGCGTTCCAACAATGCGCGCTCCGCCGTCGTGGCGAGGCGCGTCAGGGAGTGATCCAGCGGCCGCAACCACTCGGACGCGTGCCCGTCGTCCGCCCGCGTGCAGACGCCAATGGCGCCTTGCGAGACCGCAGGCGGAAACTCCTCAGGCGAAAGATGCTGCGTGATCCTGTGCTCCAGCCCGAGGCGCTTCAGCCCGGCAGCCGCGAGCACGATGGCGTCGTAGACGCCTTGGTCGAGGCGCTCGAGCCGTGTCGGGACGTTGCCGCGCAGCTCGAGCAGTGCCAGGTCCGCGCGGGCGCGGGCCAGGAATGCGCGCCGCCGCAGGCTGCTCGTCCCGACGCGCGCGCCGCGCGGCAGTTGCGCCAACTCGGCGCCGGCGCGGCTGACCAGGGCGTCGCGGGGATCCTCGCGCGTGAGGACTGCCGCAAGCGCCAGACCGGGCTCCATCGCGGTCGGCAGGTCCTTCAGGCTGTGCACCGCGATGTCGATCCTGCCCTCGAGCAGCGCGCGGTCGATCTCCTTGGTGAAGAAGGCGCGGCCGCGCACGGCCCACAGTGGGACGTCCGCGCGCATGTCACCCGTGGTGGTGATGGGAACCAACTCCACGGGCGGCGCGCCGGGCAGCGCGCGAATGAGGCTCTCGACGTGACGGGCCTGCCACAGGGCGAGCGCCGAGGCACGTGTGCCGATCCGAAGGCTCATGGCTGCTCCCCGGCGATGAACCGATAGCCGACGCCCCAGACGGTGAGGAAGTGCCGCGGGTTGGCCGGATCCTGCTCGAAGCGCTTGCGCAGGCGCAGGATGAAGTTGTCGACGGTACGCGTCGAGGGGAAGACGTCGTAGCCCCAGACCCGCTCGAGCAGGTCCTCGCGCGAGACGATCTCCCCCGGCCGCTCGGCCAGTACCTTGAGGATCATCGCCTCCTTCTCGGTGAGCTCCTGCGCCATGCCGTTCCAGGATCGCGCGCGGAAGGCGCGGAAATCGACCTCGTTGCCGCCGAAGCGCAGCACCGCCCCGTCGGCCGCCGAGGCGCTCTGGTACCAGTCCCAGCGGCGCAGGATGGCCTTCACCCGCAGCAGAAGCTCCCGCAGGTGAAACGGCTTGGCGAGGTAGTCATCGCCGCCCGCCTCCAGGCCCCTCACCCGGTCGGCAGGGTCGCCGCGCGCCGTCAGGAAGAGCACCGGCGTGTTGTCTCCCCGCTCGCGCAGCGTGCGGCAGACGG
>DASVWT010000200.1:0-3512 GCA_036393055.1 Steroidobacteraceae bacterium
TCGGGAAGTCGGTGTGGCCTACAAGGATCTCCCCAAGGATGTCGCCTCCGGCGACACACTGCTGCTCGGTGACGGCCAGATCATCCTCGACGTCGAGCGGGTCAGCGGCACGAGGCTCGAGACGCGCGTGCGCGTTGCCGGCGAGCTGTCGGACCGCAAGGGCCTGAACCGCCAGGGCGGAGGCATTTCCGCGCCCGCCATCTCGGAGAAGGACCGGGAAGACATCCGTTTCGCGGCCGAGGAGCATGTCGATTACCTCGCCGTCTCGTTCGCGCGGGATGCCGCCGATATCGAGCAGGCGCGCACGCTGGTCCGCCAGGCGGGTGGCGATGCGCGCATCGTGGCCAAGGTGGAGCGGCACGAGGCAGTCGCCAACTTGCCGGGCATCATCGAGGCCGCGGATGTCGTCATGGTGGCCCGTGGGGATCTCGGCGTGGAGATGGGCTACGCCGAGCTGACCGGGCTGCAGAAGACCATCATCCATCAGACGCGCGGCAAGAATCGCGTGGTGATCACCGCCACTCAGATGATGGAGTCGATGATCCAGAATCCGGTGCCGACACGCGCCGAGGTCAGCGACGTGGCCAACGCGGTCATGGATGGCACCGATGCCGTGATGCTCTCGGCCGAGACCGCGGCGGGACGTTACCCAGTGAAAGCGGTGGAGGCGATGGCGCAGGTCATCGAGGGCGCCGAGAAATACCAGCTCACCCACAGCCGCATGCGCCATCGTACGGAGGGGCAGTTCAGGGGGTCGGAGGAGGCGATCGCCATGGCCGTCATGTACACGGCCAACCACCTGAAAGTGCGCGCCATCGTGGCGCTGACGGAATCGGGGGCGACGCCCTTGTGGATGTCGCGCATCCGTTCCGATATCCCGATCTATGCCTTCACGAGGCACGAGCCCACCCGCCGCCGGGTGACGATCTACCGTGGCGTCTATCCCGTTATCTTCGACGTGACCCGCGCCTCATCGACGGGGGAGCTTTATGGCGCCCTGTTCTCGCGGCTGCTCGAGCTCGACCTGGTCAAGCGCAAGGATCTGGTGATCCTCACCAAGGGGGAGCTGTCGGGGGTCCAGGGCGGCACGAACTCCATGCAGATCCTGCAGGTGGCATAGGCGTCGGCGGAGCTTGTAATCTAGGCGGGATGGACTCGCCCGTCGAAGTCGCGAGAAGACCGCCGCCGCCACGGCCGACAGTCGGACTGGTGCTGACCGGCGGCGGCGCGCGGTCCGCGTACCAGGTGGGCGTGCTTCTCGCGCTGACGGAGCTGCTGCCGCGGGCTCGCAATCCCTTCCCGGTGATCGTGGGCACCTCCGCGGGCGCCGTGGCTGCCTGCGTGCTCGCCGCCGAAGCGTATCGCTGGCGCCGGGCGGTGGCCGGACTCGAGCGCGTATGGGCGAATTTCCGCACCGGCCAGGTGTTCCACGTCAATCCGGCGCACATGCTGCGCTCCGGCACCCACTGGCTGCTCGCGCTGGCTTCCGGCGGACTGGTGCTCTCGCCACCCAAGGCGCTGCTCGACAACAGCCCGCTGCGGCAGCTCCTGGCGACCAATGTCGACTGCGCCAGCATTCATCGCAGCGTCGCTCGCGGACATCTGCAGGGCTTCGCGCTTTGCGCCACGAGCTACGCCACGGGACAGTCGGTCGCATTCTTCGATGGCCGGGGGTCCATCGCCGAGTGGACACGCGCGCAGCGCATCGGCCGGCGCACCGAGCTGACGCTGGATCATCTGATGGCGAGCGCGGCGATCCCGCTGCTCTTCCCGCCCATGTGCATCGGCCGGGAATACTTCGGCGATGGCGCCATGCGCCAGTTGAATCCTCTGAGTCCTGCGATCCACCTGGGTGCCGACCGCCTGCTGATCATCGGCGTGCATGCGCGGCGCCCGGAGGGCGTCGGCGCCGGCAGCGGGACCGGCCGCAAGATGCCGACGCCGGGCGAGGTGCTCGGCTACATGATCGATACGCTGTTCACGGATCAAGTGTACGGCGATCTCGAGCAAATCGAGCGCATCAACCAGCTCGTGCACGAAGCGCCGTTAGCAGCACGGGGCCTGCGGCAGGTGGATACGCTGATGCTGGCTCCAAGCATCGATCCGCGGGAGATCGCCGCACGATATACCGGCGACATGCCGCGCAGCCTGCGCGCGCTGCTGCGCGTCATCGGTGGACGGGACGTCTCGGGTTACCAGCTCGCGAGCTATCTGATGTTCGAGGCAGGCTATACCCGCGCGCTGATCGAGCTCGGCTACCGCGACGCCATGGAGGCGAGGGCGGCGCTGGTCGCCTTCATGAGCGGCGAGCACTTGACTGCTCATGCGCTGCGCGCAGGGTCCAATGGGGTTCGCGAGGCGCGAACCCCGTCCGAGTAGCGGCGCGCATGCGCGCCGGAAGATAGCCGTTCTTAACGGTTCAAGCCCGTATGCCGGGAGGTGGTGGTGGGAAAGTCCGCACCGAATAGCGCGACCAGCTTGTCGACGATGTAGACGGAGCGATGTTGCCCGCCGGTGCAGCCCACCGCCACGGTGAGATAACCGCGGTTGCTCGCCACATACTCGGGGATCCGCGCCCGGATGAATTGCGCGATGTCCGCGATCAGCGCCGCGACGTTGGTATGGCCTTCGAGGAAGCGGATGACCTCGGCGTCGTGTCCGGTGAGGCCCCGCAGAGCGGGCTCCCAGTAAGGATTGGGCAGAGAGCGCGCATCGAACACGAAATCGGCGTCGCCGGGTATGCCGTGCTTGAATCCGAACGATTCGAAGGCGAGCGACAGCCGGCCGGCGTGCGGCTCGCCGATACGCAGCCTGATGAGGTCGCGCAGCGCGTGCACACCGAGACGCGAGGTGTCGATCACCAGATCCGCGCCGTAGACGATGGGCTCGAGGACTTGTCGCTCCATCGCGATCGCGGCCCGCAGGTCCACGTTGTGCCGGCTCATCGGGTGCTTGCGCCGGGTCTCGGCGAACCGCCGCAGCAGCTCCTCGTCCGTCGCGGTCAGGAAGATGACCTCACACTCGATCCCGCTGCGGCGCAGCTCGTCGATGAGCCGCGGGACGGTGGCGATCTCCGCGGCGGTGTTGCGCGCATCGAGCCCCACCGCGGCGCGCTCGTAAGTGCGCTCGGGGCTGCGTACGGCGTGTGAGATGAAGGGCTTGAGCAGCGCCGCCGGTATGTTGTCGATGCAATAGAATCCCAAGTCCTCGAGCATGTGCAGAGCCACGCTCTTGCCGGAGCCGGAGAGGCCGCTGAGGACGATGATGCGCACCGCGCGTCAGGCGCGTAACGCCCGGCCCTCGACTGCGTGATGATCCGTCAGCTTTTCCTTGTGCTTCTTGATGCAGCGGTCGAGCTTGTCGGTCAGCAGATCGATGGCCGCATACATGTTTTCCTCGGTGGCGTCCGCATGGATCGAGTTGCCGCTCACGTGCAGGGTGGCCTCGGCCTTCTGTCGCAGCTTCTCCACCGTCAGGACGCAATGCACGTCGATGACCTGCTCGAAATGCCG
>DASVWT010000201.1:0-6809 GCA_036393055.1 Steroidobacteraceae bacterium
ACCGTGGAGGCCGAGAGCCTCAGCTCATCGGCGATGCGCTGCACGCTGGCGCCGCGCGCCAGGCGGATGAAGACGTCGAATTCCCGCTCCGACAGCCGCTTGACCGGCGATGAGTCCGTTCCCTCGATGTCATCCAGGGCCAGCCTCTGCGCGACGCGCGGATCGATGTAGCGCTGCCCTGCGCCGACCGCCGCGACCGCCTCGAGCAGCGCCTCCGGTGCGCTGCGCTTGGAGAGGAACCCGAGCGCTCCCTCCCGCAGCGCCCTGCGGGCGTGCATGGGATCATCATGCGCGGAGAGCGCCAGGATCCGTGCCGAGGGGTCGTGGGCGCGGATGCGCCGCAGCGCTTCGATGCCGCCCATGCCGGGCATCGCGATATCCATGACGACCACATCGGGCGAGAGCTCGAGGTAACGCTGGCAGGCGGCCTCGCCGCAGTCCGCCTCCCCGGCGATGGAGAGGTCCGGCTTCGCCTGCAACAGCAGCCGGAAACCGGTGCGCACCACCGCATGGTCATCGACCAGAAGGACACGAGTCATGCACTCACCCGCCGCGGGCCCGGGAGGGGTATCTCTGCGGCGAGCAGGGTACCGCGGCTGCCGCAGTTGCGCAGCGTCAGCTTCCCGCCGAGCTGGCCGATACGCTCGTTCAAGCCTTGCAGCCCGTAGTGTCCGGGCCGCGACCAGTTCTCCGGTAACCCGACGCCATCATCGGTGACCGTCACCGTGATCCTGCGGCGCTCCGCGCGCAGCTCGACATCCACCTGGGACGGATTCGCGTGGCGCAGCGCGTTGTTGAGACCCTCCTGCACGAGCCGATAGGCGGCAAGCGAGACATCGGGACCGGGATCGAGCGCGAGCTCTTGCCTCAGGGTGAGCATGACGGAAGGGTGCCGCCTCTGCAGGTCGCGCACCAGTCCTTCCAATGCCTCGGAAAAGCCGAGGGTCTCGAGTGCGGCCGGTGCAAGCCGCGGGATCAGGCCGTGCATGGCATCGTAGAGCCGGGCGGCCTCCTCGGAGATGAGCCGCGCCGCCTCCTGCATGGGCGCCTGGGTCGACTGGCCGACGATCGCCTGCGCGAGGCTGCGGATCGCGGTCACCGACTGGCCGAACTCATCGTGCAGCTCGTGCGCGATCAGGCGCCGCTCCTCATCGAGCCGCTGCTCGATCATCACCGGCGCCACGGCCCGCTCGACGATCCAGAACGCCAGGCCATTGACGATGAGCAGCATGATCGCGGCGATGAGGAGCAACCGCGTGATGGCGTCCCAGCCATCGAGGATGCCGCGGGACGGCTCCGCCTGGACCACCAGCTCGACACCCGATGGCAACGGAAAGGTGTAGCGCGGGATCCTCGGGACGAGCAGATGCGCGAACCATGCCGGCGCGTCGCGGCCGGCCTTGTAGGTGGCCGGCGGCGAATGATAGATCACCGGACCGCCGGGATAGGTGAGCACGATGTCGTTGGAGCGCACGTGCCCGAGCCGTGTCAGGAAGTCGGTCACGATCCGCGTGCCGCCGGCCCGCCAGTAGATGTTGACCAGGCGCCCGAGGAGCTGGGTGGCCACCTGGTTGGCGGCTTCGATCTCCTCCTGGGCGCGCGCGCGAGTCACCTGCACCTCGGACGTGACCAGGACCATCATCCAGAAGATGGTGAGGCCGGTGACCACCAAATGCAGTCGCGTGCGCAGCTTCATCCGGCCGACATCCTAGCAGCGCGGCGGGAGCCGCGACTCATGAAAATCATGAGGAGCGATTCATGATGATCCGCTTTCCCGCGCCGGCGGCACTGGCGAGCATGGGATCGCCCGGGCCGTGCGGCCCGGATTGTCACGCCAACCACCAGAGGAACTCGTCATGAAGTGGGAAATTCCGCAGGCGATCGATCTTCGCTTCGGCATGGAAATCACGATGTACATCGCCCATCGCTGACCGGGAAACGGACGGCGCCCGTGGCGCGCTGCGGCACGTGCGCCGTCCCCTGAATGAAGATTCGCGTCCTCGGGTCCGCGGCGGGAGGCGGGTTTCCGCAGTGGAACTGCAACTGCCGCAACTGCGCCGGAGTACGCGGCGGTACCCTGCGGGCGCGCCCCAGGACGCAGTCATCCATAGCGGTTCGCGGTGGCGGTAATCAGGACAGCATTGCGACCCGCCCGGACACCTTCCCCTGGGCGCTGGTCAACGCGTCCCCCGACGTCCTTACTCAGCTTCGCGCCAATCGGGATTTTCAACCGGCGCGCGGGCCGCGTGATACTGCGATCGGCGCAATCGTGCTCGTCGATGGACAGGTCGACCACACGACCGGCCTCTATATGCTGCGCGAGTCGGTGCGTCCATGGGCGCTCTGGTGCACGGATGCAGTGTACGAGGATCTGACACGGGGCAACCCGATCATCAAGGTGCTGTCCCACTACTGCCGCATCGAGCGCAGGCGCATCAGCCTCGATGGCGCGGGATTCGGCATCGAGGCGATAGCCGCCGTCCGCTGGCTCGCCGTACCGGTGGCCGGCAAACCGGCTCCCTACTCTCCCAATCGTGAGTCTCCGGTCGCGGGCGACAACATCGCCCTGCTGATCACGGACGAGCACACGGGCAAGTCCCTCTTTTATGCGCCAGGCCTCGGCAGCATGGATGAGGCGACATGGCGGGCCATGAATTCGGCTTCGTGCGTATTGGTGGACGGTACGTTCTGGAGCGACGATGAGATGCTTCGGTTGGAGCTCTCGCGCAAGCGGGCGCGCGACATCGGCCACCTCGCCCAGAGCGGCCCGGGCGGGATGCTGGAGTGGCTCGGGCGGCTGCCCGCGGCCACACGCAAGATCCTCATCCACATCAACAACACCAACCCGATCCTCGACGAGGACTCCGCCGAGCGCGCCGAGCTCGGCCGCCGCGGGGTCGAAGTCGCCTGGGACGGCATGGAGATCGATCTGTGAGCGCAATCCCCTGGAGCCTGCCGGAGTTCGAGGAGCGGCTGCGCGCCAAGGACCAGGGCTATCACATCCATCATCCCTTCAACGTGATGCTCAACACCGGCCGGGCGCGGCCCGAGCAGATCCGCGGCTGGGTGGCCAACCGGTTCTACTATCAGATCAACATTCCGCTGAAGGATGCCGCGATTCTGGCCAACTGCGACGACCGGCAGGTGCGCCGCCACTGGGTGCGGCGCATCCTCGATCATGACGGGTTCGGCGAGGATCCGGGCGGCATCGAATCATGGCTGCGGCTCGCCGAGGCGGTCGGTCTCGAGCGCTCGCGCGTAGAGAGCCTGGAGGATCTGCTGCCCGGTGTGCGCTTCGCCGTGGATGCGTATGTCAACTTCGCCCGGCGGGCGCCCTGGCACGAGGGGGCCTGCGCCGCGCTGACCGAGCTCTTTGCGCCGCAGATCCACCGGCAGCGGCTCGCCGGCTGGCCGGAGCACTATCCGTGGATCGACCGGGCCGGCCTGCACTACTTCCAGAGCCGCGTCAGCCTCGCGAGCCGTGACGCAGATTACGCGCTGGCCGCGACGCTCGAGCGGTTTCGCACTCGCGCCGGGCAGGAGCGGGCGCTCGAGATCCTGCAGTTCAAGCTCGATGTGCTCTGGCAGATGAACGATGCCATGGCGCTGAAATACGGTGTCCAATGAGCGCGGGCGCCGCCGCGATGGGGCCATTTGACATTGCCGCTCGTCCGGCGATCGGCGGCGGCTTCCGCCTGCAATGGGAGCCCGCCCAGGAGGCTCACGTCCTGCTCTATCCGGAGGGAATGGTGAAGCTCAACCAGAGCGCCGCCGCGATCCTGACGAGGTGCGATGGCGCGCGGACGGTTGCCGACATCGTGGCGGACCTCGAGCGGACATATGCCGCCGCCGGACTGACAGCGGATGTCTGCGCGTTCATCGCGCTTGCGGTGGAGCGCACCTGGCTGGAGCTGCGCCCGTGAGCGAGTCGGCTCCTGCCGAGGCCGCCGGGCAAGGTCCTGGCGAGGCGCGGCAGCAGCTCGCATCCGGCCGTCCCGGCCCTCCACTGTGGCTGCTCCTCGAGCTCACCTACCGCTGTCCGCTGCACTGCGTCTTCTGCTACAACCCGACGGATTTCGGCGCTGTCGGCCGCGAGCTCGAGACCGCGGAGTGGCTGCGGGTTCTCGAGGAGGCCCGAGCGCTGGGATCGGTGCAGCTCGGACTTTCGGGGGGCGAGCCGCTGGTGCGCGAGGATCTCGAGACCATCGTCGCCGCCGCACACCGGCTCGGCTTCTATACCAACCTCATCACCTCGGGGGTGGGTCTCACCGAGGCTCGGCTGCGGGCGCTCAAGGAAGGCGGGCTCGATCACATCCAGCTCTCCTTCCAGGACAGCACGCGGCAGATGAACGATTTCCTCAGCAGCACGCGTACCTTCGAGCTGAAATCGCGGGTGGCGGCGCTCATCAAGCAGTATCGGTATCCGATGGTGCTGAATGTCGTGCTGCACCGCCTCAACATCGATCACGTGGAGGAGATCCTCCACATGGCCGAGCGCATGGGCGCCGAATACGTCGAGCTAGCCAACACCCAGTATTACGGCTGGGCATGGCGCAACCGCGAGCAGCTCCTGCCGAGCCGCGAGCAGCTCAGGCGGGCGGAAGAGGTCACCGCCCGATTTCGGGAGCGGGTGGGCTCGCGCATGCGGATCTTCTTCGTGGTCCCCGACTACTTCGAGACCCGGCCGAAACCCTGTATGAGCGGACTCGGGCGGGTGTTTCTCGGCATTGCGCCCGATGGTGTCGCATTGCCCTGCCAGGCTGCGCGGATGCTGCCCGGACTCGCCTTTCCGAGCGTACGCGAGGCGAGCATCCGCTCGATCTGGTACGACTCGCCCGCTTTCAACCGCTACCGCGGCGAGGACTGGATGAAGGAGCCCTGCCGCAGCTGCCCGGAGCGCGGGCGGGACTTCGGCGGCTGCCGCTGCCAGGCCTACCAGCTCACCGGCGACCCGGCCAACGCCGATCCGGTCTGTGAGCTCTCGCCCCACCATCACCTCGTGACCGAGGCGGTGGACCGGGCCGATGGCCGGACCACGCCATCTGCACCCGAGCGCCCGCTGGTGTTTCGCGACCATCGTATCCGCTAGGCGTCAGGTATAGCGGTTGCTCGGTGTTTCTCGTGCGCACACCTGATCCGCACCCGAGCTCAGGGACCGAGGCTGAGCGCCAGGAGCCAGGCCGCGGCCGCGGCGCCCGCACGCCGAGCGAGATCCCTCGGGCGGGCTGGCGCGACATCCTGCTGCGTGTCTTTCACAAGATCGGAGAAGACAACCTGTCGCTCGTCTCGGCGGGGGTTGCGCTCAACACGCTGCTCGCGGTGTTTCCGGCGATGGCGGTTCTGGCCTCGGTCTACGGTATGTTTGCCTCACCCGCCCAGGTGGCGAAAGAGATAGCGCCGTTCTATGGCATCCTGCCACACGATGCCGCCAGCCTCATCCAGACGCAGCTCGAGGCGTTGGCCCGGCCCCGAAACCACACCCTCGGCATCGGCGCGATCGTGAGCTTCATCGTCTCCATCTATTATTCCAGCCAGGGCGTCTCGGCGCTCATGTCGGCAACCAACATCGCCTACAGCGAGCGCGAGCGGCGCAGCTTCATCAAGCTGATCCTGGTGGCGGCAGGGTTCGCGTTGGGAGCAGTCGTAGGCTTCGTGCTCATGCTGCTGCTCACCGTAGCCGTGCCCCTCGCGCTGCAACGCCTGCCGATACCCGGGTTCGTGAGCATGGCGGTGCTCGTCCTGCGGTGGATCCTGCTCTGGCTGTTCGCGGTGTTGGGTCTGGCGATCGTTTACCGTTACGCGCCCTCGCGGGACAACGCCCAGTGGCGCTGGGTGACCTGGGGTTCCGTGGTCGCAGCTACGCTATGGCTGGTGGCCAGCGTCCTTTTTTCTCTTTACGTGCGCGACTTCGGCAGCTATGGCAAGACCTACGGCGCCCTCGGAAGCGTGATCGTCCTCATCATGTGGTTCTACCTGCAGGGCTATGCCATCGTGCTCGGCGCGGTGTTCAATGCCGAGGCGGAGCATCAGACGGCCGTCGACACCACGCGCGGCCCGCCCGCACCGATGGGGGAGCGCGGCGCGTACGTAGCCGATACGCTGGGCCCGCGGCCGAAGTGATACAGTCGCCGGCATGGCCGTGCGACCCGTACTCAAGATGGGCGAGCCGCTGCTCAGACAGGTGGCAGCCCCCATTGGACGCTTCGATGCGCAGCTCGCCGCGCTCGTCGCCGACATGAACGACACCATGCGCGCGCTGAGCGGCGCCGGCCTCGCCGCACCGCAGATCGGTGTCAGTCTGCGGGTGGTGATCTTCGAGGTCACCTCCAACCCGCGCTACCCCGACGTGGCGCCGGTCCCGTACACCGCCCTGATCAATCCTGAGCTGACGCCGCTAGGCGACCAGCAGGACGAGGGTTGGGAAGGCTGCCTCTCGGTGCCCGGCCTGCGCGGGCTGGTTCCCCGGTTCAGGAAGCTGCGATACCGGGGCTTCGACATGGAAGGCGTGCCGATCGACCGCACCGTCGAGGGCTTCCATGCCAGGGTCGTCCAGCACGAGGTCGATCACCTCGATGGCATCCTCTATCCGCAGCGCATGCGTGACCTGCGGAACTTCGGCTTCGAGGACGCGCTCATAGGGCAGATGCGGCCCATGCCGGACTGACGGGGCCCCGGAAGACCGGCCTTGCGGCTGCCGCGAGAAGGTCAACCGGCGATCACGGCCCGCGCGCCGCGCGAGGGATACCTCGACGCCCGCCGCTGATCGGAAACGAGCGGCTGGTCGCTCACTCTGGGCTCGCCAGACGCCT
>DASVWT010000202.1:0-8838 GCA_036393055.1 Steroidobacteraceae bacterium
CTTCCCCGCGATCGACGCGCGCACCGCGCGCTTCTACGACATCAAGGAAGTCGCCCGCATGCGCTTCAACAGGCACGCCACACATCTCATCACGGTGATGCCGCGCGACCAGTACCGCTACGGCTATCGCCTGTGGATCGATGACTCCACGGCGATGCCGCTGAAGACACAGCTCTGCGACGCGCGTGGGGACGTCATCGAGCAGATCGTATTCGCGAACCTCAGCATCCGCTCGAGCATCCCCGACTCGGCCTTCCGGCCCGGCATATCCACCACGGGGTTTCGGTGGCTGCGCAACGACGCCGGCACGCTCAAGCAGGCGGTTTCCCACAAAGACACGGTTTGGAAAGCGGATCGCCTGCCGCCCGGATTTCACATGACGGTGCGGGCTGCGCAGACGATGCCGGGCGCACCGGGCCCCGTCGATCACCTCGTCTTCAGCGATGGACTGGCATCGGTATCGGTGTTCGTGGAGACGCACGTCGAGCCAACGCCCTCGGGCCAGGCCCCGGTGATGGAGTCGGCTCGTGTCGGCTCCTCGTACGCTTTCTCCACGGTGGTGGACGGCCACAAGGTCACCGCCGTCGGGGAGGTTCCGCCGGAAACGGTGCGTTTCATAGCCGACTCGGTCAAGGCGGAGAAGAATTCCGATTCCGGGCCGCCGCCGCCCGCGTTTGCACCGCTCCCCGGCGGTCCATTCGCGCACTCGCCGCCGCACTGAAAGAGTCTCCCGTTCTCACCGTCGTCCACCGGCGCGACTGCCATCTCTGCGAGCAGATGCTTGCGGAGCTGCAGGCGCTTGGACGGGCGATGCAGCTGCCCCCCGTCGAGGTGGTGGACGTGGACTCGGATCCCGTCCTCGAGCGCCGCCATGGACTCGATGTGCCGGTGCTCCTTCTCGATGGTACGGTGGTCTGCCGCCACCGGCTCGATGCCGGGGAGCTGAAGCGCCTGCTGCGGAAGGCCTGACTGCTATAATCGCGGCGGCCGCTGATCACCTGGCGCGGCAGCAACGCGACAGACCGATTCATGCGGCTCATACGTAATTTCTCCATCATCGCCCACGTCGATCACGGCAAGTCCACCCTTGCCGACCGGTTCATTCAGCTGTGCGGGGGCCTGCAGGATCGCGAGATGCAGTCGCAGGTGCTCGACTCGATGGACCTCGAGCGCGAGCGCGGCATCACCATCAAGGCCCAGAGCGTGACGCTGCACTACCAGGCACGCGACGGCGAGCGCTATCAGCTCAACATGATCGACACGCCGGGGCACGTGGACTTCTCGTACGAGGTGTCCAGATCGCTGGCCGCCTGCGACGGAGCGCTGCTCGTGGTCGATGCCTCGCAGGGCGTGGAGGCGCAGAGCGTCGCCAACTGCTACACGGCCATCGAGCAGGGCCTGGAGGTCCTGCCGGTCATCAACAAGATCGACCTGCCCTCGGCGGATCCGGAGAGGGTGGTGCGCGAGATCGAGGAGATCATCGGCATCGAGGCCGGCGATGCCGTGCGGGTGAGCGCCAAGACGGGCGAGGGTGTCGCGGACCTGCTCGAGGCGCTGATCCGCCGCATCCCGGCGCCGAAGGGGGACACGCAAGCGCCGCTGCAGGCGCTCATCATCGACTCCTGGTTCGACAACTATGTCGGCGTGGTTTCCCTCGTGCGCGTCGTCAACGGCAGCGTCAAGACCGGCGAGAAGATCCGCGTCGTTTCGACCGGCCGCAGCCACACCGTGGACCGCCTCGGCCGCTTCACACCGAAGCCCATCGTGGAGAAGGAGCTGTCGACCGGGGATGTCGGCTTCATCGTCGCCGGCATCAAGGAGATCGATGGCGCTCCGGTAGGCGATACCATCACCCTCGAGGGCCGGCCGGCGGCGGCGCCGCTGCCGGGCTTCCGGCAGATCAAGCCGCGGGTGTTCGCCGGACTCTTCCCCATCAACTCCGAGGATTACGAGAGCTTTCGCGACGCGCTCGCGAAGCTGCGGCTCAACGACTCGGCGCTGCATTACGAGCCGGAGGTTTCCACGGCGCTCGGATTCGGCTTCCGCATCGGGTTTCTCGGCCTCCTGCACATGGACATCGTCCAGGAGCGCCTCGAGCGGGAATACCAGCTCGACCTGGTGACGAGCGCACCGACCGTGGTCTACGAGGTCGCCCGCACGGACGGCGAGGCGCAATACGTCGACAACCCCGCCAAGCTGCCACCCTCCAATGAGATCGAGGAGATCCGCGAGCCCATCATCGTCGCCAACATCCTGGTGCCGCCCGATCACGTCGGGGCGGTACTGAAGCTGTGCAACGACAAGCGCGGCACGCAGAAGAAGATGCTGTACCTCGGCAGCCAGGTGTCGCTGCAATACGAGTTGCCGCTTGCCGAGGTGGTGCTCGATTTCTTCGATCGACTGAAGTCGGTGAGCCGCGGCTATGCCTCCTTCGACTACGAGTTCTCGCACTTCCAGGCGGCGCCGCTCGTGAAGCTCGACATCCTCATCAACGGGGAGAAAGTCGATGCGCTCTCGATCATCGTGCACCGCGAGAGCTCGTATCAGCGCGGGCGGGAGCTGGTCGACAAGATGCAGGAGCTCATCCCGAGGCAGATGTTCGAGGTGGCCGTGCAGGCGGCGATCGGCAGCGCCGTCATCGCACGCGCCACTGTAAAGGCGCTGCGCAAGAACGTGCTGGCCAAATGCTACGGCGGCGACGTCAGCCGCAAGCGCAAGCTCCTAGAGAAGCAGAAAGAAGGCAAGAAGCGTATGAAACAGTTGGGTCGGGTCGAGATTCCCCAGGAAGCATTCCTCGCCGTTCTCAAGGTTGGCCGCGAGTAGGCCGCCGGCATGCCTCCCGTTTTCATGCAGGTCATCCTGGCCCTCTCCTGGCTCGCCCTGCCTGTAGGGCTGCTGTGCATCATCGACGATTGGTTCCTGCGCCCCAGGCGCCAGATCGCCGCCGCCCCGAAGCCGGTCGCCGACTCGGGCCTGATGTCGCTCGCCTATCATGTGCTGCCGATCCTGATCGGCGCGGCGGTGGTGCGGCTGCTGGTTGCCGAGCAGCTCGACTTCAGCGCCGTGCTGGTGGCGATCTCGGCGGTGACGGGGGTCATCTGGGCGGTGGATGCCTGGGTGCTGCGCCGGCTGCGGCGGCGCGCGGCGAAGGCGGCGGGCAAGGACCCGGCCGCCATCGCGGAGCCCGGCACGGTGGACTACGCCCGCAGCTTCTTCCCGGTGGCCGTGGCGGTGCTCGTGCTGCGCTCGTTCGTGTTCGAGCCGTTCCGCATCCCCTCGGACTCCATGATGCCGACCCTTCTCGACGGGGATTTCATCCTGGTCGACAAGTTCTCCTATGGCCTCAGGCTCCCCGTCACCAACACCAAGATCCTGGACACGGGCAGCCCAAAGCGGGGCGATGTGGTGGTTTTTCGCTATCCGCTGGATCCTTCTGAGAACTACATCAAGCGCGTGGTCGGCCTTCCGGGCGATCATGTGACGGTGCGCGACGACCGGCTCATCATCAATGGCAAGGTGATACCGTTCAAGGTCACCGACACCTACACCGACGGCTGCTACATCAACATGCAGCTTGCCGTCGAGCACCTGGGCACCCATACCCACCAGGCGCTGCTCTGTCCCGTGCCGCTGCAGGTCACCCCTTACCCCTTGCCGGGCTGCCGGCGAAGCGATGCGCGCGGATACGTATGCGGCGGTACGCCGCCGCCCGGCGCGGAGCCGCTCATCGAGCCGGAGGTGGTCACCAAGGTGGTGCCGCCGGGCGAATACCTGATGGTCGGCGACAATCGCGACAACAGCGACGACGGGCGTGTCTGGGGCTTCGTGCCCGATGCGAACCTCGTCGGCAAGGCGACCTACATCTGGTTCGACTGGGACCCGCAGCGCACCGGCGGGCCCATCTGGAGCCGGATCGGTAAGAAGATCCAGTAGCGGGGGTTCGACAATGTTTGCGCGTCAACGTGGCGTGACGGCGATCGGGTGGCTGATACTGCTCGTCCCGTTCGCCATCATCATCTATGCCTGCATCCGGCTGCTCCCGGTCTACATGAACTACATGGAGGTCGCGCGCTCGCTGAATGAGCTCACCAGCGAGTACCGGACCGGCGGAGCGACGCCGCAGGCCATCCGCGAGTCGCTGCAGAAGCGCTTCGACGTGGAGGGCGTGGACTATCCCACGGTAAAGGACATCAGCATCTCGCGCGATGGCCAGGGCTGGGCGGTGGAGGCCGCCTACTACGACCAGGTGCCGCTCTTCGCCCACATCACCCTGCAGGTCCAGTTCGACAAGACCGTCACGCTGGGCGGCGGTGGATAGCAGCTCCGATTGGCCGCTCCCATGGGTGCGGAGTCGGCTCGGCTACGAGCCGCGCGACCCCGCGCTATTTCGCGCGGCGCTCACGCACCGC
Source organism: Steroidobacteraceae bacterium (assembly GCA_036393055.1). Classification (GTDB taxonomy): domain Bacteria; phylum Pseudomonadota; class Gammaproteobacteria; order Steroidobacterales; family Steroidobacteraceae; genus 13-2-20CM-66-19. The sequence continues at coordinate 4,410 of DASVWT010000202.1, forward strand.
AGCGCCCCGGGCCCCAACAACGAGCGGCTGGAGTTCCTCGGCGACGCCGTGGTCAACCTCGTGGTGGCGCACCACCTTTATGGGGCGTTTCCGCAGGCCACCGAAGGGGATCTCAGCCGGCTGCGGGCGAGGGTCGTGAGCGGCGAGCCGCTGGCGGAGGTAGCCGCCTCGCTGAGCCTGGGTGAGGCGCTGCAGCTCGGATCGGGCGAGCTCAAGACCGGAGGCTTTCGCCGCCAATCCATTCTGGCGGATGCGCTCGAGGCGATCTTCGGCGCGCTGTACCTCGACGGGGGTCTCGCAGTGGCGGAGGCGGTGATCGAAAGGCTGTTCGGGCCGCTCATTGCTGCGCTTCCGGCCCCGCATGAGCTCAAGGATGCCAAGACGCGTCTGCAGGAGTACCTGCAATCCCGCGGGCTGGCGCTGCCGCGGTACAAGGTGCAGCGGGTCGAGGGGGAGGCGCACGCGCAGACCTTCCATGTGCTGTGCGAGGTACCGGGGCTGAGACTTGCCGCCGAGGGCTGCGGATCGAGCCGTCGGCGTGCCGAGCAGGAGGCAGCCGAGCGCATACTGGCGACCATGAAGGACTGCGGCACAGGCGCTCGACATGACTGACCCTTCCACCGCCGATTTTCGCTGCGGCTTCGCCGCACTCGTGGGTCGCCCGAATGTCGGCAAGTCGACGCTGCTCAATGCGCTCATCGGGCAGAAGGTGAGCATCGTTACTCCCCGTCCGCAGACGACGCGGCATCGGATCATTGGGCTTGCGCAACTGCCAAACGCGCAGATCGCGTTCGTCGACACGCCGGGACTGCACAGTCAGGCGCGGCGGGCACTCAACAAGGCGATGAACCGGACGGCGGCGGCGGCCCTCGAGGAGGCGGACCTCGTAGTGCTCGTGGTGGAGGCGCTCGTCTGGAATTCCGAGGACGATCTGGTGCTGAAGCGCATCGCGCGCTCGGGCAGGCCGGTGTTGGTCGCGGTCAACAAGGTCGACAAGGTGAAGCCGCGCGAGCGGCTGTTGCCCTATCTCGCCGAGCTCGACGCCCGGCACGGATTCCTGGCGCTGGTGCCGGTCTCGGCGCTGAAGGAGAAGAATCTCGACGACTTGCGCCAGGGAATCGCGGCGCAGTTGCCGGTCTCGGCGCCGCTTTTCCCTGGATTATTCCAGGGGGGCGAGCTCACTGACCGGGGCATTCCGTTTCGGATCGCGGAGATGATCCGCGAAAAGCTGACTCTGGAGCTCAACCAAGAGGTGCCGTACGGGATCGCGGTGGAGGTGGAGAGGCTCGCCGAGGAGGACGGGCAGCTCAATGTGGATGCGGCTATCTGGGTGGATCGCGAGGGGCAGAAGCCGATCGTGATCGGCGCCAGGGGGGAGCGACTGAAACGGGTGGGCACCTCCGCGCGGCTGGCGTTGAACGGGCTGCTCGGGCGGCGGCTGCACCTCAACCTGTGGGTGAAGGTGCGGGAGAACTGGGCGGACAATGCCCGGGCGCTAAGGGAGCTGGGGCTGGAATGAATCGCCGGGAGCCCGGGATGGGCGGAGTAATCGCCGGAGCACGAGAGACATGACTGCACATCCCCGCCGCGTTCTGCTGGCGCCGGGGTACATCCTCCACCACCGGCCCTACCGGGATACCAGCCGGATTCTCGAGGTGCTGACGCGGGATCACGGGCGGCTGACGCTGTTTGCGCGAGGGGTGCGGGGGCCCAAGCCGCGATTCGGCGGCGTGCTGCAGCCCTTCGATCTGCTGCTGCTCTCGTTTCACTTGGGCAGGGAGGCTGGGCAGCTTACGGGGACGGAAGGCGCCGAGGGCGCACCGCCTTTGCCCGCGGCAAGCCTGATGGCGGGGTTCTACCTCAACGAGCTGCTGCTGAAGCTGACGACGCGACACGATCCCATGGCGGAGGTGTTCGAGGATTACCGGCGGGCGCTGGAGGGGCTGCGGGCGGGGGGCAGGATCGAGGCCACTTTGCGGATATTCGAGAAGAGGCTGCTCGAGGCGGTGGGATATGGGGTCGATTTGACCTCGGAGGCGCGGACGGGAAAGGAGATCGAGGCGGGCGGGTTCTACCGCTTCGAGGCTTCGCAGGGGATGGTGCCGACGAAGGAGGGGGATACGGAGGCGGTTGCCGGGAGCTCGCTTTGGGCGCTGGCGCGAGAGGAGCTGGGGGAAAGGCCAGGGGCAAGGGAAGGGCGTGTGCTCGAGGACGCGCGGAGGGTGCTCAAGGCGGCTCTGGCGCAGAGGCTCGAGGGAAAGGAGCTCGTAACCCGTCGTGTGGCACGGGCGGTGATTTCGCGCGGGGGGTCGCGTACTCAGCATTAGTACGCAAGAATTGCGTTCTTGACTGGTTTGCACGCGGACCGCCGGTTTCACTCGGAGCGCTTGTGACTCATTCGTACATTGCACTCGGCATCAACATCGATCATGTGGCTACCTTGCGGCAGGCACGCAGGGGGAGGGAGCCGGAGCCTGTGCAGGCGGCGCTTGCGGCGGAGATGGCGGGGGCCGACAGCATCACCCTGCACCTGAGGGAAGATCGTCGGCATATCCAGGATTTCGATGTCAGGACGCTGAAGGTATTGTTGAAGACGCGCATGAATCTGGAGATGGCGGTCACCGACGAGATGCTGCGGATCGCATCGGAAGTGCGGCCGGACGACTGTTGCTTCGTGCCGGAGAAGCGGCAGGAGGTGACGACCGAGGGAGGGCTGGATGTGGCGGGGCAGGAGGCTCGGATGAAGGAGGCTACGGGAAGGCTCGTCGGGCAGGGGATCAAGGTCTCGCTCTTCATCGATCCGGAGCGGCGGCAGGTGGAGGCTGCGGCTAGGATCGGGGCGCCGGCGATCGAGTTGCATACGGGGGCGTATGCGGAGGCCACGGGGGCGGACAGGGCCACGGAGCTGCAGCGGCTGCTCGAGTGTGCGCGGCTGGGGGCGGGGCTCGGGCTCGAGGTCCATGCGGGGCATGGGTTGAATTATCACAACGTGCAGCCGGTGGCGGCTATCGCTGAGATCGTGGAGCTCAACATCGGGCACGCGATCGTCTCGCGCGCGGTGTTCGACGGGCTGGCGGCGGCGGTGCGTGACATGAAGGCGCTGATGACGGCGGTGCGCGCATGATCTTCGGGATCGGGGTGGACGTCCTCGAGGTGAAGCGGATCGGGGGGACGCTGGAGCGGTTCGGTGAGCGCTTCATCGATCGTCTTTTGATGCCGCAGGAGCAGGCGCAGCTCGCGCGGACGCAGCGGCGGGTGCGGTTCATCGCGATGCGGTTCGCGGCGAAGGAGGCGATCGTCAAGGCGATGGGGACGGGGTTCTCGCATGGGGTGTGGATCAGGGACGTGGGGGTGGTGCAGAACGCCTGGGGGAAGCCGGAAGTGGTGTTTTCGGCGCGGGGGGAACGGGTGAGAACGGGGTTGGGAGTGGGCGAGGGGCATGTGACTTTGACCGATGAGGCGGGGCTCGTCGTGGCGGTCGCCGTGCTGATGAAAGCCGCCGCACCATGAACTGTCTGGTGTTTGACATCGAGACAGTTCCGGATGTGGAGCTGGGGCGGCGACTGTATGGGCTCGAGGGGCTGGCGGATGCGGAGGTCGCCAAGGCGATGTTCGCCCTGCGGCGCCAGGGCTCGGGCGGGGAGTTCCTGCCGCTCGAGCAGCAGCGGGTCGTCGCCATCTCCTGTGTGCTGCGCAGCCGGGATGGGCTCAAGGTATGGAGTCTCGGGGAAGCGGGCTCGCCGGAGGCGGAGCTGATCGAGCGCTTCTTCGATGGGATCGAGCGGTTCTCGCCGGACCTCGTGTCCTGGAACGGGAGCGGGTTCGATCTGCCGGTGCTGAACTATCGGGCGCTGCTCGCGGGGGTGCAGGCGCCGCGCTACTGGGAATCGGGCGATGAGGACCAGGCGTTTCGGTACAACAATTATTTCAGCCGCTTTCACTGGCGGCACCTCGACCTGATGGATGTGTTGTCGGGATTTCAGGCGCGCGGGCGGGTGTCGCTCTCGAACATGGCTTGCCTGCTGGGATTGCCGGGCAAGCTGGGGTTCTCGGGCGCGCAGGTGTGGGATGCCTACCTGGAGGGGAATCTCGTCGGGATCCGGCGATACTGCGAGACGGACGTGCTCAATACCTATCTGGTCTACCTGCGCTTCGAGCTGCTGCGTGGCAAGCTGACACGGGAGGGGTACGCCGAAGAGGTGCAGCGCGTGAAGGCGCTGCTGCGCGCCGGCAAGGAGCCGCATTTCGCGGAATTCCTGCGCGTGTGGGAAGGCGGCGCATGAGCCGCGGCGCGGCCATCCGGGCTGCCGCCGGTCGCGGCGAGCGCGAGAGTGCCGAGGTCGTCGGCCTGACTCACGACGGAGAAGGCATCGTGCGTGGGGGCAAGACGGTGTTCGTAGCGGGCGCGCTCCCCGGGGAGACGGTGAGC
>DASVWT010000203.1:0-8825 GCA_036393055.1 Steroidobacteraceae bacterium
ACCGTCCCGCCGGGACTCGACGAGGACGTGGTGCGGCTCATCTCCCGCAAGAAGGGCGAGCCGGCCTTCCTCACGGAGTGGCGCCTGAAGGCGCTGCGGCACTGGCTCACCATGAGCGAGCCGCACTGGCCGCAGGCGAGCTACCCGCCGATCGACTATCAGGCGATCTCCTACTACTCCGCGCCCAAGGCGAAGAGCGACGGGCCGAAGAGCCTCGATGAAGTCGACCCGAAGCTGCTCGAGACCTACGAAAAGATCGGAGTACCGCTGCACGAGCGGGCGCGCCTCGCGGGCGTGGCTGTGGACGCGGTGTTCGACAGCGTCTCCGTCGCGACGACCTTCAGGGAGCGCCTGAGCAAGGCCGGCGTCATCTTCTGCCCGTTCTCGGAGGCGGTGCAGAAGCATCCGCAGCTCATCGAGCGGTATCTCGGCAGTGTCGTGCCCCCTACCGACAACTTCTTCGCGTCGCTGAACTCCGCCGTGTTCTCCGACGGCTCCTTCGTCTATGTGCCGAAGGGTGTGCGCTGCCCGATGGAGCTGTCGACGTATTTCCGCATCAACGCGGCGAAGACCGGGCAGTTCGAGCGTACGTTGATCATCGCGGACGAGGGCTCGCACGTATCGTATCTCGAGGGATGCAGCGCGCCCATGCGCGATGAGAACCAGCTCCATGCCGCCGTCGTCGAGCTGGTGGCGCTGGACAACGCCTACATCAAGTATTCCACCGTGCAGAACTGGTACCCGGGCGATGCCGAGGGCAAAGGCGGCATTTATAACTTCGTCACCAAGCGCGGCGACTGCCGGGGGAAGAGCTCCCACATCTCCTGGACCCAGGTGGAGACCGGATCGGCGATCACCTGGAAGTATCCGAGCTGCGTGCTGCGCGGCGAAGGCTCGAGCGGGGAGTTCTACTCCGTCGCGACGGTCAACAACTGCCAGCAGGCCGATACCGGCACGAAAATGATCCACATCGGCCGCGACACCCGCAGCACCATCATCTCCAAGGGCATATCGGCCGGCCGCGGGCAGAATACCTACCGCGGGCTGGTGAAGATCCTGCCGAGCGCCCACGGAGCGCGCAATTTCACGCAGTGCGACTCGCTCCTCATGGGCGGCAAGTGCGGGGCGCACACCTTCCCGTACGTCGAGGTGAAAAACCCGTCGGCGACTGTGGAGCACGAGGCGAGCACCTCGAAAATAAGCGACGACCAGCTTTTCTACTGCCTCTCCCGAGGTATCTCCGAGGAGGACGCCGTGAACCTGATCGTCAGCGGCTTCTGCAAGTCCGTCTTCAAGGAGCTGCCGATGGAGTTCGCGGTCGAGGCGCAGAACCTGCTCGCGGTGAGCCTCGAAGGCGCAGTGGGCTAGAGGAAAGAGAGCGAAATGCTGAAGATCGAAAACCTGCACGCCAGGGTGGACGGCAAGGAGATCCTGAAGGGACTGACGCTCACGGTGCCGACCGGCGAGGTGCACGCGGTCATGGGGCCCAACGGCTCCGGCAAGAGCACGCTCGCCAACGTGCTCGCCGGGCGAACGGGGTATGAGATCACCCAGGGCTCGGTGACCTTCGAGGGCCGCGACCTGCTGGCGCTCGCGCCCGAGGAGCGGGCGCGCGAGGGCGTGTTCCTCGGCTTCCAGTACCCGGTGGAGATTCCGGGCGTCAACAATGTCTACCTGCTCAAGGCGGCGATGAACGCCGCGCGCAAGCACCGCGGGCTCGATGAGGTCGACGCGTTCGAATTCCTGACGCTCGTCAAGGAGAAGATGCGGCTGATGCACATGGAGGACGGCATGCTCTCCCGCGGCGTCAACGAAGGCTTCTCCGGCGGTGAGAAGAAGCGCAACGAGATTCTGCAGATGCTGGTGCTCGAGCCGCGGCTCGCGATCCTCGACGAGACCGACTCGGGCCTCGACATCGATGCGCTGAAGATCGTCGCCCATGGGGTCAACACCCTGCGCTCGCCGGAGCGCTCGATGGTGCTGGTCACTCACTATCAGCGGCTGCTCGATCACATCGTCCCCGATCGCGTCCATGTACTGGTGAAGGGGCGCATCGTGCGCAGCGGCGACAAGTCGCTCGCGCTCGAGCTGGAGCGCCGGGGCTACGACTGGGTGAGCGAGGCTGCGTGATGAGCAGCACGGCCCTCTCCAAGCGTGTTCTGGATGAATACGCGGCGGTGCGCGAATCCCTCCCGGCAGATGTCGTCAGCCCGGAGCGGCGGCTGGAGGCCGTCCAGGCGCTTGCGGAGCGCGGGCTGCCAACGACGCGTGACGAGAACTGGCGGTACACCAACCTGCGGCCGCTGGAGCGGGCGCGGTTCGCGCCGGCCGCGGCATCCGCGTCCCAATCCGATCTGCCGCCGAGGTTGACCGGATTCGCGCGTTACACATTCGTGGATGGCGCTTTCGCGCCAGAGCTGTCTTCGCCCGATGAGCAGGCGGGACTTACGGTGCGCACCCTGCGAGGCGCTGCCCGGGGCATCACCGGCCGCGCCGGCATTACCGGCGCCGCGGGCGCGGGCCGCACCGACGTTATTGGCGGCGCCGGCGCTGGCGCCGCGACACGCCCAGAATCGGCGACGGTTTTGCAGCTGCCGCGTGCCCTGCCGGCTCTGGCGGACTTGCCAGAGGCGCGTCTGGCATTGCTCAACGAGGCATTCGCCACAGACACTGCCGCCATTCACGTCGCCGGTGCGGCCGCGGAGCCTGCGCGAGTCGAGCTTCTTTTCATCGCCGTCGCAGGCGCCGACGCCGGCAGCAGCTATCCGCGTGTCCAGGTGGGCCTCGATCCCGGCAGTCGGCTGGTGCTGGTCGAGCGGCACATCGGTGCGAGCGGCGCTACCAGCTTTGTCAACAGCTCAGTGAGTGTGGATGTTGGGCGCGGCGCGCACCTCACTCATTATCGCTTGCAGCGCGCGAGCTCCCGCGCCACCTGGCTCGACACATTGTCGGCCGTGCTGGCAGCGGACGCGCGTTACGGGTTGCTGGCCGTCAACACCGGAGGCCTCTCGGCACGGTCGACGACTCATGTGCAGATGGCGGGATCCGGCGCGGAGCTCACCCTTTCGGTGGCTGCGCTCGGAGACAAGCAGCAGGCGCAGGACAACTTCGCACTGGTGGAGCACATTGCACCGCGCGCCCGCACGGAGCAGACCTTCCGCGGCATTGCCTCGGGCCGCGCCCGCGTCGCATTCAACGGCAAGATTGCCGTCCGGGAAGGCGCCGCCGGGACGGATTCACGCCAGTCGCTTCGCGGCCTGCTCGCCGGCCCGGAGGCGGAGATCGACCTCCGCCCGCAGCTCGAGATCTATACGGATGATGTGCGCTGCAGCCACGGCGCCACCGCGGGCAAGCTGGACGAGAGCATGCTCTTCTATCTCCTCTCGCGAGGCCTGTCTCCCGAGGTGGCGCAGCGCCTGCTCAAGTGGGCGTTCCTGGAGGATGTGGTTTCCAAGATCGAATTACCCGAGCTCAGGCGGCAGATCGAGCACGATCTCGCCCGCCAGATGGCCGATGCCGCCTCGCTGAAGGAGCTGCTCTGATGGCCGTGACTGCTTCCCATATCGCCAGCGCACCCGTGCTCGACGTCGAGCGGGTGCGGCGCGACTTTCCCATTCTGCAGCGGACCGTCAACGGGCATCCGCTGGTCTACCTCGACAGCGCAGCGTCCGCGCAGCGCCCCCTGCCGGTGTTGCGGGCAGTTGAGTACTACGAAACGCATACGCACTCCAATGTCCACCGTGGCGTCCATGCGCTCAGCCAGGCCGCCACGGAAGCGTATGAGGGAGCACGCGAGCGGGTGCGGCGCTTCATCAATGCGCACTCGACGCGCGAGATCATCTTCGTCCGCGGAACCACCGAAGGCATCAATCTGGTGGCGCAGTCGTACGGGCGCTCGCGCCTCGGGCCCGGGGACGAGATCCTCATCACCGGTCTCGAGCATCACGCGAACATCGTGCCCTGGCAGATGGTCCGGGACCAGACCGGCTGCACGCTGAAGGTTGCTCCCATCAACCGCCGCGGCGAGGTCGAGCTCGATCGCTTCCTGTCCATGCTCTCGCCGCGCACACGCATCGTCGCGATCGCGCATGTTTCGAACGCGCTTGGCACCATCCTGCCGGTGAAGCGCATGATCGATGCAGCGCACGCGCACGGGGCCGTGGTGTTGGTGGACGGTGCTCAAGCCATTCCCCACTCCAGCGTCGATGTCCGCGCGCTCGGCTGCGACTTCTACGCCTTCTCCGGCCACAAGTTCTACGGCCCGACCGGCATCGGCGTGCTCTACGGCCGGGAGGAGCTGCTCGCGGCCATGCCGCCCTGGCAGGGCGGCGGCGATATGATCCTGACGGTCTCCTTCGAGAAGACGACCTACAACGAGCTGCCGTGGAAGCTCGAGGCCGGCACTCCGAATATTTCCGGGGCCGTGGGGCTCGCCGCGGCCATGGACTACGTAGAGGGCCTCGGGATGGAAGCGATCGCCGCGCACGAGCAGCGGCTGCTCGCGCACGCCACCCGGGAGCTGCAGCGCATCCCCGGCATCGAGATCATCGGCACCGCGCCTCACAAGGCGGCGGTGCTGTCCTTCACCCTTACGGGTGTCCATCCGCACGACCTCGGCACCATTCTCGATGCCGAAGGCGTGGCGGTGCGCACGGGCCATCACTGTGCCATGCCCGTGATGACGTTCTTCGACATACCTGCCACGGCGCGCGCCTCCTTCGGCTGCTACAACACCGAGGCCGAGGTGGCAAGCCTCGTCACCGCCCTGCGCAAGGCGCGCGAGGTGTTCGCGTAATGGACCTCAAGGAGCTCTACCGCGACGTGATTCTCGACCACAACAAGCGCCCGCGGAACTTCGGCCGGATCGAGCATCCAGACACCCATGCCGACGGCCACAACCCCCTCTGCGGCGACCGATTGACCGTGTCAGTGCGCCTGAAGGATGACCGCATCGAGGATATCCGCTTCGAAGGAAAGGGCTGCGCAATCTCGACGGCTTCCGCTTCACTGATGACGGAAGCGGTGAAGGGCAAGGACAGGGCGACGGTGCAATCGCTCTACGGTCGCATCCACTCTCTTCTCACCCAGCAGGATGTCGAGCCGGATGCCTCGCTCGGGAAACTCGCCGCCCTCTCCGGCGTGCGGGAGTTCCCCGCGCGCGTCAAGTGCGCGAGCCTCTGCTGGCACACCCTGAACGCGGCGCTCGAGCGCAGCGACGCGACCGTCTCCACGGAGTGAGACATGCGTGGTCACGAGAACGAGCCCTTCGTCGTCAACCGCGAGGTCAGAGCGGTGATCGTCCCCGCCGGCGTCGAGGTCAGCCTCAAACCCGGCCAGTCCGGCTACATCACGCAGGCCCTCGGCGGCAGCTTCACCGTCTACATGGAGGGCAACCTCTTCCGCATCTCCGGCGAGGACGCCGACGCCATCGGCAAGGAGGCGGTGAAGGCCCCCGACCTGCCCCCTAACGCAACGGAAAACGACGTGCGCGACCTCGCCTGGGCGCAGATGCGGACCTGCTACGATCCGGAGATCCCCATCAACATCGTCGACCTCGGCCTGGTGTATGACTGCAACGTGACCCTCAATGAGGACGGCACGCGCACGGTCGAAGTACGCCTCACCCTCACCGCTCCAGGCTGCGGCATGGGCGAGATCCTGGTGGATGATGTGAAGGACAAGATCGAGCGCATTCCCACGGTCCGCGCGGCAAACGTCGAGCTCACCTTCGATCCGCCCTGGAACCAGAGCATGATGTCGGAAGAGGCGCGGCTGCAGACGGGGATGTACTGACGTGTCCTGGGTCGATGTAGGCAATGCCGCGGACCTCGCCGACGGAGAGTCGCTCTCGGTCGAGCTCGATGGCACCCCGATAGTCATCGCCCGCTGCGGCAACGATCTCTACGCCATCGATGACCGATGCACGCACGACGGCGAAGCCCTCGACGGCGCGGAAATCGAGTCCTGTCAGATCATCTGCCCCCGCCACGGCGCGCGCTTCTGCCTGCGTACCGGCGAGGCCCTGACCCCGCCGGCCTATGAGCCGCTACGGACCTACGCCGCACGGGAAGAGAACGGCAGACTTCTTCTGGAGCAGCCAGACTGAGTCGAAGCCGGCCGTGGGCTTCCGGCCCCGCGCCGACGACAACAGCCTCCCGCGCAATCTGCGCGTATAATTGTGCACCATGACGTCCAATCTTCTCGAGCGCCTGCGCTCCGACATCGCAGGACTCAGGGAGCAGGGCCTTTACAAGAGCGAGCGCGTGCTCGTGGGGCCGCAGGGAGGCACGGTGCGCACCGGGGAGCGCGAGGTGGTGAACCTCTGTGCAAACAACTACCTAGGGCTCGCGAATCATCCCGCGGTGCGGGAGGCGGCGCACCGGGGCATCGACCGGTTCGGGTTCGGCATGGCTTCGGTGCGTTTCATCTGCGGGACGCAGACGGTGCACAAGCAGCTCGAGGCGGCGCTCAGCCGGTTCCTCGGGACCGAGGATGCGATCCTCTACTCCTCCTGCTTCGACGCGAACGGTGGACTCTTCGAGACGCTGCTCGATGAGAAGGACGCGATCATCTCCGATGCGCTCAACCACGCCAGCATCATCGACGGCATCCGGCTCTGCAAGGCGCAGCGCTTCCGGTATGCCAACAGCGACATGGCGGAGCTGGAGGCATGCCTGAAGCAGGCCGCCGGCGCGCGCACGCGGCTGATCGCCACCGACGGCGTCTTCTCGATGGATGGCATCATTGCCAATCTGCCGGCGATCTGCGATCTGGCGGACCGGTACGACGCGCTGGTGATGGTCGACGACTCGCATGCGACCGGCTTCATGGGACCGGGCGGGCGCGGCACGCCCGAGCACTGCGGCGTCGCCTCGCGTATCGACATCCTGACCGGGACGCTCGGCAAGGCGCTCGGCGGCGCGAGCGGCGGCTACGTTGCCGCGCGCAAAGAGGTCGTCGAGTGGCTGCGGCAACGCTCGCGGCCGTATCTTTTCTCCAACAGCATTCCCCCGGTCGTTGCCGCCGTGGGGCTGCGGGTCATCGACCTGCTCGAGCACTCGCCGGAGCTGCGCACGCAGCTTCACGAGAATGCGCGTTATTTCCGCGCGGGACTGGCCAAGCTCGGCTTCGATCTGAAACCGGGTGAGCATCCCATCATCCCGGTGATGCTGGGTGATGCCGCCCTCGCCGGCCGCATGGCCGACCGCCTGCTCGAGCGCGGTGTGTACGTGATCGGCTTTTCCTACCCCGTGGTGCCGAAGGGACAGGCCAGGATCCGCACGCAGATGTCGGCAGCCCTCACCCGTGGGCAACTGGACAAGGCCGTCGAGGCGTTTGGCACCGTAGGCCGTGAGTTGGGGGTCATTCGATGAAAGCGCTGGTGAAGAAAGCAGCGGCACCCGGCATCTGGCTGGACGAGGTGCCGGAGCCCAAGGTCGGCCACAACGACGTGCTCATCGAGATCGGCAAGACCGCGATCTGCGGCACCGACATGCACATTTACAACTGGGATGCGTGGGCGCGCAAGACCATTCCCGTGCCGATGGCAGTCGGGCACGAGTACTCCGGCCGAGTCGTGGACGTCGGGTCCGAGGTCCGGGGCTTGAAAGCCGGGGATCGCGTCTCAGGCGAGGGCCACATCACCTGCGGTTATTGCCGCAACTGCCGCGCCGGGCGCAGGCACCTCTGCCGCAACACGGTCGGGGTGGGCGTGAACCGTCCGGGCGCATTCGCCCAGTACCTTTGCATTCCCGCCGACAACGCCTTCAAGCTGCCGGACTCCATCAGCGACGACGTCGCCTCGATCCTCGACCCGTTCGGCAACGCGACACACACCGCCCTCGCCTTCAACATGGTGGGCGAGGATGTGCTGATCACCGGCGCCGGCCCCATCGGCGTCATGGCCGTCGCGATCGCGCGCTTTGTCGGCGCGCGCCACGTCGTGGTCACCGATATCAACGACTACCGGCTGGAGCTCGCGCGCAAGATGGGCGCCACGCGCGCCATCAACGTACAGCGGGAGTCTCTCGATGAGACGATGAAGGATCTCGGCATGCAGGAAGGCTTCGACGTCGGCCTGGAGATGTCGGGCAATGCGGCCGCCTTCCGCGACATGCTGCGCACCATGCACCACGGCGGCTCCATCGCCATCCTCGGTATCCCGCCCGATGAGACGGCCATCGACTGGAATCAGGTGATCTTCAAGGGCCTGACGCTGAAGGGCATCTACGGCCGGGAGATGTTCGAGACCTGGTACAAAATGGCGAGCCTGCTGCAGAGCGGGCTGAAGCTCGAGCCGATCATCACCCATCACCTGCCGGTGAGGGAGTACGCCGAGGCCTTCAACATCATGGGCTCGGGGCGCTCGGGCAAAGTCATCCTCGACTGGGCAAGCCTGTAGAGCGGGGATCTGTTGCCGCGCTCAGTGGGTGGTGGCGGTGCAGAAGCAGTAGGAATAGAGGTGGCCCGGCACGCTGAAGCGCGCCAGCTGTTTGAGGTCCCGCGCGACGGGGCTCAACTGCCCCGCCATCTCGGCCAGTCCGAGCGACTGCGAATCGGCCGCAAACAGTGACACCGCGGCCCCGGCGGCGCGCGCCTGCGCCTGCTGGAAGAGCTGCTCCGCCCAGGACAGGTGCGGCTGCACGAACTCCACCTGATACTGGGTCACCTTGGCGAGATGCGCGGCGGCCTTCACCGCATCCTCCAGCGTCCCCAGGCGATCCACGAGGCCGATCCGCCGCGCATCGGCGCCGGCCCAGACCCGGCCCTGCCCGATGGCATCGATCTGCTGCGGAGTCTCGCGGCGGCCCGCGGCCACATGGTCG
>DASVWT010000204.1:0-34049 GCA_036393055.1 Steroidobacteraceae bacterium
GGTCTCGGCGGCCAGCTTCTCGCGGCGGCCGCTCGCCGCTGCCTGCGCGTTGCGGCCGAAGTGGGTGGCGTCATTCTCATCATCGATGCCAAGAGCGAGCGGGCGGCAGCGTGGTATGCCAGCTATGACGCTGTGCCGTTGGCTGACAAACCTCTAACGCTCGTGATGGCACTTGCGACTTTCGAGGCCGATCTGAAGACCGGCGGGCACCTGTAAATACCCATCCTGTCATCAGGATTACCAGCTGGCGGCCGGAAGGGCAGGCGAGGAAGGAGCAGAGGGCAGATCGCGAGATCACGATGCGCTTGGCGGGCGGTCTGCAGCCCTAATCCGTTGCACGACGGTGCAAACCGTTGCAAGTGGTAGCGGGGGCGTGATTTGTATTTTGCACGCCCTTGATTTCATTGATATTCCGCTACGGTGACCCTGGCGGTGACGGCATACCCGATCGCCTTTGCCAGCGGCAGGGAGCTGCCAGCGGTGGCGACCGCGACGCGCGGGCAGGGCAAGCCTTGCCAAATCTCTGCGCTAATATATACTACAAATATATATGTGAGCCGCGGAGGTGATCCTCGTGAAGACCGCCAAATTGTTCAAGAACGGCGATAGTCAGGCCGTACGGCTCCCGAAAGACTTCCGCTTCGCTGGGGATGAGGTGCTAATCAAGCGTGTCGGCAGTGCGGTCGTGCTTTTGCCCAAAGCCAAATCGTGGGACACCCTGGTGCAAAGCCTGGACAAGTTTCCGGCCGATTTCATGAGCACCCGCGATCAGCCGCGCGAAGCAGAGAGGCGGGAGCCACTGCCGTGAAGTGGATGCTGGATACGGACACGTGCATCGCAATCATCAAGAAGCATCCGGTGGCGCTCAAGAAGCTGCGTGGCAAGTCGATCGGCCAGGTCGGAATTTCGTCGATCACACTGGGTGAGCTGGCCTTCGGTGCAGCAAAGAGTAGCCGCCCCAAAGACGCACACGATGCTCTGGACGAATTCCTGTTGGCTCTCGAGGTCTCTGCATTCGAGGAGCGTGCCGCCATGAGGTACGGAGACATCCGAGCGTCGCTTGAGCGGCGCGGCAGACCGATCGGTTCGCTCGACACGCTCATTGGGAGCCACGCGCATGTGACGGACGTCATTCTCGTTACGCATAACACCCGAGAGTTCTCACAGATTGAGGGTCTTCGGTTGGAGGATTGGACCGTGTCATGACGGCATTTGCACCGCGGTCCTGAAGCCGTACTGTCCAAGAACTCAAACGGCGGGGAAGCGCGCGGGGCGAGAGTGTGGGGCGGGACGATGAGCTGCGCTCCATCACGACACTGTGCCTCTTCGCCGTCGCCGCGATCGTCGCCCTGAGATATCCGCTCGCCGGTCTCGGAATCTGTATCGGCTGCCTCGCCGTCTATCTCAAGCCGGATCCGCCCGAGTTGGTGACCCGGACAGGACGACGTTAGGCCGGCGCGGAGGCGACCCGGCGCGGACGGGGGACCAGTTCGCCGCCGCAGTTGGGGCAACGCCCGTTCATGGCCTCGGCGCAGTGCGCACAAAAGGTGCACTCATAGGAGTAGATGCAAGCCTCCTTCGCGTCCATCGGAAGAGGTTTTGCACATTTCTCGCAGCGGTCGCGCATCTCGAGGGACATATCGATCTCCTGGGGCACCGGGACCGTCCATTACGGTCGCCGGTGCCGGGACGAGATGGCCGCAGCTCAGTGATTCAGCACTCTGTCCGCCGCCGCAACGTCAGGCTGCAGACGCGAGACACCCGCCGCCGCATCCTCGATGTATCCGTCCGCCACCTCGACCATCGCGGGAGTGGGCGGCACGAGTGCCATGCTTACCTGGCCGGCAATCGAGGTCAACCAGGCACGCAGCCGGCCGGGATACACCAGCGCGCCTTCGCTGGACTGGATCTTGAGATCCACCAGACCGTCTATGTCAGGGTTCAGGCGGTCCAGCGCCGGTTTCGCCCTGTCGGCGGTCATGCTCTTGTCGGCTACCGCCTTCTCGAGAGCGCTACGGGCGTCGATGGCCTGGTTCAGGTTGGAATCGAGCCGGTTCAGCGCGCCGTGAATCCGCATCAGCAAATCGAAACGCTGCTGCAGTTCCGCCTCCGTGGTTTGTAACGTCGGGTCCAGTTTGACCACAAGCGGCTGCCTCGGTGTGGTCTGGCCGCCATAGGTCAGTGTTACATAGTAGGTCCCCGGCATCGCTTCCGGTCCGACGGGTGGGGCGGCCGCAAAGAATGAATTGTAGATGCCCTTCACGTCCACCGCATCCGGGTATGTCAGATCCCACTGAAGCAGGAGCTGCGCCGCGGTTTCCCGGACCTGCGCTTTGGCCCCGATCTGGAGCGCTCTTTCCAGCAATTTTACTTAACGCGCTCGCGCACGCGCGTGCGGTTCTTCCAGCTTGCGTTGGGACTGCTCGCGATCGCCGCCGCGGTCAAACTGACCGTGTTGGAAGGCGTGCCGTTGGGCGATGTGGCCTTTGGCTGGGTCGGACTCGTGGTACCGGCGTGCGTAGCGCTGGTGGTCGCCTCCAGTGAGCGGCTCTATAAGAGGCTGTACTCGCCCGCGGCGAGGGTCCTCCTTCCGATAATCGCTGTTGCATCCGCGTGCGGCATTGCAGGGCGGCATGGAGCGGGACATCCGGACCCTTTCTGTTTCCTCACGGCGTTCAGCATCGCAAGCTTCTTCGGCGGACAGGCCTTCCGCGAAGCAGTCGCGGTCAATACCTGCATGGTTGCAGCGGTCATCCTGACGCTGGCGCACGCCGGGTGGCCCGCCGCCGATGTCGCCTATTACGCGACGGAACTGGTGATCACCAGCGCCGTGGGCGCCTTCGTTTATCAGGGCGTCGAGCGGCAGTTGCGCACGTCCTTCCTGGAGCGCGGGCTGTTGAGCGAAATGGTGGCGCGCGACGGCCTCACGGGCCTCAAGAACCGCGGCGCCTTCGATGACGACTATGCGCGCCTGTGGCAGCAGGCCATGCGTGACCGGCGCGCGCTGGCGCTCCTGCTCATCGACGTCGATCACTTCAAGGCCTACAACGACCGTTACGGCCATCAGGCCGGCGATGCGGCGCTGCAGCGCGTCGCGCACGTGGCGCAGCGCTTCGCACGCCGGCCGCTCGACATCGCGGCGCGCTATGGCGGGGAAGAGTTCCTGGTGACGCTTTACGATCTCGGCGGCGAGCACGTGCGCGAGATCGCCGAGGAATTGCGGGAGAGCGTGCAGGCACTCGAGATCCAGCATGACGATTCGCCCGCAGGGGTCGTCACGGTGAGCATCGGTGTGTCGATCGTGAGCCCGCGGCCCGGTCGCAGCGCCGAAGGCGCATTGCAGCTTGCGGACGAGGCGCTCTATGCCGCCAAGCGCGGCGGCCGCAACGGCATCCGCGTCGTCGACTGCTATGGCATCAACTATTCGACGGGGGCGTTCCGCCGCAGCGCGTGAAAGCGTGGAGGTCGCTTCTCCAAGAATGCGGTGACGCCTTCCTTGAAATCCTCCGACGTGAAGGCCGCCTCGAACCTTTGGCGGGTCCTTGCGTCATCATCGACTTGACCGTCGAGAATCTCGCGAATGACCGACTTGATGACTGTGATTGCCGCCGGCGAAGCATTCGCAATCGCACCAGCCAGCGCCGCGGCCTGTTCAGCGGCATCCTCGCATACGATATCGACCAGGCCTATGCGTTGCGCTTCGGCTGCCGGAATCAATTGCCCGCTGAAGAGCAGGCGCTTGGCCTGTGATGGGCCCACCAGTTCCACGAGCAGCTTGGTGTCGTGCAGGGAGTAGCTCAGTCCCAGCTTTGCGGCCGGGATACCGAATCTTGCGGCAGGTGATGCCACCCGGATGTCGCATGCCATCGCCAGCCCACAGCCGCCACCGACGCACGCGCCTTCGATCAGCGCCAGGGTAGGTTTCGCGACACGCGCGAGGCTCCGCTGCGCGCACCGGATTGCCGCCTGATTGGACGCCATCCACTCCGGGCTCGAGGCGCGGCTCGAGAATTCGCCGATGTCGGCACCAGCCGAAAAAGCGCCCGATGCGGAGGACTGCAGGACGATCACCCGGGTGTCAGGGTCGTCAACGCATTGCTGCAGGAGGGTCGGGAGCAACTCCCACATTGCCTGGTTGAACGCATTCTTCAAGGGCAGCCTGTCGATCTTGATCCGTGCGATCGGCGGCGCCAGATCGAGCTGCAGCGGCCCGCTCATGCCGGACAAACACTGGCGAAGTGCCGCGCGATCTCCCGCCGGCTCGCGATCCATACTCCACCACGTCCGGTGGCGTGCCGCAGGAACTCTTCCAGCGCCCAGATCCGCCCGGGCCGGCCAATGATGCGCAGGTGCAATCCGAGCGACATCATCTTCGGGTTGCCGGACTCGCCTTCCCGATAAAGCTGATCGAAGCATTGCCTCGCGTAGTCGAGCCAGGCCCGCGGAGTCAACGAGGGGTCGGTCCACATCTTCATGTCGTTGGTATCGAGCTGGTAAGGAACGACCACGATCGGCTTTCCCGGTACGGTCTGCCGGTCCCAGAAGGGTATGTCGCCCGAATAATCGTCCATGTGGTACTCAAAGCCGCGCTCGATCAGCAGCCGGCGCGTACGGTCGGTGTGCAGATACCGGCTCAACCAGCCGTAGGGCCGCGTGCCCGTGGACTTCTCGATCGACTGTACGGCCCGGTCGATGAACTCCGCCTCCTCCGCTTCGCTCATCTTGAACTGGTGCACCCAGCGCCAGCCGTGACTCACCGGCTCGTGTCCGAGATCGGCAATGGCGTGTGCGAGCTCGGGGTATGTCTCCAGGCTCATGGCGGCGACCGTCCAGCTGGCCGTCACGCCGTAGCGGCGGAGCAACTCCACGATCCGCGGCGCGCCAGCCTTGATCCCGTAAAGATAGTTGGATTCGTTGCCGTGGTTCCTTATCGGAGATTTGACATGGATGCCGAGCTCATCGACCGGCTCCATGCCGCGGTCACCACGCGCCACGGTCATTTCCGAGCCCTCCTCGACGTTGACGACGATCGAGAGGGCAATCCGGGCGCCGTTCGGCCAGTCGACCCGCTCCGCGCGCATCAGTGCATCTCCTCGCCGCCGGAAACGTTCAGGGCTTCGCCCGTCACGTATTGCGCCTCCTCGGAGGCGAGCCACGCGCAGGCGGCCGCGGTGTCACTCGCGAGCCCGGGACGGCCCAGGGGATTGCGCCGACTCATGTCCGCAAGATACTCGCTGACGCTTTCGAAGCCCAGCAGCTTCGAGAAGTACTCATTTTGCCGCGCGCCGAGGCCGGTGGTGACGTGATTGGGGCAGACCGCGTTCACGGTGATTCCGTGACGACCCAGCTCGATCGCGGTGGCGCGGGTCAGACCCACCATGCCGTGCTTGGAGCTGACATACGGGGCCATGTGCGGGAAGCCTGATTTGGCGGCCTGGCTGGCGATGTTGATGATGCGGCCGGCCCCGCCGCGCCCGACCATGTGCCGTGCGGCGGCACGCGTACAGTAGAAGGCGCCGGTAAGGTTTACCGCGAGCACGGCCTCCCATTCGGCATCGGCGGTCTCGAGCAGAGGCTTCATGAGGTATCCGATGCCCGCATTGTTCACCAGAATGTCGACGCGGCCGAATTGCTCCGCGGTGCGTGCGATCAGCGCATCGCAGGCGGCGCTGCTGCGCACGTCGCAGGGAATGGCGGTGACCCGGGCTCCGCGGCTGCGCAGCCTCGCCGCAACGCGTTCCATCTCCTCGGTCGTGCCGATATCCCGCGCGCTCATGTGCTCCGCGGGCGTTCCCAGGTCCGATACCACACAATGCGCCCCCTCGTCGGCGAAGCGTTGCAGGATGGCCTGCCCCAGCCCCTTCTCCCGGCCGGAGCCGGTCACGACGACCACTTTGCCGGTAAACCTGGCCATCACAGCGGTTCCGTCAGAATGAACCACGGCTGATCCGCGAAGCGGCCGAACTCGGCCGCTATGCGTTGTACGCGCTCGCTCTGCACGTCACTGCCGAATGCGGACATGTCTCCGACATCGATTACTTCGATGTAGGAGAAGGGCGGCCGGCCTTCGGAGCCGAGCAGCCCCGTCGCCCGGTAGACCTCGAACCCGTTGACCGACGAGAGCGCCCGAACGCCGGGAATGTCGGTCGTGCGCGCCCAACGCTCGTAAGTCGATGCGTCGGTGCCTGGCTTCAGGTTGAATAAAACGATGATGCGCATCGAAACCTCCGGAACGAATTATTCAAGGAGCGGCGGCACGTAACCGCTCAGCCGTGCATCGAGCGCACGGGCCAGCGCGATGAGCTCGAGCTCACGGCCGCCAGGTCCGACCAGCTGTACTCCGAGCGGCAGGCCATCGGCGTTGCAACCGGCGGGCAGGCTGATGGCGGGCAGTCCGGCGATGCTGGCCAGCACGGTGAAGGAGGCCTGGGAGCTGGGGGGGCGGGGCGTGTGCGCGAAGGCGGCTTGCGGGGTCGTCGGCAACAGCAGGACTGCATCCGGCTCCACACAGGCGCGCAGGGCCGCTGCCGTCCGCGTGAGCACCTCCTGATCGGTTACCAGATCGAGCTCGCTCCTCTGGCCGCAGATCTCGAGCAGCTTCACCAGCTCGGCCGTCAAGCCTGCTGCCGCCGACGCGCGCACGATGTGCGGCTGCGTGGCGAGGGCACGGCCTGCGACCATGAATGCGGCGAGCCGGACTCGTGCCAGGGGATGAGGCAGTGAAATGGACTCAGCCGAAAGCGCCCCCAGCGCGGCGCTCGCAAGCTGGTAAGCCGCCGTGATGGCCGGCTCACACCACTCCTCCGCCAGGCTTTGCAGAACCAGCAGGCGCCGCAACGCCGGCGGCCTCTTCGCCGACTCTTGCGGATCAGGCCGTTGCGGGCTCGGTGTGCAGAGACCGGCTCTGCCTACATCGACCTCGCAACGACCCGGCTCGCCTGCGTCCGCTCGGCGGGGGGCCGCTCCGCCCGGTCCCGGTAGGAGCACCCGCGTCAACACCTCGAGGTCATCCAGCGAGCGCGTCAGCGGGCCGACGGTATCGAGGTCTGAGGCGAGCGGCACCAATCCCTCGCTCGAGATTGCGCCGTGCGTTGGCTTGAGGCCGTAAATGCCGTTGTAAGCGGCGGGAATGCGCACGGATCCGAGCGTGTCAGAGCCGAGGGCTGCGACGCACAGGCCGGCCGCAACCGCCGCGCCGCTGCCGCCGGAAGAGCCGCCCGGCGTATACCCTGCCCGATGGGGATTCATTGCGCGCCCGAACCAGGGATTGTCCGTAGTGGCGCCGAACGCCGCCTCGTGCATGTTGAGGGTGCCGAGAATGACGGCGCCGGCTGTCCGCAGCAGGCGGACACTCGCGGCGTCGTTCTGCGCGACGACGCCACGACGCGCCTCCATGCCGGCGCTCCAGCCGAGGCCGGCAACCGCGATGTTGGCTTTGATGGCGACGGGAATTCCCTCGAGGCTGCGCGGGCTGCCGGCCGCAATGCGAGCATCGGCTTCCGCCGCCGCTCTGAGCGCCCCGGTCTCATCCACCTCGATGAAGGCATGCAGAGCCGGATCCAGGCGGCCGATCCGCGCCAGATGCCGCTGCGCCACGGCCGTGGCGGTAGTGCGCCGCGCGGCGTAAGAGGCCAGGAGATCGGCGATAGCAGGCCCGCCCTGGCGCAGTGGCCCTTGCGCCCCGTCAGGCCGGCGCTCCTTCATGTTAGGCTCCATCAGCTCTTGCGCTCGTCTATCAGCCGGATCGGCTTCTGCCGGACGTCGATCTGCGTCAGGGCCGCGGTCCCTCCCGGCGGCGCGAGCTCGACCCTTACCTCCACGCCGAGGCCTGCGCGCAGCAGCACCGCCAGCTCTCGCGCGTCGCTGCCGCCGCGGCTCTCGAGCGTCACGATCAGATCATCGCGACCCGATCGGGCATCGCGCACCATGCGGCAGATGTATTCGCCCGTCAGATCGGCGCGGTTTTCGATGATGGCGCCGATGGCGTGCGGAAAGACATTGATGCCGCGCAGCTTGACCATGTTGTCGCTGCGGCCTCTGAATCCGGCGATCCGCTTGAATACCATTCCCGTGGCATTGCGCCCGCCGAGCTCGTGCGTGATGTCGTGGGTGTTGAAACGTATACATGGGGCGATGTCGTCCTTGAAGAGAGTCGTCACCACCATGTCTCCGGTGTCTCCCGCACGCACCGGAGTGCCGCTTTCCACGTCCAGCAATTCCAGGTATTGCGCATCCTCCCACACGTACATGCCGTCGCGCTCCGGCCCTTCACCCGCGATCGTTCCGGTGTCACCCACCCCGTACCAGTCGTAGGCGCGGGCGTCGTGCCAGGCAGCCTCGACGCTCGAGCGGTCCTCGGTGCCCAGATGTCCGCAGATCATCCGGATTCCGATGCGATCGAGCAGTCCCTCGTCGCGGGCGACCTCCGCGAGTTTGCGGATGTAGTCGATGAAGCCGACGAGCACCGTGACGCCAAAATCCGCCATCAGGCGCACCTGCTGTGCGGAGCGGGTCTCCACACCGGTGCCGGCAGAGAGGAAAATCGAGTTGGTGAAGTGAGTGACTGCCTCCCGGATGAAGTGGCCGCCGTTGATCATGCCGTGGCCGTACACCGACTGGACGACATCCGCCGGCTTCAGGCCCTGCCACCGATACATGCGGGCCACGAGCAGATTGCAGACCTCGCGCCCCTTGGGGCCGAAGAGCAGCGCCTGCGGCCGGCCGGTGGTGCCGGAAGTCGTATGGAAGATCGCAGGGGGCGATTGCCCGCTGCGGTCGAGTCCGGTGAAATCGCCGAAAGGGGGATGCTCGGCGATCGAGGCCATCAGGTCCGACTTGTCATACGTCGGCAGCTTGCCGATATCGGCAAGGCTGCGGATGTCGCCGGGCTCGATGGCCTTGGCGCGCCACAGCCGCTGATAGAACGGGATCTGCCAACCGCGCTGCATGAGCCGCAGAAACCGTTCGTTCTGCTGCGCGTAGAGCTCATCACGGCTCAGGCGCGTGTAGCGTGATACGAAGGCCTCCCCGATGGGATAATCCGCCAGAATCTGTCGCGCATCCAGCGCCTCGAAATAACTTGGAAAGCTCATGCGGTCCCCGGCAGGGTGAAGTATGAAAGGGGATCGGCCCGCAGCCGCGGGTCAGCGAGCGCCCCCGCCAGCTCGAAGGCGAGATCGCGCTTCGCGGCGGTCTGAGCGGCGGACATCGGCGCCCCCGGATGACCCAGCGTGGTGGCTATGACGCGCTCCAGCACGGTGCCCTCCGTGAGATGCACGACGAGCCGCTGCGGCGACAGGGCGTTGGGATCGGGGTTGTCGTCGGTCGACACATGCACCTTGGCCGCGAGCGCCCGGATGCGCGGATCGGCAAACGTCGCCGGCTCGAAGCGGCGCGGATCGATGCGGCCGCTGGTCAGCATCAGTGCCGAGAGCAGCGGCAGGCACAATCGTGCCGTTGCCGGCGACATCGCCGGATGCAGCGGGCGGCCGACCAGCCTCCCTATGAGCGGCGGCGAATGGATGTCGATTCGCCGCACGCGCTCGGCCTCGAGCGCTTCTTCGCGGCGCATGGCCTGAAGCGTGGCGAGCGCCGCATGGCTGGCACGCCCGCAGGGAAACGGTTTGACGCTGACTTCCCCAATCCGCCAGATGCGGCCGAGACCGTGTGCGTACTCCGTCAGATCGCCTTCGTCGAAGAGGCGGAAATACCCGAACGGCCCCTCTAGCGCATCGTGCGGCCCGGTCAGCCCCGCCCGCACCAGATCGTTTGCGGTGATGGCGGCGCGCGCGGCCACCGCAATCTGCAGCGGCAACGCGATGGATCCCTCCACGTGCGCCTGCATGGTCCCGGCGCACTGGGAATAGGCGAGGCCGAGCACGTCAGCGAGTGCGTCGGTCCTCTCGATGCGCGCCACGGCCAATGCCGCCCCGATGCAGCCAGCCGTCGACGGTCGGAAGAAGCGCAACCCGCTCTTTGCCGCAAGCCCCAGTCCGCTCGCGATGTCGACGCCTACCGCAAGCGCAGTGAGCGCCTCCTCAGGGTCGCACCCCCCCTGGCGGTCGATTGCCGCGCCGAGTGCGGCCGTGACCGTCGAGAGCGCGTGCACGACCGCTTGCTCGTGCACGGCGTCCCACTCCAGACAGTGAATCTGGAAGCCGTTGACGAAGGCGGCGCCGGCAGCCGGCAGACGCGTCCCTCTTGCCAGGATGCGAGCTTCGCCGCCTGCACCCCAGCCCCGCGCCGCCTGCAGCACGCCGGCGGCGCCGGGCGCGGATGCGCCCGCGGCACCCACCGCCAGGGAGTCTCCGAGCAGGTGGAGCGCGGCGGCCCGCGCGGGTCCGGGCAGCTGGTGCCGTGCAAGTGCGAACTCCAGGATGTGGCGGGTCGCATTCATAGGGCTATCGGCGCCGGAAATCTTGCGATGCGGGGACGGGGGGCACGCTGAACCAGGACTCGAGGGCTGCGGTGATGGCGCTCGCGGTGGTCCCTCGCAGCGCAGCCTCGATCGTGCGCTGCGCGTCGGCGGATCCGATGCGTCCCCACTCCATCAATGCGCGCGCCTTGGCGATCACTCCCGTGTCCGACAAGGGCAGCTCCGGATCGCCCAGCGCGTCGGCGGCTAGTGCGTCGGCGGCGGTCGCCGAGATCCGTGCGCCAAAATGCGCCGGGTAGGATGCGGTCAATGCGGGGTCCTCGGCGACCACGACCGCCTGGCGTTGCGGCCTCAGCGTCTCGATTGCGGCGGGCTCGAAGTCCTCGAGCCGCGGCTCCCCGCGGGCGATGACGATGGCTACCGCATGTTGCAGCGAGAATCTGGCCTCGGTGGGCGTTCGCGGCTCCGGGCGGTCGCAGAACACCAGCGCATCGCGATAGGTGCGCACGATGATCTCGCCTGACAATGCGCCGCGCGCGCGCAGATCCAGGGCGGCGGTAATGGCCGGGTGGGTGTGCCGGCAGGCACCCCACGGCTTGAAGCTGACCTCGCCGATCCGCCAGCTTTCCCCGAGCTGAAGCGGACGGGGCTCCCGGCACGTGGCAGCCAACAGCCCCTGCGGCCCCTCCAGGACGTAGCGCGGTCCGGTGATCCCCCGACAGGCGTGTTGCGCAGCCGCCGTGCCCGTGGCGGCCGCGTGGGCCACATGCCAGGCCTTCGCCATCACCGGCTCGTGCCGCATCTGCCAGAGGCCACCGCAGACCGACCCGGCGAGGCCCAGGGCGCTCACCATCTGGGTTGGCGTTGCCCCGAGTGCGCTCGCCGCGGCCGCAGCGGCGCCGAAGGCGCCGGCGGTAGCCGTGTTGTGCCAATGAGCATAGTGATGCCCATCGAGCATCGACCCGATGGCGATCATCGCCTCGTAGCCGCGCACCGCCGCGGCCAGCATGTCATCGAGCGAAAGCCCGGAGTGAGCCAGCACCGCCGGCCAGACCACAGGGCCGGGATGCAGCAGGGCGGTACGATGCACGTCGTCCATTTCCATCAGATTGCCCAGCCAAGCCGCCCGCGAGAGCGCGGGCGCGTGCGCAAGATGTCCGGACAGCTCCGAGGCGCGCGCGCAGGCGACACAACCCAGCCAATCGAGCAGATGCCGCCGGGCACGCTGGCGCACCGCCTCCGGCACCGGGCGCTGCAGATGCGCCACCAGTCGCTCGGTTAGGCTATTCTTCTCGATGCTCATCCTGGCCGCACCGGATCGAGATCATACAGGGGAGGACCACCGCCTTGGCGCGCAGCGCATACGAGCCGACAGCGAATTTCGCGCGCAAGCCGCGATACCAGGAGCTTGCCGAGCGATTGCGGACGATGATCCTGCGAGGCGGCTCCGATCCCAGTCAGCTTCCGACCGAAAGCGAGCTCTGCAGGCGCTACGGGCTCAGCCGCTTCACCGTGCGCGAGGCGCTGCGGGCGCTGCAGGCGGAAGGCCTGATTCATCGCCGCCGCGGCTCGGGGACCTACGTGCAGCCCGCCTCCGCCCGCGGCGGCGCATTGCACCAACCTCTCTCCAATATCGATGAGATCCTGCAATACGCCCGCGACAGCACATTTCAGTTCGCGGCGACCGGACCGGTGTCGCTGCCGCGGGCGCTGGCCACGCAGATCGGCGCCAAGCCCGGTGCGAGCTGGTTTCATTTCCGCGGGTTGCGATTCCGTCCGGGCCAGTCCAAGCCCATTGCGCTGACGGATGCCTATGTTCATCCGGATCTCGGCGAGGCGGCCCGTCAGGTGCAGCCGGGCGGCGCCGCGATATTCCGACAGCTCGAGCAATTGGGCGGCATCAAGGTCGCCCGCGTGACCCAGGACATCCAGGCGGTGGCGGCGAATCAGCCGGTTGCCAGGAGTCTGCGCATCCCGCGCGGGACCCCATGCCTGCGGATCCTGCGCTGTTACCTCGATGGTCGCGGCCGCATCGTGGAGCTGTCCTCCAGCCACCATCCCGGCGATCGCTTCGTCTACTCGATGCATGTCGAGGCCCGCGGTTGAGCGCTCACGCCTCGCCGCCCGGCTCCGGCGCCGAGCGTGGCGACCACGCGGGTGCGGACCCGAACCGCAACGCGGGAGCGATATGGTGTGCGCCTCCCGATTCGACGAGCAGCTGCCGCTGCGCGATATGCGGTTGGCTCAGCGCCTCGCGAAAGTCGAGCACCGGTGCGAACGCGACATCCCTGTCGGCGAACCAGTCAGTCCATTCCTCGCGGGTGCGCGTGGCGAACGTTGCCCGCAGAAAGTCCATGAGCGGACGCTGCGCCTCTCCCGGCGGCTCGCCGGCAAGCGGGATGAGATCCGGCCGCCCGAGCGCGCCGAGCAGCTCGACTGCGAATTTGGGCTCTCTGCCGGCGAGCACCACGTGCCTGTCATCCGCAGTGCGGTAGACCTGATAGAACGCGGCGCCGCCCAAGGACCGTTGTGATGAAGACCGTGGCGGCGTTCCGCCCGCGATCGCCTCGCCAACGATATGCGCGCACCAGGGCAACAGCGAATCGAGCATCGCCACGTCGAGGTAGTCCCCCCTGCCGGTCCGCTCCCGGCCGAGAAGGGCCATCAGAATGCCGGCGAGCGCCGTCAGCCCTGCCGCCATGTCGGCCGCGGGGGCGCCCGGGACGACCGGTGTTCCATCCGCGCCATCGTTGACGGACAGGAATCCGCTCAGCGCCTGCACGGCGAGGTCGTGCGCCGGATGGTCCGCGAGGGGACCCTGTTGACCGAATGCCGAGATGGAGCAGTAGATGAGTCGCGGACAGCGTGCGGCAACGCTCTCGTAGCCGAATCCCAACCGCGCCATCGCGCCGGGGCGGAATCCCTCCACGAAGACGTCGGCATCGGCGAGGAGGCTCCAGAGCGCCGAGCGCCCACCCTCGCTCTTGAGGTCCAGCGTCACGCTGCGCTTGCCCCGGTTGAGGTTGCGAAACCAGATTGACTGGCCTTCTTCGAAGGGACCCTGGCCACGGACCGGGTCGCCCGCGGGCGGCTCCACCTTGACGACATCCGCGCCCTGGTCGGACATCATGACCGTCAGCATCGGCCCCGGCAGGAACTGGGTCGCATCGACTACCTTGATGCCGCGCAGCTGCATCGCTACACCACGCCTTTCTCGCGCAACATGTCGATTGACGCGGCATCGAGCCCGGCTTCCGCGAGTATCGCCGCACTGTGCTCCCCCAAACGCGGCGCCGCGCGATTGGCGAGCCAGTGCCCATCGAGACGAATCGGGTTGCTGAGCACGCGCAGCTCGCGTCCGTCAGGATGGGGAATTTGATCTACCATTCCCGACGCTTGCAGAAACGCACTGTCGAGCGCCTGATCCAGCGTGTGCACCGGAGCGACGGGCACGTAGCTGCTGAGCTGCTCGACCCAGTACCCTGTGTCTCGCCGTTGGAAAACTTCGTCCAGCACCGCAGTGAGAGCCTCGCGATTGGCGAGCCGGTCCGCAGGCGTACGGAAGCGATCGTCCTGGGCCAGCTCCGGGCGTCCGATGCGCTGCAGGAGCACAGTCCAGAACTTCGGTAGCTGCGCCATCACGAATACCCAGCCGTCGGCCGTACGGAACAGCTGACTCGGCACGACGGAAGGGTGAGCGGAGCGGGCCACCCGGCTCGTGATGGCGCCCTCGTTCAGGTACCAGATCGCCGGATAGCTGGTCTGATGGAACGCGGTAGCCAGCAGATCGACGTCGATGTCGCGCCCTTTGCCCGTGGCACGTGCGTCGATCAGCGCGGCCAGCAAGCCAACCGCCATCACGGCCCCGGTCATGAAGTCCACCATGGAGAGGCCGAATCGAGCGGGCGGTCCGTTGGGCTCGCCGGTGAGACTCAGAAAGCCGGCCTCCGCCTGCATCAGGTAGTCGTAACCCGGCCAGCGTGCCCGCGGGTTATCACGGCCGTAGGCGGAGAGGTGCGCGCAGACGATCGCAGGGTTGTCGCCCGCCAGCGCCTCGTAGGTCAGCCCGAGCCGTCCGGGCAGGTCGCCACGCAGGTTGTTCACGACGGCGTGGGCATCCTTTGCGAGGCGC
The DNA here is from genome assembly GCA_036393055.1 of Steroidobacteraceae bacterium. GTDB lineage: Bacteria > Pseudomonadota > Gammaproteobacteria > Steroidobacterales > Steroidobacteraceae > 13-2-20CM-66-19. Next base: position 14,508 of record DASVWT010000204.1, read on the forward strand.
TTGAGCACGGCGCGTCCGCTGTCAGACGTCAGGTCCAGCGTCAGGGATCTCTTGTTGAGATTGAAAGTCTGGAAGTAAAGGCTGTCGCCGCCGGTGAGGAAGTGCGGGCCGACCGCGCGCGCACTGTCGCCGCCGGCGGGCGGCTCGATCTTGATCACGTCCGCGCCGAGCTGGGCGAGCAGCATGGTGCCATAAGGGGCAGCGCCGTATTGCTCGGCGGAAAGGATGCGCATGCCGGCAAGCGGCAGCCGGATCGGGGGGGAAGCCATCAGACGGGGTTTCTCTTCAGCCATTGCCGGGCGATGATCATGCGTTGGATTTCGTTGGTGCCCTCGCCGATGCACATGAGAAGCGCATCGCGATAGAAGCGCTCGATCTCGTATTCCTTCGAGTAGCTGTAGCCGCCGAAGATGCGCATCGCCTCCTCGGAATTGCGTACCGCCGCCTCGGAGGCGAAGTACTTCGCCGCGCCGGCCTCGAGGTCGCACCGCTCGCCGCGGTCGTAGGCCTCCGCCGCATCGAGTGTCAACAGCCGCGCCGCCCGGGCGCGCGTCACCATCTCGCCGAGCTTGAGCTGAATGGCCTGGTGCTGGGCGATGGGCTTGCCCATGGTCTTGCGAATCTGCGCATATGCGGTCGCGAGTCGCAGCGAGCCGTCGGCGAGACCGACGCCGCGAGCCGCGACGTTGATCCGGCCGAGCTCCAGGCCGCCGGTCGCCTGGAAGAAGCCCTGGCCCTCCGCGCCGCCGATCAGGTTCGCTGCGGGAACGCGGTACTGGTCGAAGATCAGCTCCGCGCTGTCGATTCCCTTGTAGCCGAGCTTCTCGATCTTCTTGCCAACGGTGAAGCCGGGCCCCTTGGGGGCGATGAAGAAGCTCATGCCCTTCAGCGGCGGGTCGGTGCCCGGATCGGTCTTGACCAGCAGCGCGAAGCAGTGCCCCTGGATGCCGTTCGAGATCCAGGTCTTCGTGCCGTTGATGACGTACTCGTCGCCCGTCCGCTTCGCCGTGGTGCGGATGGCCTGCAGATCGGTGCCGGCATCCGGCTCCGTCAGGGCGAGTCCGCCGCGCAGCTCGCCGCTCGCAAAGCGCGGCAACCACTGCGACTTCTGCTCCTCGGTGCCGAAGCGCTCCACGGCGGCGGCCATGATGAGGTGGGAGTTGAAGATGCCGGTGAGTGCCATCCATATGGAGGAAATGCGCGCCACGAGCTTCGCGTACGTGGTCGCCGGAAGCCCGAGTCCGCCGTAGTCGCGGGATATGGTCGCCCCGAACAGTCCCATGTCCGCCATCTGAGCGACCAGCTCCGCCGGCCAGATATCGCCGTGATCGTGCCGCATGACCACGGGTGCGACATCGCGCTCGAGCCAGCGATCCGTCGCATCGAGCAATGCGCGCTCGTCGTCCGGGTCGATCGACCGCTTCATACATCCACCCCGAAGCCTCGCTTCCAGATCAGCATGGTGCGGTTGAACGTGCACACGATCTCGCCGTGTTGGTTCTTGCCCGTGGTCTTCACGGTGACGACGCCCTGCTCGGGGCGGGAGCGGGACTCGCGTTTCTCGAGCACCTCGCTCTCCGCATAAAGGGTGTCCCCGGGAAAGAGCGGATGGGTGAGCTTGATCGACTCCCAGCCGAGATTCGCCACCGCCTTCTGACTCACATCAGAGACCGACATGCCGACCATCAGTGCGACGGTGAAGGGCGAGCAGACCAGCGGCTTGCCGAACTCCGTCCTCTTCGCGAACTCATAGTCGAAGTGGGCGGGGTGAGTGTTCATGGTGAGCAGGGTGAACCAGACATTGTCGGTGTCGGTGATCGTGCGTCCCGGACGGTGCTCGTAAACATCACCTACCACGAAGTCCTCGTAGTAGCGGCCGAACGTCTCCCGAAAGCGCCGCGGACCGACTTCGATGCTGCCTTCACGCATGTTGATTCCTCTGCTTGGCGAGAACTCTGCGGTAGCCGCGCATGATCGGCTCATCGAGCAGGCGGCCGTTGAAGCGGATCGCGCCGCCGCCGGCGGCCTCGAAAGCGCGCTGCGCCTCCAGCGCCTCCGCGACTTCCGCTGCGGTGGGGCGCAGCACGGCGTGGATGGGCGCGATCTGCGCCGGATGAATCGCCGCTTTGGCGGTGAATCCGAGTGCCTTGGCGGCCTTCGCTTCGGCGGCGAGACCCGCGGGATCATCGAGCGCGAGGTACGGAACATCGATCGCCGGCTTCCCGGCCTGTGCGCAGCCCAGTATGAAGAGGCCCCGGGCGGTCCGCAGCGCGTCCCACTCCACCCTCACACCGAGCTCCGCCGCGAGATCACCGCCGCCGAACATCATGGCGCACACCGCAGGATGGGCGGCGATTCCGGCCGCCGCGGCGAGGCCGCGCGGTGTCTCGATCAGCGGCACGATGCACGAAGTGCCGGCCACGGCGGACACGATCTCGATGTCGGCGGCGCTCTCGACCTTTGGAACCAACAGCAACTCGGGATGATGGCCCGATGAGGCAAGCTCCACCAGATCCTGCAGTCCCGTGCGTGTCCGCAGGCCGTTGATGCGCAGGCAGAGACGCGGCGGACGGCCGGCGAGGAACTCCAGCGCCGCGGCGCGCGCCTGCGCCTTGGCGGCATCGGCAACCCCGTCCTCCAGGTCGATGCAGACGGCATCGGCGCCGCTCGCCAGCGCCTTGCCGAAGCGGTCCGGCCGGCTCCCAGGCACGAACAGCAGGCTCGCAAGCCCGTCCGCAACACTCATCGGAATCCTCGCGGCAAAAGTTGTCCGGACATTATAGCGGGTATCGGCCGCGCGTCCATCGCCGCAAGCGCGGGACTTGACAGTCGCGCGGTTTCGGCCGAGAGTTGTCCGGACATATAGAGCGAAGGCGCAACCGCAGCCGCCGCGCCGTCAACAAGCGAGGAACAACCATGCATCGACCGGCAGACCGGTGGCGGCCTTGAGCGCGCCTGGCCCGCGCGGCAGCGAGTTCGCGGTCGGATGGAAGCCGCTGACGGCGGCGGTCGTCGGCGTGGCCTGCGGCGCCTCACCGGTGCCCTTCAATGTCCTGCCGCTCGTCATGGGCCCGATCCATGCCAGGCTGGGCTGGGACTTCGCCGATATCAGCGCCGGCATGATGATCTTCGGCATCATCGCCTCGCTGCTGGCGCCGGTATTCGGCGGGCTCGCCGACCGGTTCGGCGTTCGTATAGTGGCGCTGGCATCGCTGGCCGCGTTCACCGTGACGTTCGCCTCAATGTATTTCACCCCCGGATCGATCGGCGGCTTCTGGGCACTCTGGGCACTGCTCGGCATCGTCGGAATCGGCTCCACGCCGGTGACCTTCAGCAGGGCCATCAGCATCTGGTTCTTCCGCAACCGCGGCCTGGCGCTCGCCATCATGCTCCTCGGCACCAGTGCGGCGGCGTTCGTGGTGCCGCAGCTTGCGCAGTCCGCCATCGGCTGGGGAGGCTGGCGGCTCGCCTTCCCGGTGGTCGCTCTGCTGCCGCTCCTCCTCGCCCTGCCGCTGTGCTTTGCCTGGTTTCGCGATCCGCGGCCCGAGGAGCTGCCCGCCGGCATCTCCGATGAGCATGGCGAGATCGCCGGCATCACCCTCGCGCGCGCATTGCGGGGCTACCGCTTCTGGCTGCTGCTCGCCGCGGTCTTTCTGATCGCCTTCGCCTACGCCGGCGCGCACATCCACATCGCGGAGATCGTGGAGCTGCACGGATTCACGCCTCGCTTCGGCGCCAGCGCGCTCGGGATCATCGCGGCGGGAATCCTGGCCTCGCGCCTCTTCATCGGATATCTCTTCGACCGCGTGTGGGCGCCCGCGATCGCCTGTCCGGCGCTGCTGCTCTCCGGGCTCGGGTGCTGGCTGTTGACCGGCACCACGCCCAGCGTGACGCGGGTCGTGGCAGGCGTGTTCCTGATCGCCTTCTCGGCCGGAGCCGAGTCGGACGTCATCGCCTACTTCGCCGCCAGGTACTTCGGCATGGCGCATTATGGGCGTATCTATGGCCTGCTTTACCTGGCTTTCGGAATCGGCGCATCCTTGTCGCCGGTCGCTTATGGAATGGTGCGCGACCGAACCGGCCGCTACGATGCGATTCTCATGATCGCCCTGCTGTTGTTCGCGATCACCGGCGGCGCATTGTTGCTGCTCGGGCGTTATCCGGCCTTCGACCGTGAGCCGGCACAGTCGCTGCGGCCGGCACCGGTGGCGGAATGAGCGGTGTCAACATGATCCGCGACGACGGCCTTGCGGCCATCGTACAGGCGGTGGGCGAGTCCGCCCTCTCGAGAGAGGCGGCCGAGCTTGCCTACTTCGAGCACGATGTCTTTCAGAAGGGCGCGCCGCTCCTTGCGGTCTTTCGGCCCACCGACATCCAGACGCTCGCGCGCGGGGTGGCCGCCGCGACTGCACGCGGCATCGCGGTGATCCCTCGCGGCGGCGGTGCGAGCTACACCGGCGGGTATCTTGCTTCCTCGCCGGGCGCGCTGCTGATCGACCTGAGCGCGATGAATCGCGTGCTCGATGTGGACCCGGTCAACCTCACGGCCAAAGTCGAGGCAGGGTGCACCTGGGCCGACCTGCGCCGGGCTCTCGAGCCGCACCGCCTGCGTGCGCTGGCGTGGGGGACTCTCTCCGGCCTGAAGGCTACCATCGGCGGCGGCATGAGCCAGAACGGCGTGTTCTGGGGAGCCCGCGACGGCGTGCTCGTCGATGGTGCGCTGAGCTTCGAGGTGGTGTTGGCGAGCGGCCGGGTGTTGAGCACGGGGTGTGGATTCTTCCGTCCCTTCGGTCCCGACCTCACGGGACTCTTTGCCGCGGATACCGGCGCCCTGGGGATCAAGGCGACGGTGACCCTGCAGCTCGTGCACGAGGCCGAGGCCCTCGCTTACGGCTCGTATACCCTGCCGACCGCCGCAGGCTTCTTTGCCGCCATGAGCGCCGTGGCGCGCGAGCGCCTCGCCGCCGAATGCTTCGGCTTCGACCCCTATCTGCAGGCGCAGCGATTGAAGCGCGAGAGTATCGCGGCCGATGCTCGCTCCCTGCTTGCTGTGGTGAAGGCGCAGGGCTCCGCCTGGAAGGGCTTGAAGGAAGGCGTGCGGGTGGCCGCGGCGGGCCGCTCGTTCCTGGAAGCGGGCTCGTTCTCGCTGCACGTGGTCTGTGAGGGCAGGCATGAGAGCGCCGTTGCCGCGGATCTCGCCGCGATCGATCGGCTGGTGACCCAGGCGGGCGGAGCTCCGGTCGAGAACACCATTCCCAAAGTGGCCAGAGCGCACCCCTTCCCGCCGCTGAACTCCATGATCGGCCCGACGGGCGAGCGATGGCTGCCCGTCCATGGCCTGTTGCCGCACGGCCGGCTCGCCGCAGGCTGGCAGCACATCCAGGACCTCTTTGCGCGCGAGGCCGGGGAAATGCAGCGCCACGGTGTGAGCGCCGGCGCCCTGTTCGCAGCCATCAGCCCCTCGGCCTGCGTCGTCGAGCCCGTCTTCTACTGGCCGGATGCTCTCGAGGAGCTGCATCGGCGGACCGTGGAGCCCGCGCACCTTGCGAAGCTCAGCCGATTTCCAGCCAATGAGGCCTCACGAGCGCTGGTTGCACGTCTGCGCGACTCCATCATCAAGATGGTCGATTCGCTCGGCGCGGCGCACTTTCAGATCGGCCGCACCTATCCGCTGCGGGACGCCCTCGATCCGGAAGCCTGGGAGATCCTGCGGGCGCTGAAGGCGGCGGTGGACCCGAGCCATCTCATGAATCCCGGAAGCCTGGGGCTGTGACCATGAAGCACGCAGATATTCCACCGCCGTACTCCGCAGTCGCGCGGCATGCCATGTTTCCGACTCCGCGCCACGATGAAGCGGCGCGATTCAATTTCCTGGCAAATCTCAACAAGTACCTGGCGGGGCCCCTGGGACGCGGCAATGCCGTCGCATACGAGAAGCGGGTGCTGCCCGGATTCGAGCAGGAGCATGGACGCGGGCCGCGCGATCGATTCGAGATCCGCCGCGCCATGAACGCCGATCCCTTTCATCGCTTCTGGTCCGCGCTCAAGCGCAATTCCATGGAGATGCGCCAGCAGAACGGCCGGGCCATGGTCCTGCGCCAGCTCGATGAGCTCGACGCCAGAGCCCGCGCCCTCAATGATGCCGCCGATACGCTGAAGCTCGATCCCACGGTGTCCACGCCGCATTATCAGGCGGCGGTGGACATCCACTGCATGCCCGGCAGCTACGCGGGCGAGGAGCGCCCGGGTGATGTGTCGGCCGGGGCCAACTACGACTGCGGAATCTTCGCCACCACCGCGGGTGGGCTCGGCGCGCTTTCCGACGGCGGCGGGCAGGCGCTGGTTGCATGGATCGGACGCGAGCGTCCGGGGTGGGTTCCGCGCAGGATTCTCGACGTGGGGTGCACCATCGGCCACAACGCGGTGCCGCTCGCCCAGGCGTTCGGGGACAGCGAAGTCATCGCAATCGATACCGCGGCGCCGGTCCTGCGTTACGGCCACGCGCGCGCCCGGTCGCTGGGCGTGCGCAATCTGACATTCCTGCAGGCCAACGCCGAGGACCTCTCGCGCTGGCCGGCCGGATACTTCGATTGGGTCCAGACCACCATGTTCCTGCACGAGCTGAGCGCGAAAGCCCTGCCGCGAATCCTGAACGAGCTCTATCGCGTTCTTGCGCCGGGCGGCCTCGCGCTGCACCTGGAGCAACCGCAGTACACTGCCGACATGCCGCTCTACGAGCAGTTCATCCGCGACTGGGACGCCTTCAACAACAACGAGCCCTTCTGGTCGGCGATGCACGCTCTGGATCTGCGCAAGCTCATGATCGAAAGCGGCTTCCGGCCACAGGAGCTGTTCACCACGGGAGTCACGGCCGTCGTGGATACCAGCATCTTTCCCGGGGCGCGGGATGCGGGTCCGGAGGATTACGGGCGTACGGCAGCGTGGCATGCGTACGGCGCATGGAAGGGCCGGGAGGCCGACCCCGCATGAAAGACCTCGACTGGATGGTGCGCGCGAGCGCCAAGGCCAAAGGGCGCCGTCCGCAGTATTTCGACGATCCCGCACTCGACCGCCTGCTCTCGATGGTGATGGCCGTGGTGGGCGAAGTGTCGGTGCTTCGTGAGCGGCTCGATACCGTCGAGCGGCTGCTCGAGACCCGGGGATCCCTGACACGCGCCGACATCGAGTCGTACACGCCCGATCAGGCTGCCGCCCTGGAGCGCGCCAATCTGACCCGCGAGTACATCGCCAGGGTTATGCGCGGCCTGCAGCAGGAGGTGGAGGCGCTGTCTGCGGGGTCGGCGGAGCGCCCGATCGAGGATATCCGCGGCGATCTGGCCGAATCCTGAGGGACTCAGCCCTGCTCCGCATACGCCGATAGCGGGGCAGCGGCGCCGGACTGGCGTATGAGCACGCGCCGGCGCAGGAAGCGGGTGAGGCCGCAGTCGCCCATGCGCGATGGGCCGAGCCCGGAGTCCTTGAAGCTCGTCTTCTCCGCTTCCCACACCAACGCGGTGAGGCTGCCGTCGTTGATGGATACCGCCCCGACCTGCAACCGGCCCGCAACCGCTTCGGCCTCCTCGGCGGTCGCGGCGAGCACGGCGGCGGACAACCCGTAACGGCCCCGGTTGGCGAGCTGCACGGCTTCCTCCAGCGTGTCGAACGGAATCACCGGAATGACGGGTCCGAAGGTTTCCTCCTCCATGACCTGCATGCCGGGCGTCACATCACAGAGCACCGTCGGCTTCAGGTACAGCCCGCCGCCGAGGCTCAGCACCTCGCCGCCGGTCAGCACCCGCGCGCCCTTGGCCCGCGCATCCTCCAGCTGTGCCGCGACGATCTGCGCCTGTCTCTGTGAAATGAACGGCCCGATATCGCCGCTGCCGATATCCGGATGGTTGAGCCGGACCCGGCCGGCGGCTTCGGTCAACGCCGCGAGGAAAGGCTCGGCGATCGCGCGAGCGACCAGGACACACTCGATCGACTGACACGCCTGGCCGGTGTTGACGATGCTCGCCCGCAGCGCAATCTGCGCTGCACGCCGAGGGTCGGCGCTCGCCAGCACGATCATCGGATCCTTGCCTCCGAGCTCGAGGCTGGCCGGGATGAAGGCGGCGGCAGCGGCGGTCGCGATCTTGCGGCCCGTCGCGGCGGAGCCGGTGAAGCAGACGTAGTCCACACGATCGATCAGAGCGGCGCCCGTCGCAGCCTCCCCCAGCACGAATGCCAGAACTTCCGCCACTTCCGGCGCCTGCTGCGTCGCAGCGGCAAGCGGCTCGGCGAAACGCGGCGCGATCTCCGAGGGCTTGACGATCGCCGCACAGCCTGCGGCCAGCGCCGGCACGGCATCGATGAGCGAGAGGATCAGCGGAAAATTCCACGGACTGATGACGCCGACCAGCGGGTAAGGGACGAGCTGGGTCGAGGTCGTGATGCCGGACAACGAGGTTGCGCAACCGGCACGGCTGTGTGACTCGATCAGTCCCGGTGCGCGCGCCGCCCAGCGGCGGATCAGGGACACGACGCTCGCCAGCTCGATCTGAGAGAGGGCGCGGCGGCCGGTGTCCCTCTCCAGCGCGGAGGTGATCCGTGCGGCATCGCTCTCCAGTGCCGCGGCCCAGCGCAGCAGCGCTTCAGCCCGCTGCTGCGGCGTCCGTGCCGCCCAGGCGCACTGACTGGCGCGCAGCCGCAGCGTGCTCGCATCGAGCTCCGCGGGGCCGGCGGGCTCGAACTGGAAGTCGTGCTTCCCGGTGCGGGGATTTCTGACGCGCATGGCATGCCTTCCGACTTGCACTGGATCAATTGTCCTGACAGTATAACAAATCAAGGCCGGCGCCGGCCTGTATACGGGAGTGAGACCTTCATGGGAATTCGCGACTCCATGCCCCTGCTGGCACGCCACGAGGGGGTCTGGGACGGTGTGTACACGTACTACGACGCGGCGGGGAAGCAGATCGACCGCCACCGCTCGCGGCTGCTCTGCCGATTCCCGGAGCAGGGGCACCCCTATCATCAGACCAACTACTACACGTGGGACGACGGCCGTGTGGAGGTCCGCGATTTCCCCGCCACTTATGCCGACGGCCGGGTATGGTGGGACAACGACCTCATCAAAGGCTGGGCGGCCGAGGTCAGCCTGGATGCCGCGCAGCGCACCATCATGCTCTACTGGCAGCGTCAGGGCGATCCGGCGCTGTATCTCTACGAAATGATCCAGATCGCGGACGACGGCGCCACGCGCTGCCGTACCTGGCATTGGATCCGCAAGGGCAGGCTGGAGACGCGGACCGCAATCGAGGAGCGCCTGGTGACACGCGACTGGCGCGCGATCGAGAAAGAAATGGAGCAGCGGATCTGACCCAGGCCTCGCTGCTCGAGAAGATCTGGGACCGGCACCTCATCGCGGAGCTGTCGGATGGCGCCGCTTTGCTCGCGATAGATCGCATTTTTCTGCATGAGCGCACGGGCGCCGTCGCGCTCGGCAGCCTCGCCGCCTCGGGCCGCCATGTCGCCGACCCCCGCCGCGCCTTTTGCGTGATGGATCATATCGTCGATACCAGGCCCGGGCGAGGCGATCGCACGCTGATGCCTCAGGGCCAGGCGTTCATCTCGGAGACTCGCCGTGCCGCGCTGGAGGCGGGACTGACGCTGTACGACGTCAACGACCCGGATCAGGGGATCATGCACGTGATCTCACCGGAGCTCGGCATCGTGTTGCCGGGATGCACGCTGGTTGCGCCGGACAGTCATACTTGTACTCAGGGCGCATTCGGCGCCCTGGCCTGGGGCATCGGCTCCTCGGATGCGGAGCATGCCCTGGCGACAGGCACGCTGCGTGTCCGGCGCCCTCGCTCGCTGCGGGTGTTGATTTCCGGGCATCTCGCCGCCGGGGTGACCGCCAAGGATCTGGGACTGGCCTTAATCGCCCGCCATGGGGCCGGCGGCGCGAAGGGGTGTGCGATCGAGTTCGCCGGAGAAGCGGTCAGGGCGCTCGACATGGAGGCACGTATGACGTTGTGCAACCTTGCCAGCGAGTTCTCCGCGATGACCGCCCTGATAGCGCCGGACGAGGTCGCTTTGGCGTACCTGCAGGGGCGGCGCTACGCGCCGGAGGGAGAGTCCTGGAGCCAGGCAGAGGCGCATTGGCGCCGGCTCGCCAGCGATCCCGGCGCCTGCTTCGACGAAGAGCTCTCCCTGGATGCGTCCGCGACGGAGCCGATGGTGAGCTGGGGGGTATCGCCCGCAGAGTCGGCTGCGGTGACAGGCGTCGTGCCGCCGACCGCCGCGCAGCGACCACTCGCCTACATGGGCTTGCGCGCCGGGCAGGCACTGCGGGGAATCCCGATCGATGCGGCATTCATCGGAAGCTGTACCAACAGCCGCGTGTCCGACCTGCGCCGTGCGGCCGCGCTCCTCAAAGGACGGCACGTGGCTCCCGCCGTGGCCGCGATCTGTGTCCCGGGATCGTCCGCCGTCAAGCGTGCCGCGGAAGCCGAAGGTCTCGACCTTATATTTCAGTCTGCCGGATTCGAGTGGCGCGAGAGCGGCTGCTCGATGTGCTTCTACGCGGGCGGGGAGAGCTTCCGGCCCGGATCGCGTGTCATTTCCTCCACCAACCGCAACTTCGAGGGCCGTCAGGGGCCCGGCGTACGCACCCACATTGCCAGTCCGGAGACGGTCGCGGCGAGCGCCATCGCCGGCGCGCTCGCCGACCCGCGGGAGCTCCTGTCATGAAGCCGCTCACACGGCTCACGGCGGTCGCGGCTCCGCTCCTCCTCGACAACATCGACACCGACACCATCATTCCTTCGCGTGAGATCCGCAGCACCGGCAAGACCGGGCTCGCCGCGGGCCTGTTCGCGGGTTGGCGCTACCGCTCGCCTGCCGGCCGCGAGCCCGAGCCTTCGTTCGTGCTCAATCGGCAGCGCTACGCCCAAGCGCACATCCTCCTCGCCGGCAGCAACTTCGGCTGCGGCTCTAGCCGGGAGCACGCGGTGTGGGCGCTGGCGGAGTACGGCATCCGAGTCGTGGTCGCGCCGAGCTTCGCGCCGATCTTCTTCGGCAATTGCCTGCGTAACGGCGTCCTGCCGGCGGTGATTCCGGGTGCAACGATCCGCGAATTGGCGCAGGCGATCGAGGCCGATCCGCAGGGCAATCCGCTGACTGTCGATGTGCGGGCACAGAGCGTCGCGCTGCCGGATGGGCGCAGCTGGTCCTTCCCGCTGGAGGCCGAGCCCAAGGCGATGCTCACGGAAGGCTTGGATGCCATCGACCTGACCTTGCGGTTGCGGGCGCGGATCGATGCATTTCTGCAGCGCGATCGGGCGCAGCGGCCGTGGATCTACCTCGGGGCGGAGCGATGAAGAGGGCAGTGCTGGTCAGTGAGGTCGGACCGCGGGACGGCTTGCAGAGCATCCGCCCGGTGATGCCGCTGCAGGCCAAGCAAGCCTGGATACGCGCGGAGGCGGCGGCAGGCGTGCGCGAGATCGAGGTCGGCAGCTTCGTGCCTGCCAGCGTCCTGCCGCAGATGGCGGATACCGCGGCGGTGGTCGAATTCGCTCTGACGATTCCGGATCTCACGGTGGCGGCCCTCGTGCCCAATCTCAAGGGGGCCGAACGGGCACTCGCCGCGCACGCTCACAAGATCTCCATCCCGCTCTCGGTCTCGCAGACCCACAGTCTGCGCAATGTGCGCCGCGACCATGCCGGCATGCTGGCCGAAATCCGGGCGATCACCGCGCGCATCGCGGCCGAGCCGGCAACGGCCAGGCCTCGTTTCGAGGTGGGGCTGTCCACGGCATTCGGCTGCACGCTCGAGGGGCCGGTGTCGGAGGATCTGGTGGTGCGTCTCGCCGAGCAGGCGGTCGAGGCGGGCGCCGCGGAAGTCGGTTTGAGCGACACCACGGGCTACGCAAACCCATCGCAAGTCAGGCGCCTGGTACGGAGAGTCAAGTCGGCCGTGGGAAGCGAGCGGCTGCAGAGTCTGCATCTGCACAATACGCGGGGGCTGGGTCTCGCCAACGCCCTCGCCGGACTGGAGGAGGGCATCACGACGCTGGACAGCTCGCTGGGCGGTCTGGGCGGTTGTCCGTTTGCGCCGGGCGCATCGGGCAACATCGTCACCGAGGATCTGGTGTTCATGCTCGAAGCGATGGGCATTGCCACGGGCATCGACGTCGGGAAGCTGCTCGAGGTGCGGCGGATCGTCTCCGCCGCACTGCCCGATGAGCCCCTGTACGGCTTCCTGCCGGCCGCCGGGTTGCCGCTCGGCTTCGGAGCGCGCGCATGAGGCTGCCGCTTGCCGATATCCAAGTGGTCGAGTTCACGCACATGGTGATGGGTCCGGCGGCGGGGGCGGTCCTCGCCGCCCTCGGTGCGCAGGTCATTCGCGTCGAGCCGATCGGCGGCGACCGGACGCGAAATCTCCTCGGCTCCGGCGCCGGCTACTTCCCCATGTACAACCGGCACAAAGCGAGCATCTGTCTCGACCTGAAGCAGCCGCGCGGCATCGAGATCGCGCGCCGGCTGATCGGGCCGGCCGACGTGCTCATCGAGAACTTCCGGCCGGGCGCGATGGATCGGCTGGGGCTCGGCTATGAGGCACTCGCCGAAACCAATCCGCGCCTGATCTACGCCTGTGAGAAGGGCTTCCTTCCCGGACCGTACGAGCACCGCACGGCGCTCGATGAGGTGGCTCAGATGATGGGCGGACTCGCATACATGACCGGGCCGCCCGGCCGGCCGCTGCGGGCGGGATCGAGTGTGGTGGATGTGGCAGGCGGTATGTTCGGCGTGATCGCGATTCTGGCGGCCCTCGAGGAGCGGCACCGCACCGGCAGAGGCCGGAAGGTGCAAAGCTCGCTCTTCGAGACCACCGTGTATCTGATCGGCCAGCACATGGCCCAGCAGGCGGTCACCGGCAAGGCGCCGCAGCCGATGCCGGCGCGCCTCTCGGCGTGGGCGATCTATGACATTTTCGCCACGCTGGATGGCAGCGCCATCTTCATCGGCGTGGTATCCGATTCCCTGTGGGAGAAATTCTGCCACTTGTTCTCCCTCGAGGCCCTCTGGGCCGATGAGACCCTGCGCGCGAACAATGCCCGCGTGCTCGAGCGCGAGCGCATCCTGCCGCAGATCGCCGCCCGGCTGCGCGAGTTCACCCGCGCCGACCTCATCGCCCGTCTGGAGAAGAGCGGCATCCCCTTCGCGCCGATCGGCGAGCCTCAGGACATGTTCGTCGATCCTCATCTCGGCGCCTCGGGCGGCCTGGAGAGCGTGACTCTCCCCGACGGCACCGGCACCCGGCTTCCCGTGGTGCCGATCGAATTCGACGGCGAGCGGCTGGGACGCGACAGCCGGCTGCCGGCGCCGGGGGAGGACACGCGGGCAATCCTCGATGGACTGGGTCTCGGTGCGGCCGAGATCGACGCGCTCATCCGCTCGGGAGTCGTTGCCGCGGCCTGAGCGGCGCGGCGACAAATTGTCCGGACATCATTTCCCCGTTGCGCTAAATTGCTATAGACTGGATACATATCAAGCGATCCTCGGGGGGCATTCCGCATGAGCAGCACGCACAAGAATCCGATACTCGCGGGAGTCGCGGTCGTCGCCGGCGCACTGGTCCTGCCGGCCGGCGCGGTCGCAGCCGCATCGGGCGCAGTAGCCGCCGATCAGAGCACGGGCGCTGATCAGAGCGCCGCATCACAGCCGGCCCAGACGACCGGCACCCTGGAGACCGTTACGGTCACCGCCCAGCGGCGGGAGCAGAATCTGCAGAACGTGCCCATCGCAGTCACCGCCTTCACCGCCGATCAGCTCGCCACGCGGCAGATCACCTCCACTCAGGACCTCGAGCGGTACGTACCCAACATGTTCGCGGCGAACAACGTCGGCCAGGGATCGGCCAACGTGTACTACATCCGCGGCCTCGGCCAGACGCAGTCCTTCCCGACCTTCGAGCCCCAGGTCAGCACCTACATCGACGACATCTACATCGCCCGCCAGAACGCGAACAACTTCGCGCTCTTCGGCGTGCAGCAGCTGCAGGTGCTCAACGGGCCGCAGGGCACGCTTTTCGGCCGCAACTCCACCGGCGGCGCGATCCTGGTCACGCTGAAGAAGCCGGGCCGTAAATTCGGCGGCGACGCGGAGGTGAGCTACGGTCAGTTCGGCGAGTCGGGCGGCTATCAATACCTGGCGCGCGCCGCGGTCGATCTGCCCATCAGCGATCAGATCCTAACCCGCACATCCGTTTACGGCATCACCGGTAACGGTTACGTGCACGACGTCACCACCGGCCAGCGGCTGAACGGAACCAACAATTTCGGCGTTCGGGAGGCTTTCACGCTGCTGCCCACCGCCATGTCCAATCTGCGCTGGGATCTCGCTTTCGACTACGAGCGCAACAACAACGCGAACATCCTCAACCAGCCCGGGCCGAACGGCGAGCGGATCTCATACAGCGGCTTCAGCAAGATAGGCGGCGCGCTGCGGCCTTATCTCACCGGCATCAAATCGGGATTCGGCCAGGGTGCGATCGTCACCAGCTATGGTGTCTCATCGAATATCGCGCTGGATCTCGGCGGCGGAACGCTGAACCTCATCACCGGATATCGGCGGCTGCACCAGGACCTCGCGGCCGACTTTCCTGCGGCCGTCCTCGGCCCGCTGCCGACGGCCGATGCCGTACCAACCGGGGAGATCACGCTCGCCCAGGACCTGGCCAATTACCAGGTCTCGCAGGAGGTGAAGTGGACCGAAAAGCTCGGAGATCGCTTCGACTACACGGCCGGCGCGTTCTACCTGTACGAGAGCAACAGTAACGACTACGGCCAGGTGCTGGGTCTCGCGCCGACCCTGGCGTTGCCGCTCAACGACCAGTTCTTCAGGAACGACACTACCTCGGCGGCGCTGTATGCGCAGGGGGACTACAAAGTCACATCGGCCTTCACGGCTACCGTCGGCGCGCGATTCACGGACGAGACGAAGAATGTCGTGACGAACCCCAACGCGCCGGGCCTCGGCTATACGACCGCGCAGGTCCAGGCGGCCGGCTACCCGACGCACCTGAAGACGAACCAGTTCACGCCGCATGTGTCGCTGCAGTACCAGTTCGATCCGCAGCTGATGGCGTACGTATCGGCGACCCGGGGATTTCAGGGCGGCGGCTGGAACGGGCTCACCGGCGTGAATCCGATCGACTTCAACGACTTCGGTCCGGAAACGATGTGGTCCTACGAGGCGGGCATACGCTCCACGCCGACCCCGCGGCTGCGCCTCAATGCGACCGTCTTCTACGAGGACGTCAAGGATTATCAGCTGCTCTCGGATAATCCGCACACCCGCTCGTTCGATACCAGCAATGCAGCGAGCCTCTATGCCTATGGTCTCGAAGCGGATCTCGAATGGCGGCCGATCGATCCTCTGACCATCAGCGGAAATTTGAGCTCGATCAAGGCCGGCTACTACGATCAGAGCCAGCTGATCCTGTCGCAGCAGGCCGCCTGCCGCGCCGGCGATCCCGCATCTTGCGACTCGGGTATCGTGAAGGCGGATGGAAGCCTCGCCACGCCGGTGTACACGCCGCCGCTCGATCTCACCGTGGGCGCGCGTTACACCCTGGGGTTCGACGGCTTCTCGATCACGCCCTATCTGGGCGTGCACTACGTCGCGAAGGAATGGTTCGATACGGCGAACACCGCCGGCTTCTCGGCTTCCTATCCCGACACTGGCGGCCAGACGAAGGCGCGAACACTGCTCGATGCCAGCCTCACTTGGGCATCCGCCAGGATTCCATTGACGGTGGCCCTCGAGTGCCGCAATTGCACGATGGTCGATTACGGAACCGCCGACCTGCTGGGTTTCGACTACTTCAACACGCCCGGCATGTGGGACCTGCGGGCCAACTATCAGTTCTGACTCACGCGGGCTTCCAGACGCTGATGACGACAATGCAGGCGATCAAGGCCCAGAGAAGTCCCAGAATAGACGTCGCCTTGATGTAAATACTCCGGATGAGGGCGTTGCTGCTCTCATCCGGACCATTTTGCGCCATCCCCTTCCACACCCGGAAGTGCATGATCAAGGCGATCCGGATGCCGACGCCGCAGGCCATAACGCCGGCGAACAGCGCCAGCTTGACGCGCAGCCAGCCGGGCACGGCCCATCCGCGGCCGATCAGGCCGATGGCGATGCAGACCAGCACGGCCATCAGCAGATAGCGTGAGCCGCGGTCGATGACGGCGAGGCGGTGGCCCATGGGGCCGTGGCGCAGCCGATGGACGATCTCGATGAAGGCGAGCCAGAGTGCCCCGAAGCCCAGGGCTGCCCAGGCGGCGTGACTGCTGCCGGGGACGAAACCGTACAGCGCCGCGAGCGCGAAGCCCGTCGCAACCTGCAGCGCCAGCGCGTACCGCACGTGCTGGTCGGCGCCCATGACGTGCTCCATCATCCGGTTGCGCTCCGCGAACGGCAGCCGGGCACCGAAGCATACGTAACGGTAGCTGCTGTTGATCACCAGCTCGGAGCCGAGCCAGTAGCCGACGATGGCGATATGTGCGACGAGCAGGGCCTGCGGGAGCATGACCGCGAATCAGAAGGGCTTTGCGACGCCGAGATACGCAGTGACCAGCAGCAGCAGATATACCGTCCAGACCCACACCCGCGTGCGGTTCATGGTTGCAAGGAGCGGCAACTCGGTGGCATCGCTCGAGCCCTCGCGCAGCAGGCGGCCGAGCTGTGCACCGACCGGTCTGAAGGCAACATCGATCATGATGGCCGCGCCGAAGATCAGGCCGAAAGTCAGCGCTTTTGCGGCCAGCCAGGTTCCTGCGAGCGGCGCTCCGGCGGCGAGCGAAGCGCCTCCCAGCCAGAGATAGAAAAGCGCCAGCGCGATCTTCAGCCAGAATTCGACCCGCCGCTCGCGTGCTGCCCGGACCGTTTGCTCGTGTGCATGCGCGTCCCACACGAGTCCGGTCCAAAGAAGCCCCAGAATCCACGCAAGCACCAGCAGCCAGCTCGGCACTGCCCAGTACCCGCCGGCAGCCACGACGGACAGAGACACCGGGACCATCAGGGCCCAAGCCGTTCGGGGCACCATGTCGATCGCGACCAGCAGCTGCAGCAGCGCGAGCCGCTGCTCGATGTTGTAACGAGTGCGCATGCGGAAATGCCGGCCGAGCGTGTACACACCGACATCGCCCCCGAGCCACAGGACGAAGAGGAGCAGGTGAGCGAACACCAGAAAGGAGTAGGGGAGCCGCGCCACAGGTCACCAGCACTGCGGAGCGGGCGCGGCTTCGCCGCGGGCGCCAGTCAGCTCATCCGGCAACACGGCATCGTATGGCGGCCACCATTGGAACGGCCGGCCGCCATCGACGTACCGGGTGACGAGTGGTCCGCCTTGAGTGCGGAAGAAGTAGAGATTGCCGGTCAGCGTTCCGTAGGGACCGTGCGCGATCTGCGGCGGTCGCCAGAAGTAGGCGCCGGGACGCATCACGCCGCGGTTGCCGTGCGACTCGCCACTCAAGAGATACATCTCCTCCACGACGGGATGAACCTCCGCGCGCTCCGCCCAGCGCATCGGCAGGGTGCCCAGGATCCAGCTTTGAGCGTGCGTCACCGGATCCTCGTACAGCGTCTTGCGGCCCGCTCCGGGCGGGAATTCCGGGTGAAAGCGTCCGGTGTACGGAACGGAGAAGGCATCCAGGTTCTCGACCAGCCGCGCCGGATCGAACGCCCGTGCGCTGTCCCAGCCCGGCCGCTGCGAGAAAAAAGTCAGAACCACGGCGCCTGTCTCGGAAGCCATCGGACCGCGTGCATAGCCCGCGGGCAGGTGTGCATACGCCTTCTCGCCGTAGCGCTGGCCTCCCAGCGAGAGAGTGCCGTGCAACACGAGGAATTCCTCGTCGGCCGAAAGCGCGCCCTCGCGCTCGAGCCGCCACCCCGGGGGGTAGCGCACCAGCAGGCTCGCGGCGCCCTGATCGGGGTCCAGGCTGAGGATCTTGAGGTCGACACCGGGGCGGGAGCCCCAGAGATCGCCCGACACCCAGGTCAGATTCTGCGACTGCACGAATTCGATCCACGGTCGGGCCATCAGGATTCTCCTCTGGAATGAAGCGTCGGAACCGGGCTCCCGCCCGGCTCGGCGCGCAGCGGCGTGCGCTCGTCGCCCGACTCGGTCAGGACCCGCAGCAGCCTGCGAATCGTCTCGTCGGCGAGTTGAGCCGTCTTGCGGCGGTATGCGGGGTCTTCCCCGGCGGCCTCGATCTGCGCGGCCTCCAGAATGCCGAGGCGCGATAGTGTCGTCTCGAGAGCGAGGCGACTCGCGCGCTCCACGTGCAACTGCGAGGCCAGCTCGAAGATGAGGGCGGCGAGCTGCGAGTTGTCGATGCCGCCGAATTCAACCGGCGCGCTCACGCCAGTTTCTCCGCTTCGAGGACCGCCCACGGGAAGTGCCATTCCGGGCGCTGCGGCCATGTGAGCGCGGCGAGTCTGCCGGCACCGCACTCGTCGAAGGCCGTCCAGCGCGCGTTGCGCAGCCCGGCGGCCTCCGCCATGGCAGCCGTGTCGGCCGACATCATCGGCGGCATGAAGGGCTCATTGTTGCGCGCGCCGTGCTCCGTCATCGCGAGATCCCGCAACCGGTCGCCGGTGTATTGAAAATCGAGGATGCGCAGCAGTCCGCCCGACGCCAGCAGGCGCTCCGCCTCCGCAAAGACCGCCGCCAGCTCCTCGAGCGGCAGCTCGTGGATGAGCATCGTGGCGGTGACCAGGTCGGCGCGCGCCGGCTCGAGGCCGGTCCTGGCCGCATCGGCCTGGCGGAAGCGGATGTCAAGTTCTCGGGTCGCAGCCCGGCTCGCCGCCAGCTCCAGGCAGGGTGCGGCAAGGTCGATACCGATCACCTCCGCGTGCGGATGAGCCTTCTTCAGCGGCCAAGTCGATTTGCCGAAGCCGCAGCCGAGGTCGACGATCCGGCGGTAATCGCGCGGCGGAATGGCCGTCTCGACGAACAGGCGGTGAAATTTGTAGTCATCGTTGTCACCCAGCATCACCAGCCGCGCGCCGAGCTCGTATACCCGGGCCGAGGTCGCGTCCGACCAGACGCCACCCGGTTGCAGGTGAATATCCCAGGCGGTATACCAATCCGGCAGCGGCAACCGCGGATCGAGCTCGAGCGTCGGGCCCGGCCCGGTCGGGCCACTGTCGGCTGCGCAAGCAGCTGCGGCCTCATCCTCTGCAATAGCATCGAGCGCCGCGCGCCACAGCATTTTTTGCGAGCCGCGCTCCAGCCACGCAAAGCCCTGGTAGCTCCTGAGGCTGTGGACGCGATCGGCGAACCCCTCGGTCGCTGATGGCTGTGGAGCGCCCAGCGCGTCACATTCCTTGCGCAGTTGCGGATAAAGCGTATCCGCCCAGCGGCGGCGCAGAGTCAACACGAATTCCAAGGCGGCGTGACTCTCGAGCGAGGATGTCATCTTGGCGCTCCTTGTATTGCGGGCGTACCGTTGGGCCATGACTCGACATCGACCTGGCCTTCGAGCT
>DASVWT010000205.1:0-4458 GCA_036393055.1 Steroidobacteraceae bacterium
GTCTCGGAAATCGCCGCCGGCCTGTTCCTCAGCGTCAAGACCGTCAGCACCTACCGCACACGGATACTGGAGAAGATGGGAATGAAGACGAACGCCGACATCACGTACTACGCCATCAAGAACAACCTGCTGCAGTGAGGCGCGCGGTGAGCGCTGAAGCGCGGTCCCAGGGCGGCAACGGCTCCTCCAAGGCCGAGCGGCGGATCCTGCTCATCGAGGACTCCGCCGTGCTCTCGCGGCGCCTGGTGGACCTGCTGTCGGAGCCCGGGCGGGTGTCGGTCGCGGCGCAGGCGGCGACGCAGTCGGAGGCGCTGCTGCGCCTGCAGGAAGCCACCTATGACGTCCTCGTGGTGGACATCGAGCTGGCCGAGGGCAATGGCGTCGCGGTCATTCGCCAGGTCCGGCAGCTGTACCCGCCGGATGCCCAGCCGCTGGTCGTGGTGTTGACCAACTACGCTTCGGATTTCGTGCGCGACCACTGCTTCGCTGCGGGGGCGGACTACTTCCTCGACAAAATGCGGGATATCTCCATGCTGAAAGCGGTGGTCGTGGACGGCCACTCGAAATGGAGTCCCCCCAACTAACTCATGGGGATGGCCACCCGCAGCGTGGTGCCTGCGCCGGGGGTGGAGTCGATCTCGAACTGGCCGCCGAGCGCGCGCACCCGCTGGCGCATGCCCATCAGGCCGTGCGACCAGCGGAATTTCGGATCGGCGGCATCGAAGCCGCGGCCGTCATCGCTCAAGCTGAAGCGGCAGGCATCGCGCTCCAGAGCGAACCGCAGAGTCACCGAGCGTGCGGCAGCATGGCGGATGATGTTGGTGACACCTTCCTGGACGATCCTGAAGAGGGCGATCGCCGTCTCCTTGGGCATCGGCGCGACGTCCTCGGGCAGCGTCAGCTCCGCTTGCAGTCCTGCCTTCGTGCACGTCGAATCGACGTAGGCCCGCAGCGCCGTCGGCAGCCCGAAATGATCGAGCAGCGAGGGGCGAAGATCCTCGACCACCCGGCGCTTGAGGTCCATCGCCTCATCGAGCACTCCCCCGAGCTGCGCCAGCCGCTCCTGCAAAGCGGGCTCGGGCACGCGCGACTGCAGCCAGGAGAGATCCATCTTGGCGGCGGTCAGGAGCCCTCCGAGCTCATCGTGCAGATTGCGGGCGAGCTCCGACTTCTCTTTCTCCGAGAGCTCCTGCAGATGGGTGGAGAGGGCGGAGAGCTCGCGTGTGCGCGCCTCGATCAGGGTCTCGAGATCCCTGGCGTGGCGCTCCGATGCGGCACGCAGGGACTCGCGCCTGACGGCATCCGCGGCCAGAAGCCGGCTGAGCGCCAGCAGCAGCCCCACCGCGAGCAGGGCGAGGAAGATGACGGCGGCCTGGGTCGGCGGCGCCTCGGCCAGCCACTCGGCGATCGCCGCAGAGGCGAGGACAGCCAGAAGAACTCCAAGGAGCGCGTGCCGTGCGCGCGGCGGCTGCAGCCACAACGCCGGCCATCCGCCGCGCGCACGGCTGGCATCGCGTGGACTCCGCGGCTCGATATCCGCTTCGGCATCGAGATCGGTGGCCGACATTTGTGATTGCATGGTCTGTTGACGCCTCGAGCCGCTCGATTGTGCGCTTCACGCATGCAAAAAAAAGCCCCGCACGAAGGCGGGGCTTTTCGGGCCGAAAGGCTCTCAGGCCTTCGGCGGGGCCTTCTTGGCCTTCGAGTGCTTCTTCCACGCGTGGTGAGAAGCCTTCTTGTGCTTGGCGGCCTTGTGATGCGTCTTCATCGACGAGGTCTGAGCCGTCGCAGCGCCCTGGGCCGCCGCGGTGGTGACCACGAGGGCCGGGCTGGCAATCAGCAGCGCGCCGAGGACGGCGGGAACGAGCTTCTTGAGCATCGACATCTCCAAAATTGCGAGGATTGAGAGCAGTAATCGCCCGGGCGCTCAGGCTCCGGAGCCGGGGCGCATTATCCCCGCAAGAAGGGACTGGCAGGCCTGGATGACCGTAAAGTAATGTTCGGGCCTAATGTCCCTGAAAAGCGACAAGGGTCCGTACCGGCACATCGAGTGCCTCCAGGCGGCGGGAGCCGCCGAGGTCGGGCAGATCGATGACGAAGCAGGCTGCGAGAATCTGCGCCCCGAGAGAGCGCAGCAGCTTCACGGCCGCCTCGGCGGTGCCTCCGGTGGCGATGAGGTCGTCGACCAGGATGATCCGCTCCCCGCGGGCGACGCCGTCGCGGTGCATCTCGATCTCGTCCAGGCCGTATTCCAGGGAGTAAGCAACCCGCACGGTCTCATGCGGCAGCTTGCCCTTCTTGCGGATGGGCACGAACCCGGCTGCGAGCTGGTGGGCGATGGCGCCGCCGAGAATGAAGCCGCGCGCCTCGATGCCGGCGACCCGATCGACCTTCGAGCCGGTCCACGGACGCACCAGCTCGTCCACTGCGCGGCGGAACATGCGCGCATTGCCGAGCAGTGTTGTGATGTCCCGGAACTGGATCCCGGGCCGCGGATAATCGGGGATGGTGCGGATCGAGGCTTTGAGCTCTTGCAGGTCGGTGGGGTCCATGAGCGCGGACTCTACACGTTCCAGGGTGGGGAATCTGGGACAATCGGACCATGAACACCATCGACACGCTGCTCGAGCGACGCTCCGCCAAGACTCTCACCGACCCCGCGCCCGATGACGGTGCGCTCGATCTGCTGCTCGCATGCGCCGCGCGCGCACCCGACCACGGACGGCTGCGGCCATGGCGCTTCATCGTGATCCGCGGCGCCGCGCGTGAGAGTCTCGGGGAGCTGATGGCCGGGCAGTTGCGGCGCAAGCTCCCGGCCGCGAGCGCCGAGGCCGTGCAGCGCGAGCGGCAGAAGGCGCTGCGCGCACCGCTCATCATCGCGGTGGCGGCGGTCTGCGATCCGGCGGCGAGGATCCCGGCGATCGAGCAGATACTCGCTGCGGGCGCGGCGGCGCAGAACATCATGCTGGCCGCCCCGGCGCTCGGATTCGGCGCGATGTGGAAGACCGGCGATGCTGCATACGACGACACCGTGAAAGCGGCGCTCGGCCTCGACGCGAGGGACACCATCGTGGGATTTCTCTATCTCGGCACCGCGCCGGCCGATGCGGTTGCGCGGCCGGCGCGCGCCGACTGGCGGGACAGGGTCAGCTACTGGCGCGAAGCCTCTGGTGCCGGATAGCCACCAGTCACGGCTTGACCACCGCCAGCACGACGATGGCGATGAGCAAGAGCGCCGGCACCTCGTTGAAGATGCGATACCAGCGTTGCGAATGGCTGTTGCGTCCATCACGCAGGTCACGCAGCAACTTCCGGCACCAGAGGTGATAGAGGATCAGGGCAGCCACGAGGACGAGCTTCACCCGTAACCAGGTGAAGGCGAGATATCCGGGCGCGGCGGCGACCATCGAGAGGCCGAGGGCAATGGCAAGCGCGCCTCCCAGTGTCATCAGCGCGAAGAGCCGCCGCTCCATCACCACGAATCGCTCGCGGCCTATGACATCGTCGGCCGCCACGTGGTACACGAAGAGCCGCGGCAGATAGAACAGGCCTGCGAACCAGGTGACGACGAACACAACATGGAAGGCCTTGAGCCAGAGCATCGCCTATCTTAGTGCCAGTGCCGGGCGCGCGCAGCGGCCTCGGCGCGCACATCGAGCGGCTGGCCCGCAATCCGATCCTCGACGGCCGCAATCACGGCGGGCGGCAGCGCGGAGGCCGCCTGCCGGTAATTGCCCGATTCCCCGCTCGGAGAGCTCGCGCGGGCCAACACCCCGAGCTCCCAGGCGCCGGCGGAGCGGCAGGCCAACCCCGCCAGCGGCGCGGGCTGGCGCAGGATGAAGGTTCGGCAGAATTCGCCGGACTTGGCGCGGAAGCTGACGCCGATCCGCACCCCGCCGGCGGCGCTCGGACTTCCGGCGAGCTGATCCGAGAGCGCACTGGCGAGCGCGCCGGCCGCCACCGCCTGCCCGCCGGTCATGGCGATGACGGCGGGAGCGCGCGTGCGCAGCACGGCCGCCCCGCCCGCAATCACGCCGACGATCAGGCTTGCCGCAATCGCGGTCCATTGCGGCCAGGCCCATTGCCGTGCCCGCCCGCGCCGCAGCGGCACGACTTTGGCGCCGAGCGGATCGGTGAGTCCGCCGCCCACCGGCGTCAAGAGGCGCGACGGCACGGGCTCGTCCAGGATCCTGTCGAAGGCGGAGCGAATACGCTTGCGCAGCGCGCTGTGTTGGGCTACGCGCCGCGCGATTTCCGGGTCCGATGCCATTGCGGCCTCGACCGCCGCACGAGCCCCGGGGTCCAGCTCATCGTCCGCATAGGCCATGAGCGTCTCGTCCGAGAAGGTCATGACGGCACTCCGGGAGTCTCGGACAACATGGACTGCAGCGCCTCGCGTCCGCGCGCCAGCCGGCTGGTCAGGGTTCCGATGGGTACACCCATGATCGAGGCAGCCTC
>DASVWT010000206.1:0-5343 GCA_036393055.1 Steroidobacteraceae bacterium
CATCGCCGAGCCCTGGGACATCGGCAGCGGCGGCTACCAGGTGGGCAACTTCCCTCCCGGCTGGAACGAATGGAACGACAAGTACCGCGACAGCATGCGCGCCTACTGGAAGGGCGATGCGGGGCTGATCGGCGAGTTCGCCCGCCGCTTCACCGGCTCCGCCGATCTCTACGAGGCGAGCGGCAGGAAGCCTCATGCCAGCATCAACTTCATCACGGCCCACGATGGCTTCACGCTCGAGGACCTGGTGAGCTACAACGAGAAGCACAACGAGGCCAACGGCGAAGGCAACCGCGACGGCGCCAACGAGAACCGCTCGTGGAACTGCGGCGCCGAGGGCCGCACCGCGGATGAGGCGATTCGTGCCCTGCGCTCGCAGCAGAAGCGCAACCTCATGGCCACGCTCCTGCTCTCGCAGGGCTCCCCGATGATGCTCGGCGGGGATGAGATCGGCCACACCCAGGACGGCAACAACAACGCCTATTGCCAGGACAACGAGCTCTCCTGGCTCGACTGGGAGCTCGATCCGGACCGGGAGGCCTTTCTCGAATTCGCCTGCGGGATGATCGCCCTGCGCCGCCGCCACCCGGTATTCAGCCGCCGGCGTTTCCTCCAGGGTGAGACCGTCACCGCGGACGGCACGCGGGAAATCCTCTGGCTGAGCCCGGACGGCCGGGAGATGACCGAGGCGGAATGGGGCGTCCCGTTCGCGCGTTGCCTGGGCCTGTATCTGGCAGGAGCCGCCATCGAGCGGCGCGACCGCCGCGGACGGCTGGTGACGGACAGCAACTTCGTACTGCTCTGCAACGCGCATCACGAGCCCATCCCCTTCCAGCTTCCCGAGCCGCTCGCGGAGAAGGTCTGGTGGACTGTGCTCGATACGTCGGCCGCCGATGCGCCGTTCGCGCAGCATCGCATCGAGGCGGGAACGCGGTATGACCTGCAGGGGCGCTCGCTTGCGCTGCTGCGGGAGACCCCGTACCGATGACCCGGCGGCACCACGAGATGCCCTTCGGAGCGCGGCTCCTGCCGGACGGGCGGGTGCGCTTCCGCCTCTGGGCACCTGCCGCCCGGTGGGTGGAGCTGGTGTTGGAATCGGCTTCGGGACCGGCTCGAATCCTCCCACTCGACCCTCGCACCGATGGCTGGGTCGAGCTCATCACCGATGCGGCACACGCCGGCAGCCGCTACTGGTATCGCATCAACGGCGAAACGCTGGTGCCCGATCCCGCCTCGCGCTGCAACCCTCAGGGGGTCCACGGGCCCTCCGAGGTCGCCGACCCGGAAGCGTTCGACTGGACCGACGGCGACTGGCGCCCACGCCCCTGGCGGGAGTCGGTGATTTACGAGCTGCACGTCGGAACGTTCACGCCAGAGGGGACCTTCGCGGGTGTCGCGCGCAGGCTCGAGCATCTGCGGGCGCTCGGGGTGACGACCGTCGAGCTCATGCCGATCGCGGAGTTCCCGGGCTCCCGGGGCTGGGGATACGACGGCGTGCTGCCTTACGCGCCCGCATCGGCGTACGGGACCCCGGAAGAGCTGAAATCGCTGGTGTGCGCCGCGCATGCCCACGGCATCGCCGTGATGCTCGACGTCGTCTACAACCACTTCGGCCCGGAGGGCAATTTCCTCCATGTGTACGCGCCGCAGTTCTTCACCGATCGGCACTCCACCCCTTGGGGGGCGGCAATCGACTTCCAAGGGCAGCGGGCCGTGCGCGACTTCTTCATCCACAACGCGCTCTACTGGCTGGAGGAATACCACCTGGATGGCCTCAGGCTCGATGCCGTGCACGCGATCTGCGACTCGAGCGAGCCACACATCCTCACGGAGATCGCGCAGGCGGCGCGCAGCGGACCGGGACGGGAGCGGCCGGTGTATCTGGTTCTCGAGAATCTCGACAACCAGGCGCAGCGACTCGGCCCGCCCGGCGGCGAGGTCAATTACGATGCGCAGTGGAACGACGACTGCCATCACTGCCTGCACGTCCTCCTCACCGGCGAATCCGATGGCTACTACCGGGACTATCAGGAGCACCCTCACCGGCTCCTCTGCCGCACGCTCGCGGAGGGATTCGCATATCAGGGCGAGGACTCCCGCCACCTCGGCCATCCGCGCGGAGAGCGCAGCGGCCACCTGCCGCCGTCGGCGTTCGTCAACTTCCTGCAGAATCACGATCAGGTGGGGAACCGCGCGCGCGGCGAGCGGCTGTCGCAACTCGCCCGCGCGGAGGCACTGCGGGCGGCGGCGGCCGTGCTGCTGCTCGACCCCTCGCCGCCGATGCTCTTCATGGGTGAGGAGTGGAGCGCGCCCGAGCCCTTCCCCTACTTCTGTGATTTCGAGCCGGAGCTCGCCGGCAAAGTGCGCGCGGGACGCCTGCGGGAGTTCGCGCACTTCCAGGGCCGCGTGCCCGACCCCTGTGAGGCGGCGACATTCGCCGCAGCTCATCTCGACTGGAGCCGGATCACGAGGCCGCCGCACGCGAGGATGTTCGATCACCATCGCCGGCTCCTCGCCATCCGCCAGCGCGACATCGTGCCACTGCTGCCGCGCATCGCCGGCGGAGCTTGCGTCGCCTTCGATCCGGGGGGCGCATTCGCGGTGGACTGGAGGTTGCGCGACGATGGGGTGCTGCACCTGCTCGCCAACCTGAGGAGCACCTCGGCGCCGCTCGTCGGACGGGCGGCCGGGCGCATGATATTCGCAACCCATCCCGGGATCCGCGCGGCCCTCACGCGCAATGAGCTTGCCCCGTGGAGCGTCACGTGGCTCCTGGAGCGCGGCCGTGCCGGGCGTTAGCCCGGGGACTCCCGATACGCCCGCGTTGGGACTGGTCCCGCGCGCCACTTACCGCGTGCAGCTAAACGCCGGATTCACCTTCAACGACCTGACGGCGATCATCCCTTACCTCTCGGCCTTGGGCATCAGTCACGTCTACTGCTCACCCTACTTCAGGGCGCGCGCGGGCAGCACGCACGGATATGATGTCGTCGACCACAACTCCTTCAATCCGGAGATCGGCACCCGGAAGGATTTCGACCGGCTGGTCGCCGAGCTGCGCGCCCACGGCATGGGTCACATCCTCGACATCGTCCCCAACCATGTCGGCATCATGGGATCCGACAACGCCTGGTGGCTGGACGTGCTCGAGAATGGGCAGGCCTCCATCTACGCGGACTATTTCGACATCGACTGGAATCCCGCGAACCCGGCGCTGGCGGACAAGGTACTGGTACCGGTGCTCGCCGAGCCGTACGGCATCGTGCTCGAGCGCGGCGACCTGCACCTGCGCTTCGAGCGCGAGCTCGGCTCCTTCGCGATCCATTATCACGAGCATCGCATGCCGCTCGATCCGCGCACCTATCCGCGCATCCTGGACGCGGCGCTGGCTCTGGAGCGCTGCTCCGAGCTGGAGAGCCTGCGGCGGCTGTTCGGCGCGCTGCCCGACCGGCGCGGACCGACGCCGGAGCAGATCGCCGAGCGCAACCGCGACAAGGAGGCTCACAAGCGCTCCCTGGCCCGCCTCGTCGCCGCCGACCCCGCAGTCGCCCGCGCGCTGGACCGTGCGCTCTCCAGCTTCAAGGGTGATGCGGCCGATCCGGCGAGCTTCGATCCGCTGCATGAGCTGCTGGAGTCGCAGGCCTTCCGCCTGGCCTTCTGGCGAGTCGCCTCGGACGACATCAACTATCGCCGCTTCTTCGATGTCAACGACCTCGCGGCGCTGCGGGTGGAGAACGAGGCCGTGTTCGCGGCAACCCATCGCCTCGTGCTCGAGCTCATCGGCTCGGGCTCGCTCGATGGCCTGCGAATCGACCATGCGGACGGTCTGTACGATCCGCTCGGCTATTTCCGCCGCCTGACAGCCGGGGTATCGCAGGCGAGGGCACGCGGCGACGGACACTCCGTGTACCTCGTCGCCGAGAAGATCACCGCGTCCTTCGAGCGCCTGCCGTCGGATTGGCCGGTGAACGGCGAGACCGGCTATCACTTCGCCAACGTGGTCGGCCGTCTTCTGGTCGATGCAGGCAGCAAGTCACGCATGGGCAGGATCTATCGCTCCTTCGTGGGCGAGCCGCGCCAATGGGCGGACATCGCCTATGAATGCCAGCATCGCGTACTGCGCCGATCGCTCGCCTCCGAGCTCAACACGGTCGCCAACCTCCTGACGCGGATCGCCCATGACGACAGGCGCACGCGCGACTTCACGCTGAACAGCCTGCGGCAGGCGCTCGCGGAGGTGATCGCCTGCTTTCCGGTATACCGTACCTACGTGACCGACAGCGTCGCCGAGAGCGACCGGCGCTACATCGACTGGGCGATCGCGGCCGCGCGCCGCCGCGCCTCCTCGACCGAGCAGCCGGTGCTCGACTTCGTGCGCAGCGCACTGCTCCTGGAGCTCACCGCGCAGAGCGAGAGCGCACGCGCGCGCATGCGCCGCTTCGCGATGAAGTTCCAGCAGATCACCGCGCCCACCACCGCCAAGGGCATCGAGGATACGGCGCTCTACCGCTTCAATCGCCTGGTCTCCCTCAACGAGGTCGGCGGCGAGCCCGATCTCTACGGTTCCAGGATCCGCGCATTCCATACCGACTCGCAGTATCGCGCCAGGCACTGGCCGCACGAGATGCTCACGACCTCCACACACGACACCAAGCGCTCGGAAGACGTGCGTGCCCGGATCAGCGTGCTGTCGGAAATGCCCGCGGCGTGGCGGCAGGCGGTCGACCGCTGGCGCAGATTCAACCGGACCCGGCGGCGGGAGGTCGGCGGGCTGCCTGCGCCCTCGCCCGATGACGAGTACCTGCTCTATCAGACCCTCAGCGGGACCTGGCCGCTGCAGGACCCGGACGAGGCCGCTCTCGAGGAATACCGCGCGCGCATCGAGTCGTACATGCTCAAGGCCGCGCGCGAGGCCAAGTCCCGCACGAGCTGGGCCGCCGCCAACACGGAGTATGAGGAGGCGCTCGCGCAATTCATCCGCGCTGCGCTCGAGCGCCGCGAGGGGAATCTCTTCCTGGCCGATGTTTGCGCCTTCAACGGCCGCATCGTGCGCTTCGGGCTGCTGAACGCGCTCTCGCAGACGCTGCTCAAGCTGACCGCCCCGGGCGTTCCCGACATCTACCAGGGCAACGAGAGCTGGCAGTTCTCCCTCGTCGATCCGGACAACCGCCGGCCGGTCGATTACGATGCGCACCGGCGCGTCCTGCAAGCGCTGACGAGCGGGCCGGCCCGGGATTCGCTGGCGCGGGAGCTCGCCGAGGACATCACCGATCCGCGGTGCAAGACTTTCCTGCACCTCATGTCGCTGCAGCTGCGGCGGCGCGATCCTGATCTGTTCGAGCG
>DASVWT010000207.1:0-4371 GCA_036393055.1 Steroidobacteraceae bacterium
GAGGAGCGGCGGACCGCCGCGGCGGGCTTCGGCGCGCTCACCGCGGAGCGGCTGCGGGTGCTGAAGGCCAAGGGCTTCTCCGACAGCCGCCTCGGGAGGCTGCTCGATCTGCCGGAGAAGGCGGTGCGCTCCAAGCGCCACGAGCTAGGGGTGAGGCCCGTCTACAAGCGGGTGGATACCTGCGCGGCGGAGTTCTCGACGTCGACCGCGTATCTGTACTCGACGTACGAGGAGGAGTGCGAGGCCCAGCCGACCGGCCGCCGCAAGATCATGATCCTCGGCGGCGGGCCCAACCGCATCGGCCAGGGCATCGAGTTCGACTATTGCTGCGTGCACGCGGCGTTGAGCCTGCGCGAGGATGGGTTCGAGACCATCATGGTCAACTGCAACCCGGAGACGGTCTCGACCGATTACGACACCTCCGACCGGCTCTATTTCGAGCCGCTGACGCTGGAGGATGTGCTCGAGATCCTGGCGAAGGAGCAGCCCGAAGGGGTCATCGTGCAGTTCGGCGGGCAGACGCCGCTCAAGCTCTCGCGCGCGCTGGAGGAGGCGGGCGCCCCGATCATCGGCACCTCGCCGGAGTCGATCGACGTCGCCGAGGACCGCGAGCGCTTCCAGGCTCTGGTGCGCAAGCTCGGCCTCAAGCAGCCGGCCAATGCGACGGCGCGCACCGAGGACCAGGCCGTAGTGCTCGCGCGGGAAGTCGGCTTCCCGCTCGTGGTGCGGCCCTCGTACGTGCTCGGCGGGCGCGCCATGGAGATCGTCTTCAACGAGGAGGATCTGCGCGCCTACATGGGTCATGCCGTGCAGGTCTCCAACGACAGCCCGGTGCTGCTGGATCGCTTTCTCGATGTCGCGATCGAAGTCGACGTCGATGCCGTGTGCGATGGCGAAGACGTGTTGATCGGCGGCATCATGGAGCACGTCGAGCAGGCGGGCGTGCACTCCGGGGACTCCGGCTGCTGCCTGCCGCCCAACAGCCTGAGCGCTGAGACTCAGGAAAGCCTGCGCGAGCAGACCCGCAAGCTCGCCAGGGCGCTCTCGGTCGTTGGCCTGATGAACATCCAGTTCGCCATCCAGAACGGCATCATCTACGTACTCGAGGTCAACCCCCGTGCCTCGCGCACCGTGCCGTTCGTCTCCAAGGCGACGGGGCTGCCGCTCGCGAAGATCGCGGCGCGGGTGATGACCGGCAGGAAGCTGCGCGATCAGGGCGTCACGGTGAGCCGCACGCCCGCGTACTACTCGGTGAAGGAGGCGGTATTCCCGTTCACCAAGTTTCCCGAGTCCGACCCCATTCTCGGCCCCGAGATGAAATCCACCGGAGAGGTGATGGGTACCGGCCGCACCTTCGGCGAGGCGTACGCCAAGGCGCAGACCGCCTCGGGCGTGACGCTGCCGCGCAAGGGCGTCTGCTTCATCAGTGTGCGCGACCGGGACAAGCCGGGCGCTGTGGAGCTCGCGCGACGGCTGATGGCCCGCGGATTCGAGGTCGTGGCCACCGAGGGCACGGCGCGCGCCCTGACGGAGGCCGGCATCGCCTGCCGCCGGGTGAACAAGGTGCGCGAGGGCCGGCCGCACATCGTGGACATGATCAAGAACGATGAAATCGACTTGATCGTCAACACGACCGAGGGCAAGCTGGCGATACGAGAATCGAACTCCATCCGCCGCGAGGCGGTGCACCACCGCGTGACGTACTACACGACGCTCGCGGCGGGGCTCGCGACGTGCGAGGCGATGGATCATCTGGACGAAGTCGAAGTCAACCGCCTGCAGGATCTGCACAACGAGGCGCTGAGTGCATGAAACGCACCCCCATGACATTGCGCGGCGCCGAGGCGCTGCGCGCCGAGCTCAAGCGGCTGAAGACCGAGGCTCGCCCGGCCGTGATCAAGGCGATCGCGGAGGCGCGCGGCCACGGTGACCTGTCGGAGAACGCGGAATATCACGCCGCACGCGAGCAGCAGGGCTTCATCGAGGGCCGCATCAAGGAGATCGAGTCGAAGCTTTCCACCGCCGAGATCATCGATCCGAGCAGGCTGCCCAACACCGGCAAGGTCGTCTTCGGTGCCGTGGTGGAGCTGGAGGATCAGGAAGGCGGCAATCGCGTGGTCTACCAGGTCGCCGGGGAAGACGAGGCCGACATCCGCGCGGGCCGCATCTCCATCACCTCACCGATCGCGCGCGCCCTGGTCGGCAAGTCCGAGGGCGATGTCGTCGACGTGTCCGCGCCCGGCGGAATCCGCTCCTACGAGATCGTAGCGGTCCGTTTCGAGTAATGGGGGGCTGGCTGCTCAAACGGCCGAAGGCCTGTTCGAGCCAATTCAATCAGGGATGACGATCCGCGGCAGCTCCGGCCGCGGCCGATAGAGAACCGCCACGTTGCCGATCCGGTGCACCAGCGAGCTGCCGGTCCGGCGGGCCAGCTCCTCAAAGACAGCATCCCGAGCCTCCCGGTCGCCGCCGGGGGCCTTGATCTTGATGAGCTCGTGATCGGTTAGCGCCCGTTCGGTCTCGCGGGCGACCGCATCCGTCAGCCCGGAGGAGCCCAGCCGGACCACTGGCTGCAGCTCGTGGGCGAGGCCGCGAAGATGGCGGCGCTGGCGCTCGGAAAGCGGTGCTGGAGAGGACATCCATGCATTTTACAGCGGGAAGAGGTGCATCGGCGCGAGAAGCTGCTGAAGTCGGGCGCGATCTACCTCGATCTTGGCGCTACGCCGGGGCCTAGGGGCCCGCTACCGCCGCCCGCTGGCTCGGCCGGGGGGGGGCGCCACGGAACGGCAGGTCGATGTGGTGCTTACGGATATGGCGCCCAAGGTCTTGAAGGGCAGGGAGACGCCCTGATCAAGGTATCCGCTGGCGAAGGATTTTCGCTTGGTGTAGCGTGCTCGAAGCTGGACCAGGTTCAGGAGCAGACAAACTGCCGGATGCCGGCAGGCGAGGCCGCATTTGAAGATGAATGATTTGACCAAGAACATCCTTCTATGGGTGGTGATCGTCTTCGTCCTGCTGCTGGTGTTCAGCCGCTACATGCCAAGCGTCAGCCAGCAGGAAGAGATCAAGTACTCCACCTTCCTGAACGATGTGAAGGCGCACCAGGTCGACAGCGTCACCTTCCAGGGAAACATGCTCTACGGCGTGATGAAGGACCACACGCAGTTCAAGACGTACAACCCTGAGACCGATTACACGGCGCTCATCGGCTCCCTGGAGAAGAACGACGTCGGCATCGAGGGCCTGCCGCCGAAGCAGCCGAACTTCCTGGCGCAGCTGCTGCTGCAGCTCGCTCCGGCGCTGCTGCTGATCCTGGTGTTCGTGTACATGCTGCGTCAGATGCAGGGTGCATCGGGCGGCCGTGGAGCCATGTCCTTCGGCAAGAGCCGCGCGCGCCTCCTCGGCGAGGACCAGGTGAACGTCACGTTCGCCGACGTGGCGGGCGTGGATGAGGCCAAGCAGGAAGTCTCGGAGATCGTCGACTTCCTCAAGGATCCGGGCAAGTTCCAGAAGCTCGGCGGCAAGATCCCCAAGGGCGTGCTCATGGTGGGCTCCCCGGGTACGGGCAAGACACTGCTCGCGCGCGCCATCGCGGGCGAGGCCAAGGTTCCCTTCTTCACGATCTCCGGCTCCGACTTCGTCGAGATGTTCGTCGGTGTCGGCGCCTCGCGCGTGCGCGACATGTTCGAGCAGGCGAAGAAGCACGCCCCCTGCATCATCTTCATCGACGAGATCGATGCGGTGGGCCGCCACCGTGGTGCGGGGCTGGGCGGCGGTCACGACGAGCGTGAGCAGACACTCAACCAGCTGCTGGTGGAGATGGACGGCTTCGAGGGCAACGAGGGCATCATCGTCATCGCCGCCACCAACCGTCCGGACGTGCTCGATCCGGCGCTGCTGCGGCCGGGCCGCTTCGACCGCCAGGTCGTGGTGCCGCTGCCGGATGTGCGCGGAAGGGAGCAGATCCTGCGCGTGCACATGCGGCGCGTGCCGCTGGCCGATGATGTCAAGCCGGCGCTGATCGCGCGCGGCACTCCGGGGTTCTCGGGCGCGGATCTGGCCAATCTGGTCAACGAGGCGGCGCTCTTCGCCGCGCGCGCCAACCGGCGGATCGTCGGCATGGAGGAGTTCGAGCGCGCGAAGGACAAGATCATGATGGGCGCGGAGCGGCGCTCCATGGTCATGACCGAGGACGAGAAGCGCATGACGGCTTATCACGAGTCCGGTCATGCGATCGTCGGCATGACGGTGCCGGAGCACGACCCGGTCTACAAGGTGACGATCATTCCGCGCGGCCGGGCGCTCGGGGTGACGCAGTTCCTGCCGGAGCAGGATCGCTACAGCATGTCGAAGCGGCGGCTGGAGAGCGCG
>DASVWT010000208.1:0-4658 GCA_036393055.1 Steroidobacteraceae bacterium
CTGCGGGATGCGATCACCTCGCCGGCGGTGCCGCCAATCATCACGGCGTTCAGAGGCTGCGGGCTCGCGTAGCTCTTACCCTCACGCATTCGCCCTCGCATATAGGGGTCGAGGCTCAGGTAGCGATGTCGAATGAGAACCTGTCCGGCGGCAATGTCAGGCACGGGGACTTCGACCAGCTGGAAATTGCCCGGCGTCGGCTCTCCCTTGGGGCGCGACACGAGAAGTTGCTGCTTGTTGATGAGGCGGGTCATCCTCGTCTCTCCAATGGAAAGTGATTGGCGGCGGCAGGGGGTATTTTCGCAGATGCCGCTGCCGCGTAGGGGCGTCCTTCGAGAGAGGTCGCCTTCCTTCTCGCCCTGCTGCCGCAGTTCGTTCGGATGGCGGGCTGCTTCCTGAGCTCGAAGCACATTTCCCGATGTGCAGAAGCTCCTCAATCAGGCCGGCTGCAGCATGCGAAACAGCGCCTCCCGTTGAATCTGAAAATAATCCGTTCGGCCTCCGCCGCGCAGCACGGGCTCTGCGCCAGCCGTATCGTAGATGCCCTGGCGCAATAGTCGATGCGCGATATGCACGCCGACCACTTCGCCCAGGATGAGCCAGGTCGACATTGCGCCGCCCGCGCAATCGCGCAGCGGCACGATCTGGGAGACGCGGCATTCCAGGTTGACCGGGCTCTCCACGACCCGCGGCGCCCCGACATTCACCGAGGAAGCGACCGTCAACCCGGCAAGGTCGAATTCATCGGTGTCGGGTGAGACAGTTGCACTCGACGCATTCATGCGCTCGCTGAGCTCGCGGGTAACGAGATTCCAGACGAACTCGCCGGTTGTCTCGGCGTTGCGCAGCGTATCTTTGTAGCCGACGCTCGCGAACCCGATGATGGGAGGCCGGTAATTGAAGAGGTTAAAAAAGCTGTAGGGGGCGAGATTTCGGCGGCCGCCGCCATCGTGGCTGGAGATCCAGCCGATCGGCCGCGGGGCGATGATCGATCCGAGCGGATCGTGCGGCAGGCCGTGGCCTTTTTGTGGCTCATACCAGTACCGATCGTCCGCGCCGCTCACTCCGGTCATCCCTGGCGTGCGCTCGCGTGCTCGAGCCGCTCCAGCACCCTGGGCCAACCGCCCGACATCGTCTCGTAAGCCGAAGCGTTCTGTGGCCCGAAGCCGGAGTGCTCCATCCGTATCCGCGTCCCGCCCGCCACCGGCGTCAGCGTCCATTCGACGACGCTATCGAGGGCCGTGCCGTAGCCGAGGTTCTGAACGGCACCGCCCTTCCACGTATACACCAGCCGGCGAGGCGGCTCGAAGGCGGTGATCTCGCAATCCACCACTCCGTTCCAGTTGCCCATCGGCTTCGCCCGGAATTGAAAGCGGCCGCCCAGGCGCGCCTCGAAGTCGTTCTCCATGAGCCACTCCGCGATGAGGGAGGACTGGGTGAGGGCGCGCCAGATCTTCTCCGGCGGATGAGGCATGGTCCGCTCCATGACGATCGAGCGAGTGGCGGCAGTAGCTTCGGTCATCGGTCGATCCTCTCGAGCAGATCCTCGAGTCGATCGAGCCGATCACGCCAGAAGGCGCCATAAAGGCCCAACCAATCCACGAGGGGAGAAAGCCCCCTCGCCACTGCGCGATAGTGCCTCTCGCGCCCTTCGTGCCGGTCGTGCACGAGACCCGCGGACTTGAGCGCGGCGAGATGCTTCGACACGGCAGGCTGTGAGATGCGGGCGTGCCGAGTCAGCATCCAAACGGTCTGCTCGCCTTCCCGACACAGCTGCTCGAAGAGGGAGCGGCGCGTTGGATCGGCCAAGGTTCTGAACACGGTGCCCGAATCGGGGTTCACGTCAATCAATAGCCAATCGGTTATGAGATAGAATCATAACCAGTTGGCTATATGTCTGTCAATGCGCCATGAGCGCATGGCGGGCGCTTGGGATCGGGCGGACGCACGGTTACGCAACGACTTCAGAGCCTGTCGAAATCGCCGCGGGCCATTCGGCAATCCTGCAGAGTCCGTGACCACGAGGAGATATCCACATGCGCTTCATGATGATCATGATCCCCGACGTCTACCGTAAACCCGTGTCCCCCGATTTCAAGCCCGACCCCGAGGCGATCCGCAAGATGGGGGAGTACAACGAGCAGCTGCGCAAGGCCGGAGTCCTGTTGACTCTCGATGGACTGACGCCTCCGAGCGCCGCCGCCAGAGTGTCATTCGCGGGCGGTAAAGCCACTGTGACCGACGGCCCGTTCGCCGAGACCAAGGAAGTCATCGGAGGTTTCTGGATGATCCGCTGCGGCTCCAGGGAAGAGGCGATCGAGTGGGCGAAGCGTTGCCCCGCGGGCGCGAACGACATCATCGAGATCCGCCGAGTGCACGAGCCGGAGGATTTCACCTGAGCCAAGAGGCAGGTCGGGCTGTCGGGTTGGTTGGAGGCCTGGCGATCTGCGCCCGAATGCAGTATGATGTACCGGCTCAGGCAGTTCTTGCCTGAGCCCACCCATGCCAGAGGATATGAAGACACCGGCTCCGCCGGACGGAGAGCCCTCGCACGCTAACAGCAGTGCCGCTCCCGAGTCGCGTGGCAGCGTACGCACGGCGGGCAGCACCGACGCTCTTCCGGTAGCGCCTGCGCTCAGCGCGTCGCTCGATGCAGCGAGCATGCCGCGGGAGTCGACGCTGGTCACGCGGCGCATCCTCCTGACGAGCACGCTCGCGGTGATCATCGGGGCGGCCGCCGCCGGTGTGGCGCAGCTTCTGATGTTCATGATCAATCTGATCACGGACGTCTGCTTCTACGGACGCACCTCCGACGTGATCGGCCCCTCGGTCCATCATCACGGCTCGTTCGTGCTGTCGCCGGCCGCCAATCATCTCGGTGCCTGGGTCATCCTGATCCCCGCGATCGGCGGGCTCGCCGCCGGCGTGATGGCGCGCTGGGGCTCGCGGGCCATCCAGGGACACGGCATTCCCGAGGCGATGGAACGCATTCTTCTGCACGAATCCAACATCCCGCCGCGCGTCACCTGGCTGAAGCCGGTTTCCTCGGCCTTCGCCATCGGCACCGGCGGCCCGTTCGGCGCCGAGGGGCCGATCATCTCGACCGGTGGCGCCCTGGGATCGCTCGTCGGGCAGTTGCTGCGGATCACCGCCCAGGAGCGCAAGGTGCTGCTCGCCGCAGGCGCGGCGGCGGGCATGGCCGCGGTGTTTGGCGCTCCAGTGTCCTCGCTCGTCATGGCGGTGGAGCTGCTGCTGTTCGAGCTGCGGCCGCGCTCACTCATCCCGGTCGGTCTCGCGACCGTGACCGCCACTGGCGTCCGTTACGCCACTTACGGCGCCGGCGCGGTCTTCGCGATGCCCGCGGTGGCTGAGCCGGGGGGCACAGCGCTCGCCAGCTACATCGTGCTCGGCGCTCTCGTCGGATACGCCAGCGTGTGGGTCACGCGGGCGGTCTACAAGGTGGAGGACCTCTTCTCGCTGCTGCCGGTGCACTGGATGTGGTGGCCGGCGATCGGCGGGATAGTCGCCGGTGTCATCGGCTGGTTTGCGCCGCACACCATGGGTGTTGGCTACGACAACATCGACGCGCTGATGCAGGGCAGCTTCGGGCTGAAGATGCTGCTCGCCATGAGTCTCCTCAAGTTCCTCTCCTGGGTGATCGCGCTCGGCAGCGGCACCTCGGGTGGCACGCTCGCGCCGCTGTTCATGATGGGCGGCTCCTGCGGAGCGCTGCTCGCGATGGCCATCGGGCACCTGCTGCCGGGGATCGGCATCGATCCGCGCATCGCGGCGCTCGTCGGCATGGCGGCGATGTTCGCGGGGTCCTCGCGCGCGCTGCTCACCGCTATCGTGTTCGCGTTCGAGACGACGCACCAGCCCGCGGGCTTGCTGCCGCTGCTCGGCGGCTGCACAGCGGCCTACCTGATCTCCGCGCTGATCATGCGCAGCACCATCATGACGGAGAAGATCGAGCGCCGGGGCGTGCGCGTCCCGAGCGAGTACGTCGCCGATTACCTCGAGCGCATCTCGGTGGCGGCCGCCTGCACGCGCGAAGTGCGCAGTCTCAAGACCTCGGACGTACTCGGCGACGTGAGGCGCTGGATGAGCTCGGGGCGCGTCCGCGCCCAACACCAGGGATATCCCGTGCTGGACGACGCAGGGCGTGTGCGCGGCGTCATCACGCGTCGCGACCTCCTGGATCCCAACCACCCGGACACCAGCCTCATCGGTAACATGCTGAAGCGGGGACCGGTGATCGTATTCGAGGATCACTCCCTGCGCGAGGCGGCCGACCTGATGGTCGCCGAGAACATCGGCCGGCTCATCGTCGTCGCGCGTAGCGATCCCTCCAAGCTCACGGGCATCCTCACCCGCAGCGACGTGCTCTCCGCCAACAGCGGCCGGCTGCGCGAGATGCGCCACTTCTCGCGGCGCATCCGCCTCACGCGCACCCTGCGCTGGCGCGTCCCCAAGCGCGAGGTCACCCCTCGGAGAAGACCGCTGTCGCGCGGCGACTGAGTCAATGGCGTATGGCCACCCGCAGCCCTGATCATCGAAGCACAGCGCGGGAGAGTCCCCCGCCGGGTAGAGCAGATCATCGTACGACAGGCCGGCCGACGTGAACGCGATCCCGGCCGACGTATCGCTCACATACGAGA
>DASVWT010000209.1:0-7709 GCA_036393055.1 Steroidobacteraceae bacterium
TCCAGCGCATCGCCGACCAGCATCGCGCGCTTGCCCGACTCCGTGAAGGCGTAGGCAGCGAGGCCATAGGGCAGGCGGTTGGCTCGCTCGACCGCCTCATCGAAGGTCGAGAACGGTGCCAGCACCGCGACCGGACCGAAGGGCTCCTCGGTCATGATTCGTGATTCCGCCGACACATCCGACAGCACGGTCGGCTGGTAGA
Source organism: Steroidobacteraceae bacterium (assembly GCA_036393055.1). Taxonomy (GTDB): domain Bacteria; phylum Pseudomonadota; class Gammaproteobacteria; order Steroidobacterales; family Steroidobacteraceae; genus 13-2-20CM-66-19. Next base: position 203 of record DASVWT010000209.1, read on the forward strand.
AGAACCCCTCTTTGCCGTGCCGCTCGCCGCCGGTGCGCAGGGTCGCGCCGCGGCTCACCGCATCGCCGATCAGTGCCTCCATCGCCTGCGGACGGCGCGGGTTGGCCATCGGGCCCATGTGGTGGCGCTCGATGAGGCCATCGCCCACCTCCACCTTGCGGGTGCGCTGGGTGAAGGCGGTGACGAAGCGATCGTAGATGCCTTGCTGGACGTAGAACCGTGTTGGCGAGACGCAGACCTGGCCGGCGTTGCGGAACTTCGCGGTGGCCAGGAGCTCCACGGTGCGCTCGAGGTCCGCATCGTCGAACACGATGACGGGTGCATGGCCACCGAGCTCCATCGTCGTGCGCTTGACGGTCGCTGCCGCCAGCGCCAGCAGATGCTTGCCGACCGCGGTGGAGCCTGTGAAGGAGAGCTTGCGGATGATGGGCGAGGCGAGGAGATGCCGCGACACCTCGTCGGGCACGCCGAAGACGAGTTGCACGACGCCGGCCGGAAGGCCTGCATCGACGAGCGTACGCACCACCTCGATTGCCGAGGCGGGGGACTCCTCCGCAGGCTTCAAAATGACCGAGCAGCCGGCCGCTATCGGCGCGGCGAGCTTGCGGCCCGGATTGATGATGGGGAAGTTCCACGGCGCAAAGGCCGCCACTGGACCGACAGGCTCCTTGACGACCAGCGAGCGCGTACCCGTCGGGCGCACGAGCACCCTGCCGTAAGCCCTGCGACACTCCTCACCGTAGAACTCGAAGAGGTTGGCGACGGCGTTCGCCTCCGCGCGGGTCTCGCGCAGCGGCTTGCCTTCCTCCAGCGTGGCCACACGGGCAATGTGCTCGGCCCGCTCGCGCATGAGCTGCGCGGCACCCTTTAGAACCTTCGCCCGCTCATCTATTGTCGAGCGCTTCCATTGCCGGAACGCACGGTCCGTCGTCTCAAGCGTACGATCCAGATCCGCGCCATCGACCAGAGGCAGCTCACCCAGCGATGCGCCGGTTGCGGGGTTCACGACGCGATGCGCTCTGCGCTTCTGCGTGCCGATCCATTCGCCATCGATGTAGAGCTTCAGGTCTGTGTATCCGGTCATGGTTCCTCAGGCCGCTCGTGCGGCAGGTCTGGCGTCGAAAGTGATGCGGGTCATTTTACCGCGCAGTGTCTGCGACTGGCGCCGCCACGAGCGAGCTCTGGACGGGATGGGCTCGGGCTTTGCGTGCGCCGACGCTCGAGACTTACGTATCCTAGGCGGATGAGCTCGTATACGGTCCCGAGGCGATTCCGGCTGAGTGCTGCGGCCGCGCTGGCCGTTGCCGCTCTCGCGCCTTTTTGTGCGACAGCAAAGCAGCCGTCTTCGAAGCCGCCAGCCGCCTCCACTACCCCCAACGCGGCGGCGCTAGCGGCCTCCGCGAAACCCGCCTCATTGCTGCCGCTGACCTCGGCACAGGTGCTCAAGCACGTCCGGGCCAGTGTCTCCTGGTATCGCGATCTTGCCACCTTGGAGCAGATCAGCCTGCCCGGGGTCGACCCGGTGGCCCGCGGTCAGCTGCAGCAGCAGGCGATCACGGCAGTCCACCTGGCGTTCGACTTCGGCAAGGCCGCCGAGGATGTGCTCGGCCGCAGGGCTCAGGTCGAGAGTGCGAGCGCCTCGAAGGCAGCGGGCAGCGGCGAAACCCAGCCACCGGCGCCGACCCTGCTGGCCAAGCTCGACCAGGAGGCCGCGGAGCTCTCCAGCCGCGAGGCCGGGCTCAAGGCACAGTTGTCGGCCGTCGACACCCAGCTACGGCGGGCGAAGGGCGCCCGTGCGCGGGCGGCACTCGGCGATCAGCGCGCGGGCGTCGCCGCCGGCCTGCAGCTGGTGCAGCAGATCGAGTCCAATGTCGATCAGCTTCGCCGCTTCGAGGAAAGCGCGCTCTCCGGCCAGGGCAAGCCGCCCAAGGGGCTGCGGGCGCAGCTCGCCTATCTCGAGAAGTCGGTTCCGGAGCTCGCGACGGGAGCGGCGCCGGGAGGAGGGGCCGCGGCAGCGGCCGCGCCGCCGGCGGCGGGCCATGCCTCCACCGCGAAACCGGCAGCCAAGTCCACGCCAACCAACTTCCAACCACAGTCGGCAGGCATCGTGACCCTGATCGGCCAGTGGCTCGCGCTGCATCAGGATCGCAGTCAGATCGCCGCCGCGGGGAAGGACACGACGGACCTGCAGAAGGAGCTGACGGATACCCGCTCGCCTCTGCTGGCGAGCATACGCCAGCTCGTGGGCAGCGGCCTCGCATCGATCGAGACGGGCAGCTCGGCCCAGCTTGCCGCCCAACGTCCGACGATCGAGGCCGGCACCGAGCAGTTGCGGGAGCTCTCGGGCATCCTCATCCCGCTCGGTGAGCAGGCACTGACGTTGAGCAACGCCCAGAGCACGCTCGATGACTGGAGCCATACGCTCGCCTCGCAGGAGTCGACCGTCGCCAGTTATCTCGGCGTGCGCGTCGGGTTCCTGCTCGGCTGGATTGCCGCCGTGCTCATTTTCTCGGAGATCTGGCGGCGGGCGACATTCCGCTACCTGCCGGATGCGAGGCGCCGGCGGCCGTTCCTGGTGCTCAGGCGGGTCGTCATCGGCCTCGCCCTGGTGCTCGTCGTCATTTTCAGCCTGGTCTCCTCGGTCGGCTCGGTGGCGACGTACGCGGGATTCGTCACGGCGGGCGTCGCGGTCGCTTTGCAGAACGTCATTCTGGCGGTCGTGGCGTACTTCTTCCTCATCGGGCGGTATGGAGTGCGGGTGGGGGATCGGGTCACGATCTCCGGGGTCACCGGACGCGTGGTCGATATCTCGCTGCTGAGGATCTATCTCATGGAGCTCTCCGGCCCCGACCTGCACTCGACCGGCCGCATGGTGGTGCTGTCCAATGCGGTGCTGTTTCAGCCGACGGCGCTCTTCAAGCAGATCCCGGGCGCGGAGTACCTCTGGCACGGCGTGACGCTGACGATAGTTGCCACTGCTGACGTGGAAGAGGCCTACAGCAGGCTGCAGGCGGCCGCCAACAAGGTGTACGACACCTACCGCGCCGCAATCGAGCGCCAACATGCGCTCGCCCAGCGGTTCATCGAGTTCGAGACGGAGGTGCCGGCGCCGGAGGTGCGGGTGCGGCTGACGGACAATGGCCTGGAATGCGCGGTGCGCTATCCGGTGATACCGGAGAAATCCGCGCGCATCGACCAGCAGATGCTCGATGCGCTGCACAAGGCCGTCGAGCGCGACGAGAACCTGAAGCTCGTCGCCTCGGGCGGCATGGTGCTCAAGTCACCGGAGAGCTGAGCCGCCGGCTAGCGCAGGACCGCGAGCCGCGCCAGGTTTGCCTGCACGATGGCATCGTGACAGGCGCTCTGCGCATACCAGCGGCGCGTGGCGTGTACCAGCGTGGTACAGATCTGCGCGGCATCGGCGGCTTCCGGATCCGATAGTGTCAGCGGGCCGGCACTGAAGCCACGATGGCGCGTGCGCTGCAGGCGCTGGAGCCGCAGACGCCGAAGCGCGAGGGCCGGAACAGATTCGTTGGCGAGACTGGCGCGGTCTGCCCGCTCGCAGACGAGCTGAGTGATGCGGCTGGCATCGGAGTCGCTGGACACCATATCTTCGCCGTGCCTTACCCATTCCTCACACCACGCCTGCACGCGATCGACGGAGACTTGCATGCGCGGGTCGCTCAACGCGGTGGCGATCTGCGGCAGATCGAACGCTTCGCGCAGCGCCTGCTCCCAACGCTGCTCCTCGAGCAGCATCTCGATATCGGCGAGATAGCTCGCCACCATGCGGGAGCTGGAAGGAAGGGCGGTGCGTCCGGGATTCTCTCCCGGCGGCAGCGTCACCTGGTGCGCGTGCTGGTCTTGCATGCATCGGGTCTCGGATGAATCGGATGCGCAGTCGCAGGGGCGGCGGCGAAGGGCGGCCAGTGTCACACAAGACCCGAGCGCTTGCCACCGCCAATTTATCCACAGTTCTTGTGAATAACCCTGTGCACACCGGGCGCTGGCGCGGGCAAAGCCATTGCTGCAGCAAGGGCTTGCGTCGGCATGGACAACGATTGATCAGTCGCCGCGGCGGCCGTGGCGATCGCGGCGCGTGCGGCGCCGGAGCGATAGACGGTCGCGCTCAGCGGGAGCGCGCGGGCAACATCGTGGCGGTGACCCGATTGCGTCCGGCGTTCTTGCTGCGGTAAAGCGCCGCATCGGCGACCTTCAGCACTTGCTCCGCGAGCTTGCGCTCGCCGACGGGCACGCGGTCGAGCCCGCAGAGGCCGAAGCTCGCGGTGACCTCGATGTCCCGGGTATGTACCTTGAACGGTGTGTTGGCAACACATGCGCGCAGCTTGCGCGCGACGTCGAGCGCATGCTCGTAGGGCGTCTCCGGCAGCACGATCGCGAATTCCTCGCCGCCGATCCGCGCCACCCAATCCACGCCGCGGCGCAGGGACTGCTGCAGGCGGACGCCGAACTGCTTCAGGATCTCATCACCGCCTGCGTGGCCCAGGGTGTCATTGGCATTCTTGAAGTAGTCGATGTCGCAGAGGATGAGCGACAGCGGCCTGCCGTAGCGGGCCGCACGCTCCACCTCGCGCGGGAAGTGCTTGCTAAAAAAGCGTCGGCTAGCGACGCGGGTCAGATCGTCCGTCGTTGAAAGCTTGCGGTTCTCTACTAGCGCAATGCGCAGAACCGCTTCGAGCTCGGAGATTCGGCGCGCCGCCCCGATGCGCGCGTGCAGCTCGCGATCCGAAACCCGCCGTCCCACGGAATCGTCCGCGCCGGCAGCGAGTCCCCGCTCTCTTTCGCGCGGCTCATCGAGCGGCGTGACGTAAACGATGTAAGGAGCGTGCGCGGACTGCTGCGCGCGAATCTTGCGGATGAGCTCCAGGCCGTCGGTCAGAATGACGGGTCGGAATTCCGTTATCAGGCTGACGAGCGCCTGGTCGTCGTTGATGACCGTCTCGACGTCCAGCATGTCGGGCGGAATACGCTTTTCGAAATCCGCGCGAATTGCAGCGTCTGAGATCGCAACGAGCGCGCGCGGCGGCGGCAGCACGCGCAGCATGACTGCGATCGTGGCAGTGGTGTCTTCTTGAATGGCCGAAGGCTGCTGCGCGCGGCGCTCGAGGACTCGCTTGATGACGGTGGTCTGCCCACCCGTGCGCATTTGGGCCCCCCAAGGGCTATCCGCTGGCGATTGTGCGGCATGTTACAGATTCCAGAGGGGGAAAACTGTGCATCCCGGCGCAACGGCGCCGTCCCGGAGGCGGTCCCGCGACTGGTAGGCAGCTCTTCGGAGTGCCCCCCGCCCGGGAAGTGTGATGGCGTACACGTTTCGCCTTGGGCCCGGCACGTCGCTACCATATGCCAGCCGCAGCACTCTGCGCCTCACAGCCAAACGCCTTGCCGCCATGGGACCTCCCGCCATCACCCGCCGCCGTCGTCCTTTCCTCACCCCGGTCTGGCTGATCCTGCTGGCGGCGCTGATGGTGCTGGGCGTGGGGCTGTTCCTGCACCAGTCGGCCAATAACACCATCGTGGTCATCGTGCCGCCGGCGAGCAAGGAGCTGGGGACGATCGACGATCCGCCGCTCTCGGCCGCGGGCGAGCAGCAGGCCCAGCAGCTTGCGCAGCAGTTTGCCGCCGCCAGCGGGCCGGACGGGCTGGCCGCGATCTACGTGAGCGGCAACCGCAGAGCCAGGCAGACCGCCGCGCCGCTGGCGCAGACCCTCGGCAAGCAGCCGCTGACTCTCACGAGCAGCGATGCGGACGGAATCGCGGACCAGATCATGGGCGAGCATGCGGGAGACAACGTGCTGGTCGTCTGCCCGGAGGCGGTCATCGCGGACCTCATCCAGGTGCTGAGCGGCCAGCAGGTGAAGCCGCCCGAGGGGCAGCGTGCGGTCTGGGTGGTCACGGTGCCGAGCTACGGACCGGCGAGCGTGCTGCGGGTGGCCTATTAAGAAGCGCTGACTGCTGACGGTGGATTTCGTGATGACATCGGGTTCAGGCGGCCAAGGGGGTGAGTTGAACCTCGCAGCCCAGGTCATTGAGGCGGCGCACGAGGCGCTGGATGGCCTTGGAGCGGTCGCGACGGGAGAAGTGGTCGGCACCGAGATCTCGGTACTCGAGGCCATTTTCGAGCATGTGGTAGGCGGCGGTGAGCATGGAGGCGGCGACCGCGAGGATGGCTTTCTTGGCGCCGCGGCGGGCCTTCAGGCGCAGGAACTGGGCCTGAAGGTAGGAGCCTTTGACGCGTACTGCCGCCCAGGCGGCGGTGACGAGGGCGGTTTTCAGCCACGGGGCGCCCTTGCGCACCCGGGTGGAGCGGCGTTTGCCGGCGCTTTCGTCGTTGCGCGGGCACAAGCCGGCCCAGGAGATCAGATGAGCGGCGGTGGCAAAGCGCCCCATGTCGACGCCGATCTCTGCCACCATGACCTGCGCGGTGAGTTCACTCACTCCCGGCAGGGTGGTCAGCAGGCGGGCGCTGTCCTTGATCGGCGCCAAGGTTTTTCCCACGCGGGCATCCACGTCCGCGAGAGCCTGATGCAGAGCATCGACCAGGTTGAGGTGGATGCGCAGCAGCTCCCGGTGGTGCGGGCGGACCCGCCCACGCAGCGCCTCCACCAGCTCCGTGCGTTTTTTTCTGGCATGGCCCTGAGCGAGATCGGCGAGTTTCTGCGGGTCGGTTTCCCCTGCGACCAGAGCTTGCAGGATCGCCCGACCGCTCTTGCCGAGCACGTCCGAGAGGACGCTCCCGAGCTTCAGATTCGCATCCTCCAGCGTTTTCTGGATACGCAAGGAGTGCTGCGAGATCTCCCGCACGAGTTGCTTTCTGGTGCGCGTCAGGTCCCGCAGCTCCTGGATCGGAGCCGGCGGCACGAAGCTCGAGCGGATCAGCCCATGCGCGAGCAGGTCTGCAATCCAGGCCGCATCGTTCACGTCGGTCTTGCGGCCGGGGACGTTCTTGATGTGCTGGGCATTGGCCAGAATGAGCTCGAAGCGCTCCTCCAGCAGGTGCCAGATCGGCTTCCAGTACACTCCCGTGGCCTCCATCGCCACATGCGTCACGCCGTGCTCGGCCAGCCAGTCACCCAATTCCAGCAGTGCCGAGGTGGTCGTATCAAAGCTGCGCGTCTCATCGTGCAGCGGCTCACTCACACAGCGCACCCGGGCCATGACCATGTCCTTATGCACGTCAAGCCCCGCGCAGCGCGGATACAGAACTTGCATCGTGGAACCTCCAGGGGCAGATCGCACAGAGTGGCGCCGGGAGGAACCCTCGTCATCGAAGTCTATTAACCGTGCTCCGGGGCGCAAGCGCCCGTGGCAACAATATGGGGTGCTCGCAGGGTCCCGGGTCCAACTACTGAACGGGCTCTTAGCACCAAGGGAAAGCCGACCTCGTTCCCGACGCCAGGAGCATCCTATGCCCCAAACGCCCGTGAAATTCCACTCTTTCGCTTCATCCCACGGGGTCCGGCCCGGCCGGATGGCGAACTACTGA
>DASVWT010000210.1:0-4919 GCA_036393055.1 Steroidobacteraceae bacterium
GAAACGATCCAGGAACGCGATCAGCTCCGTTCTGTATCGCAACGACTCGTATAGGTCGTGGCTACCGTTGGTCTGGACGAGCCAGACCTTGTTCGGATCGAGCCTCTCGCGGTAGTAGCCGGCGCGCGCGGTGGTGATGCCGTCCTGAAATGCCTCCAAGGACAGCACCGGCACCTGGATGCGGTCGGCCAGGTTCAGGATGGTGCGCTCCTGGATCCAGGCATCCCGCAACGGGTGGCGGATCAGCTGGCTCGGCAGGTTGATGGCGGGAGTCTCTCCAGCCGCATGGTTCCGGTCGACCTGCGCGACGCAGCGCTCATCGTGCTCCGCAACTGCGCTGCGGCGAATCGCCAGCCAGCGCGAATGCAGGAACTGCCACCAACCCGTCACGAAGCCCTGCGACGGGACGCCGCCGATCTCCCAACTATCGGATCGCGGGTCGGTCATGGCCATCCCCGGCGCGATCGCCTTCAGATGCGGCGGCCGGTTGCTCGCCGTCGCGATCTGCGACATGCCCGCCCAGGACCAGTCGGCCATTCCGATATCGCCATCGGACCAGCTCTGCCGGGCCGCCCATTCGACCGCATCCGCCCCATCGCGGCCGTAGCTCGGGCCCAGAAAGTCGAAGGTTCCTTGCGAGCAGCCCGTGCCGCGCGCCTGCAAACCCATTACCGCATAGCCGTGATCGAGCAGCGTCTGGTCCAGGCTCGTCGAGAACGTGGTGTCGTTGTGAAGGTACGCGAGTCCGCCGATCGCGCCCGGATCATAGCCGCTGTAGTTGATGATGACCGGGAAGGGACCCTTGCCGGCGGGCAGCAGCACGCTGTAGCGCAGCTCCGTTCCGTCCCGCGCGGGGAGATAGCCTTCCAGGCGCTTCGCCCAATGCGCCTTGATCTCCTGCGGCTCTGAAGTATTGAGCTCCGGCGGGACGTGCCACTTGGCGTACATCGGGTCCACGCTCCCCTGCGGGGCGCCCGCGGAATGACCGATGGACCACACCAGCGAGGCAACGATGAAAAGGCTGTGACGCTTCATGGGAACCCGTTTCCTGTGACAACTGCCCGTAATCGACGATGATTCGATCAGAACTTGCGATCGATCGTGAAGAACTCCGTGAGCGGCATGGCCGGCGTACCGCTGACGCTGAACAGGCTTCCGTCGGCATTCAGCGTCGGCGTCTTGGCGATGTAGTACCGCTTGTCGGTCGCATTCGCGACCTCGATTGCCGTGGTCCAATTGCCGCTCGCGCTGGTCCACGCCAATCGCAGGTTGAGCAGGCCGTATCCACCCTCTGCGCCGGCTTCCGAATTGGCCAGGTCGAAATACACCTTCGATCGATAGGACCAATCCGCGCGGGCACTCAGTGAGCCATACGGCCCGAGCGCGTGGTCATACTCTGCACCGAAGGATCCCTGCCAGCGCGGCACATAGGGCGGCTGCGTGCTCAGGGTCGGGCCACCGATCTGACCCGCGGCCGCACCCAGGCTCAGCGTCTTGTAATCGAGATAGCTGCCGTTGGCCTCGAGCGACAGCCCGCGAGCGACGATCGCCTTGAGATCCGCCTCCACCCCTTCGATGCGAGCATGCCCGGCATTGATCACGATCGTGCCTCCGTCCCCGAGCGGCGGCGGCAGAAATTCGCTCAGCTGCAGGTTGGTGTAGTCGCTGTAGTAGGCATCGGCGTTCATGAGCAGCCGGTGATCGAGCCACTCACTCTTGATGCCTGCTTCATAGGCCTTCAGCGTCTCCTCCTTGAACGGCACGATGTCGGTCACCAGGACCGGCTTCGGATTGATGCCACCTGCCTTGTAGCCGGTGGCATAGGACACATAGGTCATCAGGTTCGGGGTCCACTGATACTGGATCGCGAGCTTCGGATCGAAGCGATTATCGTCAGTCTCGCCCCCGGTACCCGGCGGATAGGCCGGCGTCCCGGCGGGCAGCAGGATGTTGACCGGATTGGTCGCCGTATAGGTATGGTCGTATGACTGACTCTTGCGGTCCTGGCTGTACCGGGCTCCGAGCTCCAGGCTCAATGCGTCGGTCACATGATAGACGCCATGAACGAAACCCGATCTGCTCTTGGCCTCGGTGACGTCGTGGATATTGAAGTTGAGCCCATAGACGCCGCTCGGCGCGAAGGGAAAGACGGTGGGGTCGACCAGGATTCCCGGCTCGACGATGACCGTGGAGGGAAGCTCGACATGGCCATCGTACGTACCGGTCGATTGGAAATAATACAGTCCCGCAATCCACTCGAAGCGCCCTTTGAAGGCGGTTCCGCTCAGGTCGATCTCCTCGGTGACCTGATGATAGGGAAGGATGTTGTCCTCGAGAAACGTCGCGATCGGCGTCATCGGGTCGGTGTTGCCGAACTCCGCATTGTATCTCTGATACGCCAGGATGTTCTTCACCCTGAATTTCCAGGGGGTATTCCACTGGGTCGTATCCGCGACGCTCCAGAAGGTCTCATCATTGACCGGCGGCACCGAGTTGCCGGTGCCCGGATCGACATACGAGGAATACGTCCGGAACGGACTGCCGGTGAGATAGGCCGGGCTGTTGACTGGAAGTCCATACAGCGGCAGCGACACGTACGTATTGTAGTTGTCGGTATCGCTGCCTGGCGCGATCGCATTCTGCAGGATCGGGACGGCGGCGCCGGCCTCGCTGCGGTCGACATGCAGGCTGGCCCGCAGAATCGATGACAGATCGTCGCTCGGCATCCACTTCAGGGCGCCATCGAGGCTGCGCTCATCATCCCCTCCCTCGGTGCCTACTTTGCAGCCGGGACGCGTGGTCATCGGCAGCAGATTTCCGGACGCCCCCGGATGAGCGCACGCGTAATCGATCCGATCCACGTACCCGTCCATGCTGTTGGAAGCGCCGAACACCCGCAACGAAAGCTTGTCGGCGATCAGCGGGACATCGAAGGAGCCCTTGAGAAACACGCGACCGTAGCTGCCGTATCCCGCCTCGAATTCGCCCGAGCCGTCGCCTTTGGGCTCCGGGGTGGTGAGCAGGATGGCGCCACCTTCGTTGTTCTTGCCGAAGAGGGTGCCCTGCGGCCCGCGCAGGACCTGCACGCTGGAGATGTCTCCGAGCTCGAAGATCGAGCCGTACACGGTGCCGTAGTAGACATCGTCGACGTAGTAACCGACGCCCGGCTGAAACGCGTAGGTGAATTGGTCCTGGCCTATGCCGCGGATGTAAGTCAGAGCGGACTTTCCGGAGTAATTTCCTCCGGACATGATCGTCAGGTCAGGCGTCGCCTTGGCGATGTCGAGCACATTGTTCAATCCGCGCTCAGCGATGTCGGCTGCGGTCAGCGCCGTCACGGATACCGGCGTGGTCTGCAGTTCCTCCTTCGTGCGCCGTGCCGTCACCGTGATCTCTTCCAGGGTGGCGGGAGGGGCGAGAGGCGCAGCGGCGCCGGCCGCGATCGGGGGATCCCCGCCGCTCGAAGTATCGGCAGCGCTCGGCGGGTCGCTGCTCTTCTCGGCCATCGCGAGGCGCACGATTACCGAATGCGCATCGGCGCGCGTCTCGATGAGACGCGTTCCCCGCAACGCGTGATCGATCGCCTGGGTAGCGGTGAACGTCCCGTGGAGAGATGTGGCACTCAGATTCCGTACGACCTCGGGATCGAACAGAATGTTGAGGCTCGTCCGTCGCCCTATCGCACGTAGCGCATCGGCCAACGACTGCGGCGGCAGGTCGAATCGATAGCTCTGCTGGGCAAATGCCGCGGGCGCGCTGAGCGCACCCAGAGTTCCCAGCGCGCTGGCCGCCAATATTGCTCGAATGGACGATGAGACCACGATTACCCCCCGGGCGTTGAGCCTGTCTCGGATGGAGACGCACGGGCGGGCTCGGCACCGCACCTGCTCGAGCGAAATCTGTTCAGTCGCCGGGCGCTATGGCAAATGATTCCCGGTGGCCCCGAGAATGATCCGGCCGCTGCGCTCGGCAAAGGGAACCCCGTAGAGCTTCTCGAGCAGAGCTGCGAATTCCCGGTTATTGCCGGTGTGATAGATCCCGCTGATGCGCATGCTCGCCACGCGCGGGTCATCGATCCCCAGGGGCGTGGCGTCGTAGCGATCCAACGTGGCGACGACCCCGGTCAAGGGGGTGTCATCCAGCATGATCTCCCCGCGAAGCCATGCGGTGACATCATCCTTCGACGGGGAGTCGAGCTTCGGCAGCCTGCCACGTGCAAACGTAAGTCGTTGGCCGGGAACGAGAACGAATGGAGCGAGCCGCGAGGGCCGCAGAGCGGCTGCGCCTCGCGCAGGCTCCGATCGGGAGCTGACCGCCACCCGGCCCTCGAGGAGCGTCACGGCCGTCCGAGCCGGTTCACGGCGGACCATGAATGCGGTCCCGATGTCGGTGATCTGATGCTGACCCGCGACGACGACGAAGGGCCAGCCAGGATTGTGCCTCACCTGAAAATAGGCCTCTCCGTATTCGAGCCGGACACGCCTCTGCGTATCGCTGTAAGCGACACGCACCGCGCTCTGCGCATCCAGAGAGATGCGAGTGCCATCCTCCAGCTCGACCACCCGCAACGGGCCGATACCGTTGCGATACTCGGTACCGGACCCGAGCCCGGCCAAGCAGTAAACCGCAATCAGGCATGTCGCGACGATCGTTGCGGCAGCAACCCAGATCCGGCCGGGCGACAATCGCAGCGGAGTCCGCGCGCGGGTCACTCCGCCCATGGGGACCTGCGGGCCGGCATCCCAGACATCGGTCACGCGCTCGAACTGCCGGGCATGCTCGGGGTCCGCCGCCAGCCACTCTCGAAACCCCGCCTCGAGGGCTGGCGAGCGCCGCGGCCCGTGAAGCCGCACGACCCACGCCGAGGCCTCCGCGCGGGCCCTCCTGCGTGCACCGCGAAGCGACTTCCCGCCTACGAT
>DASVWT010000211.1:0-14969 GCA_036393055.1 Steroidobacteraceae bacterium
GCCGCGCGCTTCATGACCGGCTCCCAGTCGGGATCGGTCATGTCCGCAACCAACACATCGCCCGCCTGCACACGCGCCATCTCGCCGACGTCGCGGATGATGCGTGCGGGTCCGGAGCCGATCCTCTGGCCGATGCTGCGCCCGGTGCTGAGGACCTGCGAGCGCGACTTCAGCGAGAAGCGTTGGATGGTACGGCCCGCGCGGCTCTGCACCGTCTCGGGGCGGGCCTGGAGGATGAAGATCTCGCCCGTGGCTCCGTCCTTGCCCCATTCGATGTCCATCGGCTGGCGGTAGTGCTCCTCGATGATCAGCGCCTGGCGGGCGAGGGAGATGAGATCGGCGTCCGTGAGGCAGAAGCGCATCCGGTCGACCTCCGGTACCGGCACGGTGCGCACCCGCTCGCCCGATCCCGGCTGAGCATACTCCATCTTGATGGCCTTGCCGCCGAGGTTGCGCCGCAGCACCGCATGCTTGCCGGCCCGCAGCGCGGGCTTGTAGATGTAGAACTCGTCGGGATTGACCGCGCCCTGCACCACGGTCTCCCCGAGCCCGTAGGAGGCTGTTATGAACACGACGTCGCGAAAGCCCGAGTCGGTATCGAGCGTGAACATGACGCCGCTCGCGCCGAGGTCGCTGCGCACCATGTGCTGCACGCCGGCCGATAGCGCTACCGCGCCGTGATCGAATCCCTGGTGAACCCGATAGGAAATGGCCCTGTCATTGAAAAGCGACGCGAACACCTCGTGCATCGCCTCGAGCACCCGTGCTTCGCCGCGGACATTGAGGAAGGTCTCCTGCTGTCCGGCAAAGGAAGCATCCGGCAAGTCTTCGGCGGTCGCGGAGGAGCGCACGGCCACGGCGATCTCCTGATCGCCGCTCATCCGCCGCAGCTCGTCCCTCACCGCCTGTTGCAGGGCAGGGGGAAATGGCGTCGCGAGCATCCACTGGCGAATGCGCGCCCCCGCGGCCGCGAGGCGGGTCACATCGTCCACATCGAGCGAGGCGAGCTCCGCGCGGATGCGGCCGCCGAGGCCGTCCTGCTCGAGGAACTCCCTGAAGGCGTGGGCAGTGGTGGCGAAGCCGCCCGGCACGCGCACGCCGAGCTTTGCGAGCGCGCCTATCATCTCGCCGAGCGAGGCGTTCTTGCCGCCCACGCGGTCCAGATCGCCCATTCCCAACCGCTCGAATGGAATGACGTATTCGTTCAAGTGAGCTCCGCTTGCTCCGCGCATCGGGCGGTGGAAGACTTAAGGATAATACTAGCCGGGGGCGCGCCGTGAGCCGTCGAACCGTATTCTTCGTATCGGACCAGACGGGAGTGACCGCGGAAACGCTGGGCCACAGCCTCATGACCCAGTTCGAGGGCCTGCAGTTTCGGCCCGTGACTCTGCCATTTGTATCGACCCTTGACAAGGCGCAGGAGGCGGTGCGAAGGATCGACCGCGCCGCGCAGGAGGAAGGGGTCCGGCCGATCATCTTCAGCACGCTGGTGCAGGATGAGCTGCGCGATGTGGTGATGCGCGCCAACGGGCTGTTCCTCGACTTCTTCGCCGCCTTCGTCGGGCCCCTCGAGCGCGAGCTCAACACCCGCTCCACGCATCGCGCGGGCCGCGCGCACGGCATCGCGGACCTCGGCGCCTACACGGCTCGCATCAACGCCACCAACTTTGCATTGGCCAACGATGACGGCACCGGAGGCGATTATGCGCACGCCGATGTCATACTCATCGGCGTCTCCCGCTCGGGCAAGACCCCGACCTGTCTCTATCTTGCGTTGCAATACGGCGTGTTCGCGGCCAATTATCCCCTCACCGAGGAAGACCTCGAATCCGGACAGATTCCCGCCCGGCTCGAGCCGCACCGTCGCAAGCTTTATGCCTTGACCATCAGGCCCGACCGCCTGCAACAGATCCGCAACGAGCGCCGCCCCCAAAGCCGTTATGCCTCGCAGCAGCAGGTGCGCTACGAGGTGCGCGCCGCCGAGGCGCTTTTCGCCCGCCTGCGCATCACCGCACTCGACACCACGGAGTGCTCGATCGAGGAGATCGCCAGCCGCATTCTCAACAACACGGGAATCGAGCGGCGGCTGCGGCCCTGAGGCGGGGTAGTCGGGTCGAGCACGGAACTTGCAGGGTCTTGGATGTTCAGTGACGAGACCCCAAAAACCACCCCTGCACGGCTTGCAGTGTAACCGACGTACGTTATAGTCGAACCGATGCTCGATGACACCCTGACACGAGTCTCCTGGCGTGCGCGGCCGCGCAGCTTCGTCGCGCTCATGAGCCTTTACGAGAGCAATTTCATCCGCCTCGGGTGGCTCACGGGCGACCTCGCGCTGCTCGAGGGGCGGCACCGCTCCCGGGTGGACGGCGATTGTGACCTCCTTCTCACCGTCACCGGCCGCTCCCCCTACACCACCACCGCCCACCTCACCTACGTCTTGCCCGAGGCTGCCGGCGCGGTCGCTTACCCCGACATGCGCCTGTGCATCTACCATGACGCGCATCTGCTCGAGGCGCAGGAATGGGCGGCAGCGCACGGCCAACCGGCTCTCAGGACGCTGCGAAGCGTGGCAGAGCGTGAACTGGATCAGCGCTGGGCGCGCAACATGATGTTAAACAAGTGGCTGGAATACTGCGCGGAGCGGGGGCATCGCTTCTCAACGGCTACCAGGCTCACCGCCGCCGACTGAGAGCCGGCGGCCCGCCGCCGTTCGTCTCATGATGGCGCTTCGACAGCTCGGCTTCCTTAAGCTCAATTTCCGCCGCGAGGAAACCGCGGAGGAAGATCATCGCGTGCTCGCGCTGTTCCGCAACCGCGCGGAGCTGAAGAAAGCCTACGGTGAGCTGCAGGAGGAGATCTATCGCCTCAAAGACCGCATCAAGCAGCAGGAGGGGGCGACGCAGCGCGTGCAGGAGATGCTGGGCGCGCTGGAAGCGCGTCTGGGCCTCTCCGAGACGGCATTTCCGGCACTCGTATTCTACCAGCTTCGCCACCTCTGGCAGACCGGGCACGAGCTGCTGGAGCGGTTCGTCGCGGAGCTCTCCGCGCAACAGGAAGAGCGCGAGCGCCGTCAACATCTGGCGGAGCACAACCGGCGCGTGTTTGCGAAGCGCCAGGCGGCCGATCAGCGGTTGCGGGGCGCGCAGCGGCTCGCGGCCGAGGAGGCGGCGCGGCTCGCCGACCTCGAGGGCCAGCGGGCCCGACTGCGGCGGCTCTGGCACTATTTCAGGCGCCGCGCGCTCGAGCTGGCGATATCGCAGACGCGCGCCGCCGCAGCCGCCACCGACCTGGCGCTGATCGGCGCGCGCGAGGCGGTCGAAGAGGTCGGGCGCGAGCCCGTGCCGGAATTCCCGGGCCTCTCCCTCGATGCGCGGCGTGCGATCAACATTGCGGCAATCGCTTACGCCGAGGTGTTGTGCCTGCGGCTGGCGCGCACGCAGCTCGTCCTTCAGGCGCGCGAGGCGACGCGCCACCGCGAGGCCACGGACGAATATGGCACGCGCGCGGAGTGCGAGGCAATGATGCGGCAGATCGAGCGCGCGGACGATCTGCTGCGTGCGCGCGCCAACCTGACTCAGGAAGTCAAACAGCGGTCGCAGCGGCTGAAGCAGGTGGCGCGCTACCGCGTGGCGACGGATGCGGCGCCGACGGCGGAATCCCTGGCGTTCTCCGAGGGCGATGCGCTGGAGAGGGCGCCGAGCGGGATGGCCGCCGCGGGCATGCCGAACGTCCTCGCGGAGGACACCTGGGACCTCTACCGCGTGCTCTTGCGGTAGCTACGACCCCTGCGAGTCCGCGCTCGCGGTCTTTTCCACCGGCAGGCTGGAGCGGTCGCGCGCGATCATGTCCGCGGTAATGTCCGCCGCCTGATCCAGGATCACGTCCGGGATCTTGTCCTTGCCCTTGTCGATCTGCTCCGCGCTGGTGAGCGGCGGCAGGCCCAGCGCGGCCCGGCGCGTGTTATCGAGCGACAGCATCGTCTTGTCCTCGCGGGTACGCTCGGAACGCCTCTCCTCGAGGTTCAACGATACCGTATGCTGTTGGCGCAGCGCATCGACGGTGTTGATATCGGCTACCAGCCACTGATAGTTGGCGTCACGGCGGATGCGCGCGGTCTCGTCCGCATCGAGCTGTGCTATCGACGGTACCGACGCCATCCCAGTGCTGGTCTTGAAGGGCACGCCGGAGATGCGATCCCAGGGCAGGGAGTTCGGCTGATCGGCCTCGCCGATGTCCTTCGGGTCGATGGGCGAGGGCAGCGGCACATCGGGCGCCACGCCACGGTGCTGAGTGCTCTCGCCGGTGACCCGGTAGAACTTGCCGATGGTCACGGTGAGCTGGCCGTCGACCGGCTGGTCGCTCCAGCGATCGAGCGGCACGAGATTCTGGACCGTGCCCTTGCCGAAGGTGTTCTGGCCGATGATCAGGCCCCGGTGATAGTCCTGGATCGCGCCCGCGAAAATCTCGGAGGCCGATGCGCTCAGGCGGTTCACCAGCACGGCGAGCGGTCCGCTGTAGGCCGGCCCCTGCTCCGGATCATCGAGCACCTCGATGTGGCCGTTGCGGTCGCGCAGCTGCACGACCGGACCGTGCGGAATGAAGAGGCCGGTGAGAGCGGTGGCCTCGGGCAGATACCCGCCGCCATTATCGCGCAGGTCGAGAACGAGCCCATCGATGTGCTGCGCCTCGAGCTTCTCGAGCAGCCGCAGGACGTCACGCGTGGTGCTGCGATAGTTGGGGTCGCCTGCGTTCTCCGCAGCGATGTCCTCGTAGAAGCTCGGTACCGTGATCACGCCGATCCTGTAGGTGCGGCCATTCTCGGTTACGGTCTTGAGCTTGCTCTGCGCCTCCTGGGCTTTCAGCGTCACTTTGTTGCGGACGAACTCCACGACCCGCTCCTTCGAGCCGGGCGCGGCACCCGCCGGCAATAGCTGCAGCCTGACGGCCGTCCCCGCCTTGCCGCGGATGAGCTGTACCACATCGTCCAGCCGCCACCCCACGACGTCCGTGATCGGGCCGGCGGCGCCCTGACCGACGCCGGTGATGCGATCCTTGGGCTTGAGAGTGCCGGCAACGGCCGCGGGCCCTCCCTGGATGACGTTCATCACCGTCACGTAATTGTCGATGAGCTGCAGCGAAGCGCCGATGCCCTCGTAGTTGAGGCTCATCTGGATGCGGTACTCCTCGGAGTTGAGCGGCGAGAAGTAGCTGGTGTGAGGATCGTAGACGCGCGCGTAGGCGTTCATCAGGTCCTCGAACACATCCTCGGACTTGATCTGATCCACGCGCTTGATGACCGTCTGGTAGCGCTTGCGCAGGATCTCGGCCGCCTGCGGCCAGGTCTTGCCGGCGAGCATCAGCGACAGCGCATCGTTGGTGACGCGCTTCTTCCAGAGCTGATCCATGTCGGCCTCGGTCGCCGGCCAGGCGGCGTGCTCGCGGTCGAAGTCGTAGCTCGCGGTGGTATTCCAATCGGGCTGCGACTTCAGCAGGCCGATGGCGTACTGCATCCGCGCGCGGTTGCGCTGCTTGAAGCGGTCGAAGATCAGATAGCCCGGGTCGATGTCCCCGGTATGGATCATGTCGTCGAACCGGTCCTTGTAGACGGAGAACTCCTGCACGTCGCTCGCCAGGAAGTAGCTGTGTTCCGGGTCGAGGAATTCCAGGTAGCGCTGAAACACCTGGCGCGAGAAGCCGTCATCGATGACTTCGCGGCTGTAATGAGTTCGTTCCAGGATCCGGCCGATCTTGCGGGCGATGGCGCGCTGATCGTCGGTCGGCGCGAGCGCCCCGGGCGGCAGGATGGAGGCCGCGTGGGCTGGGGTGCGCAGCGTGAGATCCGCGGCGGCGAGTACCAGGACGGAGAGGACGGTGAGGGCGAGCCATCCGAGCGGACGGCGAAGAGTCTTGAACATCTGCTGCTCGCGGGATCCTTGGGGGGAGGTGGGAGGGAGTTCCCTGGGGGCCGGGACTCATCTTTGCAATAGTATCGCTGAGAGTTCCCCCGGGTATGCCGGGTTCCGATCAGTCCCGGGAGAGCCGCCGCAGCGCCGCCAGCCAGAGCCGCATGGCGAGGAGCAGCGCCACCGGGCCGAGCGCCACGGCCCAGTACCCCAGCCAGCCACGTGCCAGGCCGGAGAAGTAATCGCCGTAGAGGGTGAGCGGACCCAGCCCCTGGGGGTTGTCGCCGTGCGTGTAGGGGCCCAGCGTCCTGTGCCCGATGATCCAGATGAGGAGCGGGATCACGAGCAGCCCGAGCGCCAGCGCGCCGCCGAACAGCGCTACTTCGCGCCGGGTGCGGGTCTCGATGCCGAAGACTTGCGCCCGGGCCAGGGGTCCCGGGTGGGCGGAAGGTTCCGTCATGGGGGCGAGTGTAGCCGATCGGACCCCTTCCCAGGTCATAATGACGGGCTATGCGGAAAATCACGGCAGCGGTCATCGGCGTGGGCTACCTCGGGCGGTTCCACGCGCAAAAGTATGCCCAGGCGGCGCAATGCGACCTGGTGGGCGTCGTCGATTCCCGACAGGAGGCTCGCGATGCGGTCGCGGCGGAGGTGGCCACACGGGCGGTCGCCGATTACCAGGAGCTTCTCGGATCGGTCGAAGCGGTGAGCGTGGTGACCCCGACGCCGGCGCATTTCGCGATAGCGCGCGACTTCCTCGAGTCCGGCGCACACGTCCTCGTCGAGAAACCCATTACCGAGACGCCCCAGGAAGCCCGGGAGCTGATCGAGCTGGCCGCCCGGCGGGGGCGCGTCCTTCAGGTGGGGCACCTCGAGCGCTTCAATTCGGCCATCCTGGCCGCCGAGCCGCATCTGCGCGCGCCGCGCTTCGTGGAGTGCCATCGTCTGGCGCCCTACCGGGAGAGGGGCACCGATGTGAATGTGGTTCTAGACCTCATGATCCACGACATCGACATCGTCCAGACCATCGTCGGGGCGCCCGTGAAGACCATCGAGGCGGTCGGCACGCCGGTCTTCTCTGAAGACCTGGATATCGCCAACGCGCGCATCACATTCGCCAACGGATGCGTCGTCAATGCCACCGCCAGCCGTGTCAGCTTGAAAACCGAGCGCAAGATGCGCATTTTCGAGGACGATGCCTATCTGTCGCTGGACTTGCAGCAGAAGATCCTGACAGTCATCCGCAAGCGTGCGCCGGCAGATCCGGCCGGCCCGCTCCCGGTGACCATCGAGGAGCAGAGTCTCGAGCCGGGGGATGCCTTGAAAGCGGAGATCGATTCCTTCCTCGGCTGTATTCGCGACGGCCGCCCGCCCGTGGTGACGGGCGAGGCAGGCCTCATGGCGCTGGAGACCGCCATGCGGATCACGGAGCAGGTTCGAAGATCCCTGGCGGAGCGTGGGAATGAATCGCCGGGAGCGATTCATAACGACGCGCAGTGCGTGTCGGCCCCGGCGAGAGCCGGGGCGAGGCCCAGGAGGGCCGAGTAATACAGGAGCGAAGCCCGATGCCGAAGCAGCCTGAGCATTTCAGCCATGTGCCGCGTCCTCTGACCCTGGCGGCGATCCAGATGTCATGCGGCTGGGACGCTGCAGCCAACATCGCCAGGGCCGAGGAGCTGGTGCGAGAGGCGGCCGGGCGCGGGGCACAGGTCATCCTGCTGCCGGAGCTCTTCGAGACGCCGTATTTCTGCATCGAGCAGGACGCGCGGCATCTCAAGCTCGCCCGCACCGTCGAGGAGAGCCCCGCGGTGAAGCGCTTCAGTGCGGTCGCGCGCGAGCTCGGGGTGGTCCTGCCCATCAGCTTCTTCGAGCGGGCGGGGCCCGCCTATTTCAACTCCATCGCCATCCTCGATGCCGATGGCTCGCGCCTCGGCATCTACCGCAAGTCGCACATACCCAACGGACCGGGATACCAGGAGAAGAGCTACTTCAGTCCCGGCGACACCGGCTTCAAAGTCTGGCGGACCCGGTACGCGCGCATCGGCGTCGGCATCTGCTGGGATCAGTGGTTTCCAGAGGCGGCGCGCGCCATGGCGCTCGCCGGCGCGGAGGCTCTGCTGTATCCCACGGCGATCGGCACGGAGCCGCCGCCGGCATTGCCGGTGAACTCACGTGACCACTGGCAGCGCACCCAACAGGGCCACGCGGCCGCGAATCTGATGCCTCTGCTCGCAGCGAACCGCTACGGGCTCGAGCGCTCGCTGCAGGATCCCGAGGGCCTCTACATCCGCTTCTACGGCTCCTCGTTCATCGCCGATGCCATGGGCGCGAAAGTCGCGGAAGCTGCCGAGGAAGGCGATGCGGTACTCACGGCCTCGTTCGACCTCGAGCAAGCGGCTGCCCTGCGGGACAACTGGTTCGTTTTCCGCGACCGCCGGCCGGACCTTTACGGTGCGCTGACATCACTCGATGGACGAGTCGCGTAAGCGACGAGCTCAGTGCTTCTCGATCCAGGCGAGCGCGTCCTTCAGCTCCTTGACGAATCGCGCGTACTCGCTGCGCCGCTGCGCGTCGTCGGGAATCCGCAGCAGGAACGAGGGATGGACGGTCACCCACAGATGCGCCGTCGCCGAAAGCCTGGTCGGTAAGCCCCGAAGCTGCGAAACAATGACAGGGTGACCGAGAAGAGCGCGGGCGGCTGTCCCGCCGAGCGCAATCACGAGCTTCGGCGCCACCAGCCGCAGCTCCTCGCCGAGCCACCAATGGCAGGCCTCGATCTCAGTGGCGCTGGGCTTTATATGCAAGCGCCGCTTGCCGCGGAGCTCGAACTTGAAATGCTTGACGGCGTTGGTGATGTAGACGGAATCGCGGCCGAGTCCGGCATCCTGCAGCGCGCGATCGAGAATTGCGCCGGCAGGCCCCACGAAGGGGTGGCCCTGCAAGTCTTCCGAGTCTCCTGGCGCTTCGCCCACCAGCATGAGTCGCGACCGCGCCGACCCTTCGCCAGGCACTCCCTGCGTCGCCGCCTTCCAAAGCGTGCAGCGGCGGCATTCGTTGACCACTCCCGGTAGCTCTTCGAGAGAAACAAGCGTGCGAGCGCCCGTGAGCTCGCCTTCCTCCTCACGGCCGGCCCGCGCGCGCTTGGAAAGCGGCTCGGATTCCTCGGTCGTCATCGTCTCCGATCAATGAGCGACCGCTACGGTTGGTTCCGCATAGCCGCACCCCCGGCCTTTCGGCCGGGAGTGCGGTAACCATTGGTGGAGGCGGGGGGACAGTACACCCGCCGCTTTCGCGACGGACTGGACTATGCCTTCATCCGAGCCTTCCTTGCGTATCCTCGGATGCGGAGCGTCTTATCCCGCCATACCGGCGGAATCCTAGTACCCGCCCAGGACAGCAAGTCCACGGCGAGCCTATGAGTCTCTACAGGGCAGGCCTGAGGTTGGCCCTCTTCCTACCCCTCGGCGTTGCCATGCCGCTCTCCGCGGAGAGCGCCGTCAGGTTTCACCGATGTGAGCTCCGTTCTCAGCCGACCCTCGCGGATCGGCGCGACCCTTTGATCGAACCCCCGTCCGCAAGTCCTAGACTTCAGGATCTACGTACGTAGCCCTCTCTTTGGTTCTCGCGCTGCGCTACCCGAGGGGCAGGGAAGACGCCGCGCCAGCGGACAGTGACTCTTAACGATCCGGCCTGTCGCACGCACGGATCGCGATCCTGTGAACGCGTCCCCCGATTCAGTCGCACAGGCACGAGCTGGTCGGAGGTCAACCGCGATTAGGCGGCTAAGGCGTAGTTGTCGTCGTTAGCAACTATAGTTTGCAGAGTGATTTACGAGGGCACTGCACCTCGGTAACGCCCCTGAAGGTTCGCAACCCGCGTCGAAACCGGTCGCCCCCAAAGGTGACCCTAGGATACCTCAATGAGCCGACGCGCGCGGAAAACTTCCCTCCCGCCTGGACAACATCCCCCGGTTGCGCTCCAGCCCGCCGCTCGTCGCCGACCTGCGGCAGTTCCCCCCGGCGGCGCTTTCCGGTAACGTCGCCGCTTTTTCGCGCCGGGCGCAGCACCAAGGGGGCGCACGGGCCGGGTCAGTCACAAGGGAGTCGCACAGAATGGTTAAGAAGAGCATTGCGGCGTTGGGGCTCGCGCTGATGTTTCACGGTTTGGCCCAAGCCGCGGCCGCAAGCTCGGCGGATGGGGCGAGCGCCGCGACGGCAGATGCCGCGACCACTAGCTCGGACGCAGATGCGGATGCGGACACTCGCACCGGCACGTGGGCGGCCCAGGCACAGCTCGGATTGATCGTCACCAGCGGCAATACGACGACCAAGAGCGGAAACGCCAGCTTCGACCTGGCGCATCGGATCGATCGCTGGACGCTGAGCGGCGGGGCTGCGGCGACTTACGCCAGCACGGGCCACTACAGCACGCAACAGGACACCAACGCCCATCTGCAGGCGGATCTGGCCCTGAGCAAGCGCACCTTCTGGTTCTCGAGCGCCCGATGGGATCGCAATCTCTTCACCGGCTTCGCATACCAGGAGAGCATCGCGAGCGGTGGCGGATTCAAGTTCATGGATACACCGGCCACGCAGCTCGCCGGAGAGCTCGGCGTGGGATACCGCATAGAGAAGCCGGAAACGCTGACCATAGGCACGTTCGGCAATGTGGAATCGCGCGTGCGGCTGCCCGGATCCATGGTGAGGGATGCGGTGTTGCAGGCGGGCCTCAACTACGCGCACTCGATCACGCATTCGACCAAAGTGACGAACACGCTGCTGGTCCAGTACGGCGCGAGTGATACGACGACCACCGACAATCTCTCCCTGCAGGTCAAAGTCGATGCTTCGCTGTCCCTCGCCGTCGGGATGCAGCTGGTGAACAACACGAATCCGCCGGCGGCGAGCGTCAGCTCGCCGGCCGGCACCTTCGGCGCGAGGCACACCGCGACGATCGTAACGGTCAACCTGGTCTACGCGCTGAAGAACAAGGATCTCTCGGCGACATCCGCCACTCCAGTGACCGTGGCCGGCTTCAATCTTCCGTGATAGTCAGCCGCGCCTGAGCAGCCGCGCTTTGTCGCGCTGCCAGTCGCGCTCCTTGTCGACGGCGCGCTTGTCGTGCTGCTTCTTGCCTTTGGCGAGGCCGACCTGCAGCTTGGCGCGGCCTGCCTTCCAGTACAGCTCGAGCGGCACCAGGGTGTAGCCCTTGCGCTCGACCGCGCCGATGAGCCCGCTGAGCTCGCTGTGGTGAAGCAGCAGCTTGCGCGTGCGCACCGGGTCCGCGACCACGTGGCTGGAGGTCGATGGAAGGGGAGAAAGGTGCGCGCCGATGAGGAAAGCCTCGCCGCCCCGCAGATAGACGTAGGCCTCCTTCAGCTGGGCGCGGCCGGCGCGCATCGCCTTGACTTCCCAGCCCTGCAGAGCGAGGCCGGCCTCGTAGCGCTCCTCGATGAAATAATCGAAGCGAGCCTTGCGGTTCTCGGCGATGAGGCGGTCGGCAAGAGCGGCCTTCGTTGGCATGGACGGAAGCGACAACGGATCGGGATGGGGCGCCATTGTATGGGGAAGCTTGTCGCGGGGGCGTGGATCTTGGGACAATCACGCCATGCGAGAGGTCAAGCGCTCGGCGCTCGTCGCCCAGCCGCCGAGTCGCCTGTTCGCGCTCATCAACGATATCGAGAGCTACCCACGATTTTTGCCGTGGTGCACCCACGCGCGCGTGCAGTCCCGGACCGAGCGCGAGATCGTGGCGACCATTGGCGTCAAAAAGGGACCGTTGCACGGCGAGTTCACCACTCGCAACGAGCTCGAGCCCGACGAGCGGATCCTGATGCACCTGGTGGACGGCCCTTTCAAGACGCTCGAGGGCCAGTGGCTGCTCACGCCCATCGGTCCCGACGGGTGCCGGGTGGAGCTGAGCATGCGCTTCGCCTTCAAGAGCGTCCTGCAGGCCATGCTCTTCGAGCAGAAATTCGCCGAGACCGTCGGCTCGCTGGTCGAGGCGTTCGTCACCCGCAGCCGCGGACCTGCGACCCCGTGAGCCGCGCTGCCGCGAAGCAGTGCGTTGTCGCTTATGCCGCTGACGGAGCGCGCCAATATCTATGGCCCGTGGTATTGCCAGCCGAAGCCACCATCGCCGAGGCGATCGGCGCAGCGCGCCGCCAGGCACAGACGGACGGCATCCCCTGGGACAGCGCCCCCGTCGGCATCTTCGGCGAGCCGCGTATGCGCGCCGACCTGCCCGCCGACGGCGACCGCATCGAGCTCTATCGGCCGCTGTCAGAAGACCCCAGGGTTCGCCGCCGGGCTCAATCCGGGCGTCGTCCGAAAGCAAATGAGTAAGCGGCTCAGGCCGTTCCCTGGGCCGCGAGGCGGATAGAGTGATAAGGCTGGCCGCGCAAATCGCCCGGAGCGATTTGCGCCAATTTAAAATATGGGAAACTTGGTTACGGGCGCCAGCCGGCCAGGGCCGTTCGGGCGCCCCTTGGGCACGTTGTAGAGCGCGAGCCGCTCGACCTTGTCATTCTGGAAGTACACGATCACCCGGCTCTCGGCCGGCCGGCGGACGTAGCCGCGCTTGAAGTAATAGACGTAGTCCCAGCGGTCCTTGTCGAAGATATCCTCGACCATCGGGGTGCCCAGCAGATAGCGCACCTGGCTGCGGGTCATGCCGACCTTCAACTGCCTCACGGCCTTGCCGTCGAGGTAGTTTCCCTGCTGGATGTCCATGCGATAGACGCAGCCCGTGAGCCCGATACAGACGGCGAGGAGGGCAAGCGCCAGCGGACGCAGGCGGGAAAAGGAAATCGAGAGTTCACGTCGCATGGAGGCTCGTCGGAGGAAAAATGCGCAATAATGGGCGCAGATGATACTACGCGGGAGATGACGCCGTGGAAGGCAAAGACCTCCGCAAAGCGGGCCTGAAAGTGACGCTGCCTCGGCTGAAGATCCTCGAGATCCTCGAGGGCGGCGCGACGCGGCATCTGTCAGCCGAGGACATCTACCGCACCCTGCTCGAGTCCAACGAGGACATCGGGCTTGCCACCGTCTACCGGGTGCTCACGCAGTTCGAGGCGGCGGGCCTCGTGACCCGCCATCACTTCGAGAACGGCATGGCGGTCTTCGAGCTCAACCAGGGCACGCATCACGATCATATCGTGTGCCTGGACTGCGGCCGCGTCGAAGAGTTCATGGATGCCGGCATCGAGGAGCGCCAGACCGCCGTCGCCCAGCGGCTGGGATTCACGATCCGTGACCACTCGCTGATCCTCTACGGCAACTGCCGCAAGCCCCAATGTCCCTACCGGCGCGTGGCACCCAAGCGCTTGCCCGCCACCTGAAGCATCTCCCGCGCATGCTCGCGCGCCTTGGAGGTGACATCCACCCCGCCGAGCATGCGCGCCAGCTCCTCTATCCGATCCTCACGAGAGAGTACCCTCAGCGATGTGCGGGTGGTCTTGCCGTCCGTGAGCTTCACGACGCGCAGATGCTGATGACCCTGCGAGGCGACCTGCGGCAGGTGAGTGACACACAGTACCTGGCCGCGGTCGCCGAGGGCGCGCAGCTCGCGCCCGACGATCTCCGCCACCGCCCCGCCGATGCCCGAATCGACTTCATCGAACACCATGCATCGCGTCTCCTGCGCGCTCGTGGCAACCTGCACTGCGAGTGACAGGCGCGAGAGCTCGCCGCCCGAAGCGATTTTCGCGAGCGCGCGGGGCGGCTGTCCGGGGTTGGTGCCAACGCGCAGCTCGATGTCATCGATGCCGTGCTCCGCGGGCTCCGACGTGCGGCTCTGCGCCACCTCGACCTCGAGGCGGCCACCGGACATCCCCAGTGTCTGCATGCGCGCGGTGATGTCCTTGGCCAGCGATGCCGCCGCGGCCGTCCTTTTCTCCGACAGCTTGCCAGCCTGCTCGCGATATCGGTCGAGAGCCGTGGAAAGGTCCTTGCGCAACACGGCGAGATCGACTTCCGCCCGCTCCAGGGCGCCGAGCTCCGCGGCGAGTTGCGCTGCGCGCGGCAGCAGCTCGAGCGGTGTCACGCGATTCTTGCGCGCCAGCTCCTCGACGGCGGCGAGCCGCCGTTCCACCTCGTGCTGGCGTTGCGTGTCGAGATCCAGGCTCTCGCCATAGCGCTCGAGCTCGCGCGCGGCCTCGCGGATCTGCACTGCAGCCTCCTCGGCGAGCGCAGCCACGGGCGCGAGCGTCTGGTCGAGTGCCGAAGCTGCGCGAAGCGACTGAAGGGCGCGGCTGACGCTCGCATGCGCGTTGCCCTCCTCAGCCTGATACAAGGCTGCGAGCGCGGCCTGCGCGGCCTCCGCCAGGCGCCCGCGGTTCATGAGCCTCGAGCGCTCCTCCGTCAGGCGGGCGACTTCGCCTTCCTCGAGCGCGAGCGCCTGTAGCTCGCCCACCTGGTACTTGAGCAGATCCAGCCGCGACTCGCGGTCGCGCGCGCGGCTTTCCAGCTCGAGCGTTCGCTCGAGCATCTCTCGCCAGACCCGATAGGCGATTCCCACCTGACCGGCCAGCGGCTCGAGCCGCCCATAGGCATCGAGCAGCTCCCGCTGCGCGGCGGTGCGCGTCAGCGACTGGAATTCGTGCTGCCCGTGGATGTCGATCAGGATGCTGCCCGCCTCGCGCAGGAGCTGCACGGGAACGGACTGGCCGTTGAGATACGCCCGGGAGCGCCCATCGGAGGACAGTACGCGGCGGACGATCAGCTCATCGCCGCCGTCGATCGACTGCTCTTCCAGCCAGCGCGTGAGCCCTGGAGGCGCCTTGCCGAGATCGAACGTCGCGGCGATCTCGGCCCGCTCGGCACCGTGGCGGATCATCTCCGGTCCGCCCCGCCCGCCGGCAAGCAGCTGCAAGGCGTCCACCAGGATCGACTTGCCCGCCCCGGTCTCGCCAGTGAGCACCGTGAGTCCGGGGCGCAGCTCGAGCTCGATGGCCTCGATGATGGCGAAGTCGCGGATCTGCAGACGGATGAGCATGGGGGTTCCTTGGACGGCGCGCGCTCGGATGGTCACGAATGCCGGGGCTCAGCGCTCCGCGTTACC
>DASVWT010000212.1:0-9990 GCA_036393055.1 Steroidobacteraceae bacterium
CACCGTTTCCATGGTTGCCAGCTGTGCCGCCTACGGCGCGGATGGCAGGAAGATTGGCGACATCACGCTGGATGAGGTCAGCGAATTTCTGGCGCAACCGCACGGATTCGTGTGGGTCGGGCTGGTCGAGCCGGACGATCCGTTGCTGAAGAAGCTCCAGAGCGAATTCGGGCTGCATGAGCTTGCCATCGAGGATGCGCGCAATGCCCACCAGCGGCCAAAGATAGAGCCGTACGGCGATTCGTTGTTCATCGTGGCGCAGACGGCACAAATCACGGAGGGCAACATTGCGTTCGGTGAAACCCACATTTTCGCCAGCAGGCGCTACCTGGTGACCGTGCGCCACGGCGCTTCCCGATCCTATGCGCCGGCGCGCCGCAACTGCGAGCAGGCGCCCAGGTACCTCGCGCTCGGCGCGAGCTACGGGCTTTACAGCGTGCTGGACTTCATCGTCGATAACTACCTGCCGATCGTGCAGGACTTCAGGCAGGAATTGCAGGAACTGGAGCAGGACGTATTCGCGGATGTCTCCAACCGCGACGTCACCCGACGGCTGTACGACATGCAGCGCGAATTGCTGACGTTGAAGCTCGCGGCCACCCCGTTGCAGGACATCCTGGGTCAGTTGGTGCGGCTTCATCCGGACGTGGTCCGCGACGAGGTGCGGCCCTACTTCCGCGATGTGCAGGATCACGTCACGCGGGTCAGCGATGCCATCAATTCCATGCGCGAGATGCTGGGCGCGGCGATGAACGTCAATCTGTCCTTGATCACGGTGCGCCAGAACGAGGTGGTGAAGCGGCTGGCCGGCTGGGCGGCACTGCTTGCAGCCCCCACGTTGCTGGCGAGCTGGTACGGCATGAACTTCCGCGACATGCCGGAGCTCGCCAACCGCTATGCCTATCCGGCCGTCATCGCCGCTACGATCGTCATCTGCATCACCCTGTTCATTGGGCTGAAGCGCGCGAAGTGGCTGTAGCAGTCTCGCTCCCGGAGCGCCCCGTCCTTCGCCGCATCGACCTGACGTAGGCAACTTACGCTTCTAACGCATGGAAATTTCGTTTTCCCCATTGCGCCGTCGCAACGTCCGAGCGATCTCAGGGCCGCGATCAGCGAGGCGAAGACCTCAATCGTCCGGTGGGTGGTGGGAACCACGATCGCCCCCGCCGGCATCGCATTCGCGATCACGAAGTTGGTTCATTAGCGGGGGCCGCTCGCGGGCTCAGAATGCGCCGTCTTGGGCGCTTTCCACGTGGGTGGAACGCGTGCCGGCCTGGCCGCAGAATCAAGGCAAGTCCCTGAGAATCTCCTGAATGCGATATAGGTTCACCGCATAAGAATTTGTATTAAAAGGAATTTTGGAGCGGGAAACGAGACTCGAACTCGCGACCCCAACCTTGGCAAGGTTGTGCTCTACCAACTGAGCTATTCCCGCTCGCGAGGAGGGACGGCATTTTAAGTGCGGCCCCTGTGAAGTCAAGGCAAGACCCTTTCGCTCAGCGCTTGAGCTCCGGCCACGCCGCCCTGAGGTAGGCCACCATGGAGATGAGCGTCGCGGCCGCGGCGATCTCGGTGAGGGCCACACCCACGCGATAGATGGGAATGGTGAGGATCGGCAGCCGGTAGAGCATCATCGAGAGCCCCACGATCTGCAGGATGGTCTTGATCTTGCCGAGCTGCGAGACCGCCACCTTGCGCCGCTGCCCGATCTCCGCCATCCACTCCCGCAGCGCGGAAATCGTGATCTCCCGCCCGATGATCACCACGGCCGTGAGCACGATCAGGGCCCGGGTGTCCTTGCTGACGAGCAGGACCAGCGCTACCGCGACGATCAGCTTGTCGGCCACCGGATCCAGGAACGCCCCGAGGCGCGAGGTCTGCCCGAGCCGGCGCGCGAAATAGCCATCCAGCGAATCGGTGACTCCGGCGGCCGCGAACAGCAGTCCCGCGGCCGGATCCGACCAGTGGTACGGCATGAAAAAGAGCAGCACGATGAGCGGGATCGAGGCGATGCGCACCCAAGTCAGCGTGTTCGGCAGATTCCAGAGCATCGAGCGGTTCAGGATCCCGGGTGGAGATGATCATAGAGTATGCGCGCCAGTGCCTCTCCGATCCCGATCACCTCGGTAAGGTCCGCCACGCCGGCGCGCATGACGCCCTGCAAGCCGCCAAAATGGGTCAGCAGCGCGCGACGCTTCGCCGGGCCGAGGCCCGGTATGGCCTCGAGCACGGACTCATTGTAGCGGCGCGCGCGCTTGCGCCGGTGACCCGTGATCGCAAACCGGTGCGCCTCGTCGCGAATCCGCTGGATGAGCCGCGAGGCGGGCGAGTGCGCTTCCGGCACTCGAGGGGCGGCGGCGCCGTATACGAATAGCCTCTCCTGCCCCGGACGGCGGTCCGGACCCTTGGCGACGCCGACCAGCGTCAGGTCACCGAAGCCGAGCTGCGCCAGGATCTCGTGGACCGCGGCGATCTGTCCCAGGCCGCCGTCGATCAGCAGCAGGTCGGGCGGTGGAATCTCTCCATCCCGCACGCGCGTGTAGCGCCGCTCCAGCGCCTGGCGCAGGGCGCCATAGTCATCGCCAGGCGTGACGCCGGTGATGTTGAACCGGCGGTACTCCTTCTTGAGCGCCCCCTCCGGGCCGAAGACGACGCACGAGGCCACTGTGCCCTCCCCGCCCGTGTGGCTGATGTCGAAGCACTCGATGCGCTGTGGTGCCTCCGGCAGCTCGAGCTCCGCCGCCAGCGCCGCGAACATCTCATCCAGCCCCTGCTGCCGGGCGAGGCGCATGCGAAGCGCCTGCACCGCATTCTCGCGCGCCAGCTCCGCCCAGCGAGCGCCGAGGCCGCGTGATGGACAGCGCACGTGTACGGCGTGAGATGCTCGCGCGCTCAGCGCCTGGCTCAGCGAATCGGTGTCCTCGAGCTTCTGCCCGACCAGAACCTCCGGTGGCGGCTCCTGCGAGGCGTAGTACTGCATCACGAAGGACGAGAGCGCCTCCTCCGGCTCCGCGAGCACCGCCTTGGGAAAGTAGCTCGACGTGCCGAGATTGCGTCCCCCGCGCACGAGCATCGCACTGATTGCGTACTCGCCCGGTTCCCCGACGATCGCGAACACATCCACGTCACGCTCACCTTCCGCTG
This sequence comes from Steroidobacteraceae bacterium, assembly GCA_036393055.1. Classification (GTDB taxonomy): domain Bacteria; phylum Pseudomonadota; class Gammaproteobacteria; order Steroidobacterales; family Steroidobacteraceae; genus 13-2-20CM-66-19. The sequence continues at coordinate 3,145 of DASVWT010000212.1, forward strand.
TCACGATCTGCTGTGCCTGGATATGCTTCAAGGCTACGAGCTGATCGCGAATCTGCGCCGCGCGCTCGAATTCCAGTCGGCCTGCAGCTTCCTCCATACGCTTTCGTAGCGTGGCGTTCACCTCGTCGCTGCGGCCCTCCAGTACCTTGACGGCGGACTCGACGTCCTGTGCATACGCCTCACGGCTGATGAGCCCCACACACGGGGCCGTACAGCGGCCGATCTGGTGCTGCAGGCACGGCCGGCTGCGGTTGGCGAAGAAGCTGTCGCGGCAGTTGCGGATGCGGAAGAGCTTCTGCAGCTGATTGAGCGTGTCACGCACGGCCCAGGCGGTCGGAAAAGGCCCGAAATACCGTCCAGGCGCGCTGCGCGAGCCGCGATAGAATGCGAGCCGCGGAAACTCGTGATCGACACAGAGCTGCACGTAGGGAAAGCTCTTGTCGTCGCGCAGCACGACGTTGAAGCGCGGCTTGTGCGCCTTGATGAGGTTGTACTCGAGCAGCAGCGCCTCGGTCTCCGAGTTGGTGACCGTCACCTCGATGTCGGCGATCTGCTGCACCAGCGCCTGCACCTTGGGGTTGACGTTGCTCGCCGCGAAGTAGGTACTCACCCGGTCCTTGAGGCTGCGCGCCTTGCCGACATAGAGCAGCTCGCGTTGCGCATCGAACATGCGGTACACGCCGGGACGGCGAGGCAGCGCCGCCGTGAACGCCTTGTGATCGAATTCGGTCGAAATCATCTTCAGTTGCGCATGCGCCGGGCCGGGGAGCCCTGGACCCAGCGCTATAAGCCACTCAGCTTGCAGGCGCGCGCCACGACCTTCCTGAACATCGGCTCGGTGAGCACCCCGGTCGAGGTGTTGTAACGGCTGCAATGATACGAGTCGACGAGCCACCGCGTCTCGTCGAGCCGGTGCTCGCGCCCGTGGCCGAAGGGAAACAGGCTGCGCTTGAGCCCGCTCGCCATGAGGAAGGCATCGTGGCCCACCCTGCCGAGCGCCAGCACCACCCGGACGCTCTCGAGCGAGGCGAGCTCGGCCTTCAGGTAGGCATTGCACGCCCGAATCTCGTCCGGCAACGGCTTGTTGCCGGGAGGCACGCATTTCACCGAATTGATGATGCGCGCGTGGCGAAGCTCCAGCCCGTCGTCGGCGGAGACCGATTCCGGCCGCGTGGCGAGCCCTGCCTCGTGGAGCGTGCGATAGAGAAGCTCCCCCGCATAATCGCCCGTGAAAGGCCGCCCCGTCCGGTTGGCCCCGTGCATGCCCGGGGCAAGCCCCACGAACACGATGCGCGGATCGGCAGCGCCGAACGAGGGCACCGGCCGCGCCCAGTAGTCCGGATAGCTCTCGTGCACCTCGGCCAGGAACTCCGCCAGCCGCGGACAGCGGGTGCAGCCCGGATCGTAGGCCGCACTCCTCGCGACCGGCAGGACCGGGCGCCGCCCCTCGTTCGTCCGCAGCTGCTTAATGCAGGTCGTCCATGTGACTGATGATGGCGGTTGCGAACCCGGAGCAGCTCATGAGCCTGGCGCCCGGAATGAGCCGCTGCAGGTCCTCCTCGACGTTCTTGCGCGCCGCCAGCTCGCGCTTGGGCGCCTTGATGGCCTCGCGCAGGCGCGCCAGGTCATAGGTGAGCTCCTTGTTGGCGATGGTGTTGGCGACGCCTTTGATGATGAAGTCGGCGGCCTCCTTCCAGCCGAGGTAGCGCAACATCATCTCCGCCGAGAGGATGATCGAGCTGGGGTTGACCCGGTCCTTGCCCGCGAACCCGGGGGCCGTGCCGTGCGTCGCCTCGAATACCGCCATCCCGTCGCCGATGTTGCCTCCGGGCGCGATGCCGATGCCGCCTACCTGCGCCGCCAGCGCATCGGAAACGTAGTCGCCGTTGAGGTTCAACGTCGCGATCACGTCGTATTCTTCCGGGCGCAGCAGCACCTGCTGCAGGAAGTTATCCGCAATGACATCCTTGACGATGATGTCGTGTCCGGTGAGCGGATTCGGGAACCTGAGCCATGGGCCGCCGTCGATCTCCTTCGCGCCGAACTCCTCCTTGGCGAGCTGGTAGCCCCAGTTGCGGAAGGCGCCTTCCGTGAACTTCATGATGTTGCCCTTGTGCACCAGGGTCACCGAGACGCGATCGTTCTCGATGGCGTACTGGATGGCCTTGCGGATCAGGCGCTGGCTGCCTTCCTTCGACACCGGCTTGATGCCGATCGCCGAGCTCGCCGGAAAGCGGATGTTGGTGACTCCGAATTCCTTGTGCAGGTAGGCAATCAGCTTGTGCACCTCGGCCGAGCCCGCCGGCCATTCGATACCCGCGTAGATGTCCTCCGTGTTCTCGCGGAAGATCACCATGTCCGTGAGGCTGGCGTCCTGCATGGGGCTCACGACGCCGGGGAAATAACGGATCGGGCGCACGTTGGCGTAGAGATCGAGGCTTTGCCGCATCGCCACGTTGAGCGAGCGGATGCCGCCTCCTACCGGCGTGCCCAGCGGTCCCTTGATCGACACCACGAACTCGCGCAGCGCCTGCAGCGTCTCCTCGGGAAACCACTGGCCGTAGCGCGCATTGGCCTTCTCGCCGGAGTAGACCTCCATCCAGCTGATGCGGCGCTTGCGCCCGTAGGCTTTCTCGACCGCGGCGTTCACCACGCGCAGCATCGCGGGGGTGACGTCGATCCCGATCCCGTCTCCCTCGATGTAGGGGATGATCGGCTTGTCCGGAACGCTCAGGGTGTTATCGGGATTGACGGTGATCCTGCCTCCCTCGGGAGGGACGACGATATGCTCGTATCTCATCCGCGAATTGTACCGGCAATGCGGCCTGACATCCTGAATTGCCGTACAGGCTCAGGAGCGTTGGGAGGCCCGTCGGCTCTGGCTGCGCTCGGCGATGAGCATCGCGAGCTCGAGCGCCTGCTCGTGATTGAGGCGAGGATCGACCGTCGAGCGGTACGCCCTGGCGAGGTCCGCATCCGTGAGGCCGCGCGCGCCGCCCGTGCACTCCGTGACGTCCTCGCCGGTCAGCTCGATGTGCACACCGCCCAGATGAGAGCCCATCTCCGCGTGAATGCGAAAAGCGCTGTCGAGCTCAGCGAGGATGTTCTCGAAGCGGCGGGTCTTCAGGCCGCCCGTGCTCGTCTCCGTGTTGCCGTGCATCGGATCGCACACCCAGAGCGCGGTCTGCCCGGTCTCGCGCACGGCCTCGATGGCCTTGGGCAGCATGGTCGCGATGTCCTTCACGCCGAAGCGATGGATCAGGGTCAGACGCCCGGGCTGATTCTGCGGATTCAAAGTCGTGACTAGACCCTGCAGCCACGCGGCATCCATCGCGCTGCCGATCTTGACACCGATGGGGTTGGAAATGCCGCGGAAGTATTCCACGTGCGCCCCATCGAGCCTGGCGGTACGCATGCCGATCCACGGCATGTGCGTCGAGAGGTTGTACCAGCGGTTCTGCCGCGGGATGAAGCGGGTCTGCGCCTGCTCGTAGAGAAGATGCAGACCCTCGTGACTGGCATAGAAGTCCACGAGCGTCGCCTCGTGGACGGCGGTGCCGCTCATCCCCTCGAAGAAGTCGAGCGCATCGCCGATCGACTGGATGATGCGCCGGTAGGCGTCCTTGAGCGGCGCGTGCTTGATGAAGCCTAGATCCCAGTACTCCGGGTGATGCAGGTCGGCGAAGCCGCCATCGACCAGGGCGCGCACGAAGTTGAGCGTGAGCGCCGCCCGCTCGTAGCCGCGCAGCAGCAGCTCCGGATCGGCGGCGCGGGCCTCGGCGGTGAACTCCGGCCGGTTCACCAGGTCGCCGCGGAAGCTCGGCAGCGTGACGCCGTTACGCGTCTCGGTGTCCACCGAGCGCGGCTTGGCGTACTGCCCGGCCATCCGCCCGACCCGGATGATGGGCTTCTTCAGGCCATGCAGCAGCACGAGGCTCATCTGCAGGAGAATCTTCAGCTTCTTGACGACCGCGTCCGACTCGCAGTCGGCGAAGGTCTCGGCGCAATCGCCGCCCTGCAGCAGGAAGGCCTGACCCCTCTGGGCCGCCGCCAGGCGCTCGCGCAGGGCTTCGATCTCCCAGGACACCACGATCGGCGGCAGCCGCGAAAGATCCGCGACGACCCGCTGCAGGTGCGCCGGATCGTCGTAGACCGGCTGCTGCTGGGCAGGCTTCGCCTGCCAGCTGGCGCTATGCCAGGAGGTTGTCTCGGGAGATCGCATAAACTAGGGCCATCGTACCAGATGAGAGGTCGCAGCTCGATGAGCAGCACTGAATCCGACATCAACGGCACCCTGGCGCGGCTCGAGCTCGCACCCCTCAATCCCGGCGCCTGGTCCGGCTCTCGAGGCTGGACGAGCAGCCGCGATGCTGCGCTTCTGAGTGTCCGCAACCCCGCGACGGGCACGCTGATCGCACAGGTGCGCCCCGCAGGCGCGCAGGACTACGAGGCGGTCATCTCCTCCGCCGTCGAGACCGCCGCAGCCTGGCGCGCGGTGCCGGCACCCAAGCGCGGTGAGGTCGTCCGCCTCATCGGCGAGGAGCTGCGCCGCGCCAAGGCCGACCTCGGCACGCTGGTGTCGCTGGAGAACGGCAAGATCCTCGCCGAGGGATTGGGCGAAGTGCAGGAGATGATCGACATCGCCGACTTCGCCGTCGGCCAGTCGCGCATGCTCTACGGCCTCACCATGCACTCCGAGCGCCCCGGCCACCGCATGTACGAGCAGTGGCATCCGCTCGGAGTGGTCGGCATCCTCTCCGCATTCAACTTCCCGGTCGCCGTCTGGTCCTGGAACGCATTCCTCGCCGCGATCTGCGGCAACGTCTCGGTGTGGAAGCCCTCCCCCAAAACCCCGCTCACCGCCATCGCAGTGCAGCAGCTCTGCAACCGCGTGCTGGCCTCCCGTGGCCTCCCGCCCATCTTCCAGCTCTTCATCGATGGCGGCACGGAGCTTGCCACACGCTTCATCGATGACCGCCGCGTAGCCCTCGTCTCCTTCACCGGTTCGACCCCCGTCGGCCGCAAGGTCGGCGAGCGCGTCGCCGCGCGCCTCGGCAAAAGCCTCCTGGAACTCGGCGGCAACAACGCCATCATCGTAGACGAGACCGCCAACCTCGATCTCGCCGTCCCCGCGATCGTCTTCGGCGCTGTTGGCACAGCCGGCCAACGCTGTACCACGACACGCCGTGTGTTCGTCCATAGAGCCGTGGCCGCCGAGCTCGAGCGCCGCCTGACGAATGCCTACCGCCAGATACGCATTGGCAACCCCCTCGACCCCGCAACGCTCATGGGCCCGCTCATCGATCCCCAGGCCGTCGAGCGCTTCCAGTCGGCAGTAGCCGCCGCCCGCGCCGCCGGCGCCGAAGTCCTCTACGGTGGCGGCACGCTTCCAGGCCCCGGCCACTTCGTCGAGCCCACCCTGATCCGCGCCCGCGGCGACATGCCCGTAGTCCAGGAGGAGACCTTCGCCCCCATCCTGTACCTCATCCCCGTCGATTCCCTCGAGGAAGCGATCGCGCAGCAGAACGCCACACCCTATGGCCTGAGCTCCTCCCTCTTCACCGACCGCCTGCAAAACGCCGAGCAGTTCCTCTCCGCCGCCGGCAGCGACTGCGGCATCGCCAATATCAACATCGGCACCTCCGGCGCCGAGATCGGCGGCGCCTTCGGCGGCGAGAAGGATACCGGAGGCGGTCGCGAGTCCGGCTCCGACGCCTGGAAAGCCTACATGCGCCGCCAGACCAACACCATCAACTGGTCGCGCGACCTGCCGTTGGCGCAAGGGATAAAGTTCGAGCTCTAGGCGAGCTTCCTGCCCGGCAACCGTAGAGAGAACCTCGCCCCGCCCAGGGGCGAGGCGTCCACGATGAGCTTGCCGCCGTAAAGGTCAACCGTGTCGTGCACCATGGCCAGCCCGAGGCCGTGGCCCGGCACGCTCTCATCCGTCCTCACGCCCCGTTCCAACACTTTGGCCCGGTTCTCTTCCGCAATCCCGGCCCCGTCATCCTCCACCGCAAGCATGAGGCTCTCGCTTCCCCGCCCGCCCGCATCCTCCACCGCCGCGCAAACCCGCACCTTCTCCCGACACCACTTGCAGGCGTTGTCCATCAGGTTTCCCAGCAGCTCCACGAAGTCGCCGCGATCGCCGATGAAGTGACACCCCTCCTGGACCGCCAGCTCGATCGACAGGTCCTTGCGCGAGTAGACCTTGAGCAGCGCACCCCGCAGATCCGCGGCCACCGGCGCCACCGCGACCGGCGCCTGTCCGAGCAGCGCCCCGCCCGAAGCCGCCCGCTTCAACTGGTGCTCGATGATGCCCGCCATGCGATCGATCTCCGCCCCGATGTCCGCGCGCTCCCCGCGCGGCGAATCGCCCGACATGGCCGAGCGCATCACCGCAAGCGGCGTCTTCAGCCCGTGCGCCAGGTTCCCCAGCGTGTCCCGATAGCGTGCGACGCGCTTGCGCTCTCCGACGAGGAGCGCATTGAGATGGCGCGCCACACCACTCAACTCGCGCGGATAGCCCGAGCCCAGCATCTCGCTGCGCCCCTCCTCCACCTCGTGGATCTCGCGCTCGAGCCGCCGCAGCGGCGCCAGCACCTTGCGCAGCAAGGCCGCGAGCGACACGAGCAGCAGCAGCATGAGTCCCGTGAACCAGCCGAGCATGCGGCTGCGGAACACCCAGAGCTGCTGCTCATAGGGCGTCAGGCTCACCGCCACACTGAAGGTGAGCGCATGCCCCGGCCGTGTCGGATCGTCCTCGAAGGAGAGGCCCCGGCTCTCGATCGCAACGCGAGTGTGGCCCACCAGCGCGTAGGAGAACTCGCGGTCCCCTTGCGCAAGCGG
>DASVWT010000213.1:0-4781 GCA_036393055.1 Steroidobacteraceae bacterium
TCACGCCGGCGATGCTCACCACCATGGAGATCCCGTGGGAGCTCTTTCCGGCGCAGCGGCCGGCCCTCGGCGGCGTGCTCGATCGCGCGATGGCGCATCTCCTCGGGAGCGGCCGGCCCTACGCGCTGGTGATGCCAAAGGGCTGCGTTGCTCCGTGCGCCTTGGAGGCGGAAATGCGGCCGGGTCGCCATCGCGCACCGGCGGCAGCGGTGCTGGAGCCGCGGCGGCACGCGCCCGAGGCGCGGCCATCACGACAGACGGCGCTGGAGGCTGTCGTCGCAAACACGCCTGTTGGCACGACCGTAGTGCTCGCGGCGACGGGGTTCTGCGGGCGGGAGCTGTACGCGATCGCCGACCGGCCCAACCAGCTCTACATGGTCGGATCGATGGGTTGCGTCGCGCCGCTGGCGCTCGGCCTGGCGCTGGCCCGGCCGGACCTGAGCGTGATCGCCATCGACGGCGACGGCGCCGCGCTGATGCGGCTCGGAGCCTTCGCGACGCTCGGCGCATACGGGCCGCCGAATCTGCGGCATCTGCTGCTCGACAACGGCGTGCACGACTCGACGGGCGGTCAGGCGACCGTCTCACCGACGGTGTCGTTTGCACAGTTGGCCGCCGCCTGCGGGTACGCGAGCTCTCTCGAGACCGACGACCCGGCACGCATCGGCGGCTGGCTGCGGGAGCCGGCGGCCGCAGGTGCGAGGTTCGCGCGCCTGCTCATCCGCCCCGGAACTGCTCATGGCCTGCCGCGGCCCTCGATGAGCCCGGTCGAGGTGAAGCAACGCCTGCTGCAGCATCTCGGAGCGCGCTGATGCGGTTGCTCAACCCGGGGCCCGTCACGTTGAGCGAGCGTGTGCGCCGCAGCATGCTGGCTCCCGATCTGTGTCATCGCGAGAGTGAGTTCTTCGACCTCCAGGACGAGGCCCGGCAGCGGCTGCTTGCGGTGTACGGTCTGGATCCTGCGCACTGGTGCGCCGTGTTGATAACCGCGTCCGGGACCGGCGCGGTCGAGAGCATGGTGTCGACGCTCGTGCCGCAGGACGGGCGGGTGCTAGTGGCCGAGAACGGCGTCTATGGAGAGCGGATCGCGCAGATCTGCGCGCGCTACCGCATTGCGCACGAGCGGGTGAGGGGCGAGTGGATGGCGGCGCTCGATCTCGCCGGGATCGCCAAGCACCTGGAACGCACGCGTGATCGAGGCGGCTCGCCGGAGGATGCACGGTTCACACACGTAGCCGTGGTGCATCACGAGACGACGACCGGCCGGCTCAACGATCTGCGCGCGCTCGGAGAATTATGCGGGCAGCACGGCGTACAACTGCTGGTCGATGCCGTCAGCAGCTTCGGCGCCGAGCCGCTCGACTTCGCCGACGGCACCCTGGCGGCCGCGGCGGCTACGGCGAACAAATGCCTGCATGGGGTCCCGGGCGTATCATTCGTCATCGTCCGCCGGCAGGCTCTCGAGCGCGCCGCAGCCCGCACGTACTATCTCGACCTGGCGCGGTGCGCGGCCGCGCAGGACAGGCGCGATACACCATTCACCCCGGCCGTGCAGGCGCACTACGCGCTGGTCGAGGCGCTGCGCGAGCATGCGCAGGAGGGTGGTTGGCAGGCGCGTCACCGGCGGTACGCCTTGCTTGCGGAGCAGGTGCGCGCGGGTTTTGCCCGGCTCGGCATCGCCGCCGCGGTGCCTCCCGAGGAATCCTCGGTGGTCCTGCGCTCGTACGGTTTACCCGCAGGCCTTTCATACCCGGCGCTGCACGATGCTCTGAAGGCGCGCGGTTTCGTGATCTATGCCGGGCAGGGGAACCTCTCGCAAAGGCTCTTTCGCATCTCGACCATGGGGGATCTGTCCGCCGCCGACATGGATCGGCTGGTGGAGTGTTGCGGCGAGCTGCTGAAGTGACGGACACGCGGCATTCTGCGCGCGCCGTCCCGAGAGGAAGGAGCCGCACCCGCATCCGCACGATGCTGGTGCTGCTTGCCCTCGCAGCACTGCCCCAGAGCCCCTGGGCTGCGGGACAGGTACCGGCGGTGCCGCCGAGCCATCTTCCCGTGCCTGCGGCGAAGGCGCCGCCGCCGGTTCCGCAATTGGTTCCCAAGCCGCCCCCTTCCGCCGCGAGCTCCGGCGTTTCCCGCTGGCTCAATCCCGCCACCGCCCCATTCATCCCCATCCCGGAGGTTGCCGCCGATCCCGACAATGGCACCACGGTCGGCCTCATTCCGACATGGTTGAAGACCGACGAGCACGACGACATCCGCCAGATCATCGCGCCGGATATCATCCACAACCCGTATTTCGGCTACGGCGTGCATGGCAGGATCTACGACTACCCCAGCACGGATGAGCAATGGTCGATCATCGGCGGTATCAAACAGCGCGTGGAGCGCAGCATCGACTGGGAGTATCAGACCGGAAGGCTGCGCGACCGGCTCTGGTCGGTCAACCTGAGCGCGCTCTACGACCGTGATGGCACTTTCAGGTTCTACGGAATCGGTAATCATTCGGACGCCGGCGCGCAGACGGACTTCACCGGCGAGCAGGAGGTTGTGCAGGCGCAGATCGGGCTGAATCTGACGCATGCCTGGCAGCTGCAGTACACGCTACGGCTGCGCTCCTACGACGTGTTGCCTGGAACTCTCCCCCTCATCCCATCGATCTACAGGCTGTTTCCAAACGTCCGCGGCCTACGTACGACCAAGGAGCTGTTGCATCGCGTCGCAATCGTCTACGACACCCGCGATGATGTGACGGTGCCGACGCGAGGCGTGGAGTGGGTCTTGTACGGCGGGATCGCGAGCCAGGGCGGTCTTCTCAATGACTCGCTGTACGGCGAGACGGGGATCGATGGGCGCGCTTTCTGGCCGATTGCCCGCAACAGTGTCCTCGCGATCCACACGGCTCTCAGGTACATGCCGGAGGCCCGGAATGCGCCGTTCTGGGCGCTCAGCACCCTCGGGGGCAGCCTCAGCCTGATCGGCGGCACGCAGCCGCTGCGTGGCTATGGCGGCGGGCGCTTCTATGACCGCAATGCCTTCTCCGCGACGGTCGAGCTGCGCCAGAAAATCGGGTCGATCCGCATCGCCTCGACACGCCTCGATCTGCAGGTGGCGCCGTTCGTGGATGTCGGACGGGTGTTTCGCGACCTCGACACCTTACCGCTCGCCGAGCTGCACAAGGTGATCGGAGTCGGATTCCGCGGCGTCGCCCGGCCCTTCGTCGTGGGTTACGTCGATGTCGGCTATGGCAGCGAGGGAGCGGCAGTCTTCTCCGGCATAGGCTATCCCTTCTAGGGCTTATTTCTTCTTGACTGCGTCCCGGTACGCTGCTGCGAACGCTTCGACGAACGTATGCGGCAGATGGTCAGCGGGCATTTCGATCAGGTTGCGGTAGAAGGTGGTGAACAGCTCCCAGTATTGAGCTTTGTCGGCGGAGCGGGCTTTGCCGCGGCGGGCGGCGCGCTCGAAGCGGGCTTCCAGCTCCGCCGGGTCCAGGCGGTCGAGGAACTCGATGAAGGCGCTGCGCATCGCCTGGCTGGAGGCAAGCTCGTGCGACTTCGCGTCTGCCACCGTTTCCCGCAGCCACTGCACGGCATCGATGCTGCGGCTCTCATGCTGCATCAGCAGCGAAAGCAGCAGCTCATCGACGGTCGAGCGCCCGAGCGAGGGACGCGGATCATCCGGCTCGGGCGGCGGCAGCTCGATATGAAAGCGATCGCGAATCTCGCTGCGCGAGCGCTCGAGGTCCTTCAGCCCCACCAGCGCCTCCCGCAGCAGCTGCCCGATGAGGTGCAGAAGTCGCGTCTGCGCTTCCGCCGGCAGCTTCTCCGGATCGATCCCGGCACCCCGGCAGAAGGCCTGCAGTCCCGACTGCACATCGTAGAGCGCGGGCGCGCTGGCCCCCCGCGAATCGCGGCCGGCCGCCTTGGCGAGCCGCGCGATGCGGCGGGCTAGCGAGTCATCGCTCGGCTCCGCTGCCGGCGCAGGCCTTGCGGAGCGAGCGGATAGCATGTCCGGGCTGGCGGCGCTGCCGCCATGGACGGCCAGCGGCACGGCCTGGCCGTAGGCGTTCACCGGCTGGAAGCTGCCCGAGCCCGCCGCGGGGTCGCTCACCAGCAGCTCCTCGAGATCGAGCATGGCGCCGATGTCGGTTTGTGCCGCGCGCCCCAAAGGGTGCAGCGCGTGGATGCTGGTGGGCACCGCCGCGGCCGAGTCGAGCTCGGGGATTTCGGGGATCGTCTCCGATTCCAGTGCGACGGTGATCTGATAATCGCCGATCCGCAGCACATCGCCGTTCTTCAGCCGGTAGCCGCTGGAGCCCAGCTTGCCGATGGGCTCCGGCTGGTCATTGACGAACACCCCGTTGGTGCTCAGGTCCTCGAGGTAGAAGTGTCCGTCGCGGAAATTCACGCGGGCGTGATGCGCGGAGACGTAGCGCAGGGGGTCCGGGAGCACCCAGTCGTTCTCGCTGGAGCGTCCGATCGAGCCGCCGCTCACGCCGAAAACGACGGAATGGTGCTCGGCGAGCTGCCGCCGATGATCGCTGACGACGCGCAGGCGAAGCGACATGATGCCCCGAAGTCAAGTGGTCTTTGCTGCGAAAATCCGAGCCCATTGCACGGACGCGGCAGCTTCCCCGGCACGTCCGGCAATATAATGTCGCCCTCCAAACTAGCAGCGGCCCAGACCGGAGCCATGGCAGCCAGTCACATTTTCCGCATTATGTTCGTGAATCAAGGCAAGGTTTACGAGGTCTATGCCCGCAAGGTGGGCCATGGCGA
>DASVWT010000214.1:0-2375 GCA_036393055.1 Steroidobacteraceae bacterium
CGCCCTATGCCACCCCTGCCCCGTGGCTGGGGCGCTTCGATGCCTCGGAGCAGGACCGCACGGTGGCGAGCACCCAGCCCCACTGGGGTTGGATCCAGTCGCGCCTGACGCAGCCGCAGGTGCATGTCCTCGAGGCCCGATACGATGAGGCGGTGGCCTATGCCGACGCCTACGCGGGTCCCTTCCTGCAGCGTGCGCTCGCGATCCTGGGACCCAACACCGCGATAGTCGTCGCCGCCGATCACGGCGAGAGCTTCGCTCACGGTTACGGCGCCCATACGGGGCCGGGACTCTACAACGAGATCATCCACATCCCGCTCATCCTGAAGCTGCCGGGTGAGACGGGCGGCAAGCGGTGCGATACGCCGGTGCAGCAGGCGGACATCGCCCCGACATTGGCGGCGCTGGCGGGTGTTGCCGCACCCGCGGACTGGGAGGGGCACTCGCTGCTCGGCGCCTGCGGCGGCGGCCCGCCGGGAGCGACACAGGCAGATGGCCCGATCTTCAGCATGAACTTCGAGCAGAACCCGCGCTTCGGTGTCCTGAGGACGGGATCGGTGGCGGTGATCGACGGGCGCTGGAAGCTGATCCACTACATGGGCGCGCTGCATTACCCGTTCATGCCGCCGTTGCACGATGAGCTGTACGATGTGGTCGCCGATCCCGGCGAGCGGACGAACCTCGCCGCGCAGCAGCCTGCCGTCGTCGACAGATTGCGGGGCTTGATCGCGGCGGCGTTGGCCCGGCACGGCGGGCGGGTGGTGCCCGGCATGCCGGCCGGACCGGTGGAGACGGGCAGTGCGCAGCCGCAGACGGCGGCCAACATCACGCCGTAGCGCCAGGAGCGCCACGGCGAACCCACCCGAGAGCATATAGGGGACGCACACAGGGGGTTCAACGCGCCATGCGAGTGCTCTACATCGACATCGATACCCTGCGCGCCGATCACCTGGGCTGCTACGGGTATCACCGCGCGACCAGTCCCAACATCGACCGTGTCGCTGCCGAGGCGATCGTGTTCGAGAGCGTTTACGCCTCTGACGTTCCATGCCTGCCGAGCCGCACGGCTCTGCTGACGGGGCGCTTCGGCATCCACAACGGTGTCGTCAATCACGGCGGCACGGATGCGGACCCGGCGATCGATGGGCCGGGGAGAGGGTTCTTCTCCCGCCTGCACCTCGACTCGTTCCCCAACCGGATGCGGGAGTCGGGCATGAGGACGGTGACGGTGAGCTCATTCGCGCAGCGCCATTCCGCCTTCCACTGGCACGCGGGGTTCGACGAGACCTACAACGTGGGCAAGTGGGGGATGGAGTTGGCGGAGGATGTGTATGTCGTGGCCTCGGATTGGCTGCGGCGGCGGGGACGGGAGGATGACTGGTTCCTGCACGTGCATCTGTGGGATCCGCACGCGCCTTATCGGACCCCTGCCTCCTACGGAGAGCCCTTCGAGGACACACCCCCTCCGGGCTGGCTGACGGAGGAGGTGCGCGCCCGTCACTGGCAGGGATGCGGGCCGCATGGCGCCCGGGAGGGCCGCGGCTTCAGGCCGAACGAGTACGATCGCGCGCACTACCCGCGCCAGCCGCAGGAGATCGACGACATGCGGGCAGTGCGGGCGGTGTTCGACGGCTATGACGTCGGTGTACTGTCCGCGGACCGATGCGTGGGGAGACTGCTCGAGCTGCTGGGGGAGCTCGGCATCGAGAGCGACACGGCCATCATGATCTCCGCCGACCACGGGGAGACGCTGGGCGAGCTCAACATCTACTGCGATCACCAGACCGCGGACGAGCACACGACGCATGTGCCGCTGGTCCTCAGGTGGCCGGGCCTCGGGGCCGGACGGCGGCGCGCCCTGCACTATCAGATCGATGTGACCGCGACACTGCTCGAGCTGCTGGGCGAGCAGGTGCCGGAGAGCTGGGACGGACAGTCCTTCGCCGCGAGCCTGAAGGGCGGCGGGGATACCGGCCGCGATCACCTCATCGTGTCCCAGGGCGCCTGGACCTGCCAGCGCGGGGTACGCTTCGAGAACTGGATGCTGATCAATACCCTGCACGGGGGGTATCACCTGTTCGACGATGTCATGCTGTTCGACCTCGCGGGCGATCCTTTCGAGCAGCGCAATCTGGCGGCGCAGCGGCCGGACGCTGCCGCGCGCGGACTCACGCTGCTTTCGCAGTGGCGCGCCGCGATGGTCCGCCATGCGGCGCGCGGGCGGGATCCACTGGAGAACGTGCTGCTGGAAGGCGGACCCTTCCATGTTCGCGGCGAGTTGCCGGGCTACCTCGAGCGGCTGCGGGCGACCGGGCGGGGCGAGCTGGCGGAAGCGCTGATTGCCAGGTACCGGTGAGCGGCTGCACCTCACGGGG
>DASVWT010000215.1:0-12924 GCA_036393055.1 Steroidobacteraceae bacterium
CCGCTCGCCAATCCCGCGGACCGCGACCACTGCATCCAGTACATGATGGCGGTGCCGCTGCTCTTTGGCCGGCTGACGGCGGCGGACTACGAGGATGAGGTTGCCCGCGATCCGCGCATCGATGACCTGCGCGCGAGGATCGAGTGCGTGGAGGATCCGCAGTTCACCCGCGATTACCTCGACCCGGAGAAGCGCTCCATCGCCAATGCGGTGACCGTAAGGCTCAAGGACGGGCACACGCTCGATGAGGTGGTGGTGGAGTATCCCATCGGCCATCGGCGCCGGCGGCAGGAGGGCATTCCGCTGCTGCTCGCGAAGTTCCGCCGCAATCTGGCACGGCGTTTCCCGCAGAAGCAGCAGCAGGCGATCGCGGAGCTGTCGCTCGACCGTGCGCGTCTCGAGCAGACGCCCGTCAACGAGTACGTCGACCTCTATGTCATCTGATACTCGCGTATCCTCATGAGCATTTATCTCATCGGACAGGGCCTGCCGCAGCAGCCCGCGGGCGAGCGCTTCGCCAGCCTCATGCGCCGCGGCGGCATCCTGCGCATTCCGGGCGCCTACAACGGGCTCGCGGCCCTGCAGGCGAAGCGCCAGGGATTCGAGGCGCTGTATCTCTCCGGCGCCGCGGTCAGTGCCTCCATGGGGCTGCCGGACCTCGGCATCATCACGGTCGAGGACGTCTGCTTCTTCATCCGTCAGGTGAGCCGCGCATCGGCGCTGCCGGTGCTGGTGGACGGGGACACGGGGTATGGCGAAGCGCTCAACGTCATGCAGATGGTGCGCGCCTTCGAGGATGCGGGCGCCGCCGCCGTGCACATCGAGGATCAGCTGCTGCCGAAGAAATGCGGCCATCTGAACGACAAGCGGCTCGCGGCTCCCGAGGACATGGCCGCGAAGATTGCGGCGGCCGCGCGCGCCCGGCGCCACCTCTACATCATCGCGCGCACCGATGCCGCGGCGAGCGAAGGGCTCGATGGCGCGGTGGCGCGCGCCAGGCGCTACCTCGATGCCGGAGCCGATGCGATCTTCCCGGAGGCGCTGACCACCGCCGACATGTTCCGCGAGTTCGCACAGCGCGTGAACGCGCCGCTCCTCGCCAACATGACGGAGTTCGGCCGCACGCCGTACTTCACGGCCGCGGAGTTCGAGGCGATGGGCTACCGGATGGTGATCTGGCCGGTGAGCGCGCTGCGGATGGCGGCGAAAGCCCAGGAGCAGCTCTACGCCGCGATCCGCCGCGAGGACGGGCCGCGGAGCCTGATCGGGCAGATGCAGACCCGCCAGGAGCTCTACGAGACGATCTCTTACCCGGATTACGAGGCGCTGGACGCCTCGATCGTCAAGAGCGTCGTTCCCTGACCGGAAGAGACTATTTCGCTCCGTCGATCTGCGAGAGCAGCACTTCGGCTGCGAAGCCGACGAGCAGCACGCCCGTCACGATCATCTGCGCCACTATGATGTCCACGATGTACCTCCTTTGATGTTGCGTGGGCATTGTAGGGGCGGCGCCGCGAGGCTTGAATTCCCAGCGCGAGAGCTGCCGGAGTACTCCTTTGGGGATAGCGCCGCCTACCCTTAGGGCTTCTTAAATTTCCTTGGCGCCGATGAGTTGATGGAAGCGACGAACGACCACCCGTGCCCGCGCTTGCGCTCAGGTCAGCGAGGCTGATTCGGCGCGGCGTGCAGGCCGTCGGCCGTGCGCCGTTCCTGCGGGCGGGAGCATTCCGCCGGACCTGCGTCGCTTCCTCCGCCGGTAACCTGGAACGCCTCGACCTGCCGGGTGAAGCAGCTCATGATGGAGGCGAGCCTGAGCAGGGCACGGCTGCCCCGATCCAGGTTCTCGCTCTGCAGGCGCCGGGCATCAGTGCCGGAGTTGCGTCCGCTGCCGGCTTCTTCCGCATCGAGACAGGACGCGTAGGCCGCCACCTGCGCGCTGTAATCGCTCAGATTGTCCCGCGCCGCGCTCATCTCGTCCTTGCTGGCATGGGCGCCGTCCGGTATCGCGAATGCAGGCTGCGGCGCGGGTCCGCAGTCGGCGTGGGCAATGGGCAGCGCACCGGCGCAGAGCAGCAGCCCTGCGGCGATCATCGTCGTTCTGGTCATCGGATCTCATCCCCGGTGTTGGTGTTATATCGGGAAGCGCGCGCCGCAAGCGGCTGCGCCTTGTTCTTAGTGGAGTCTGCACCGCGCTGCTCATCGCAGGCGGTCCCTTCGACGAGGACTCTAGCACGCGCGGGCGACGGCGGGACATTGGCGCGCGGCTCACGGCCGCATTATGTCGCAGCGCTCGAGCGAAGCTGTTCCGGCGGCAGCCGCTCCAAAGCGGAACACAGTCGTATCGTCCAGTGAACGCCGCGGCGGACAACGGCTGCGTCCGGCGCTCATCCGTAACGCTCTGCAGGCCTGCGGCGAGGTAGACTCCTCGCATGCGCCCGCTCTCTTTCCTGGACCGGGACCGCACGGTGGCCGGTCCGGGCTTCAACCGCTGGATGGTGCCGCCGGCCGCGCTCTGCGTGCACCTTTGCATCGGGCAGGCGTACGCGTTCAGCGTGTTCAACCTGCCGATGACGCGCCTCCTCGGCGTCACCGGTTCGGCCCACGGCGACTGGAAGCTCACGGACCTGGGTTGGATCTTCACGCTGGCGATCTTCTTTCTCGGCGTCTCGGCGGCCGTGTTTGGCCGCTGGGTGGAAGAGGGCGGCCCGCGCCGGGCGATGTTCGCGGCGGCGCTGTGCTTCGGCGGAGGATTCCTGATCTCGGCGGCCGGAGTCTATGCCCATCAGATCTGGGTCATTTATATCGGCTACGGGGTACTCGGCGGCATTGGACTCGGCGTCGGATACATCGCTCCCGTCTCGACGCTGATCAAGTGGTTTCCCGACAGACCTGGCATGGCGACCGGTCTGGCCATCATGGGCTTCGGCGGCGGGGCGCTCATTGCATCACCGCTCTCGGTGTGGCTGATGGCGCGGTTCTCGACGCCGACTCACGTTGGCGTCGCGGAGACTTTCATCGTGCTCGGAGTCGTCTACTTCATCTTCATGATGGTGGGCGCCGCCATCGTGCGGATTCCGGCGCCGGGCTGGCGGCCGCAGGGCTGGAGCCCGCCGGCGCAACAGCCGAGGCTGGTGACCAGCGCAAATGTCTATGTCTACCGGGCATTGCGGACTCCGCAGTTCTGGCTCATCTGGTGGGTGCTGTGCCTGAACGTCACCGCGGGCATCGGCGTGCTCGGCCAGGCGTCCGCCATGAGCCAGGAGATGTTTCCGGGCAAGGTGGGCGCGGTGGCGGCGGCGGGCTTCGTCGGACTCATGAGCCTCTTCAACATGGCGGGCCGATTCCTCTGGGCGTCGGCTTCGGATGCGATCGGGCGCAAGAACACTTATTTCTGCTTCTTCATCCTCGGCACCATCCTTTATGCCCTGGTGCCGAGCACGGGCCGGGTGGGAAGTGTCGGCCTCTTCGTGCTCTTCTTCCTGATCATCATCAGCATGTACGGCGGCGGATTCTCCACGCTGCCGGCATACCTCAGGGACATGTTCGGCACGCGGTACGTCGGCGCAATCCACGGCTTGCTGCTCACCGCCTGGTCCGCTGCCGGAGTGTTCGGACCGGTGCTGGTCAACTACATCCGCGCATACGAGATCGCGCACGGTGTCCCCAAGGCCGATGCCTACAACGCGACCATGTATCTGATGGCTGGGCTGCTGGTCGTCGGCTTCTTCTGCAATCTCTTCGTGAGGCCCGTGCACGCGCGGCATCACATGCCCTCCGTCCAGGGCGAAGCGACGCTCCTGGCGCGGTGATCGCGGAGCATCCATGGCGAGCCATAACCCGAGCGGCACCCGTACTCTTCATCTGATACTCGCGTGGGGCTTTGTCGGCATCCCACTCGTCTGGGGCGTGCTGCAGACGCTGCGCAACGCGGTAAAGCTCTTTCATTGAGCCGGTACGGCGGGCCAGTCCCGCAGTACGCGCGCGCGCACGCGCTGTAGCGCTGGCGCCCTAGCCGTTGCGAGCGCGGCGGTGATCGCCTCGCGCATCTTGGCGTCGCCATTGGCAGCGGCATTCCAGAACCACTGCGCGGCGGGCTCGGGCCGTCCGCGCTGCGCGAGCAGCACGGCGTAGTTGAATTGCCCGCGAAAGTAGCCCGACCGCGCAGACCGTTCGTACCAGTAGGCGGCCTCACGGACGGCGCGGCGGCAGCCCCAGCCTTCCTCCAGACAGCGCGCGAGCAGGTTCATGGCCCGTCCGTGCCCCTGGGATGATGCGCGCAGATACCAGCGCAGCGCTTGTCGCCTATCACGCGGCACGCCGCGTCCGTCGAACAACAGGTTGCCGTAATTGTATTGGCCCCAGTCGTGACGGCCTCTGGCGGAGGCATGATAGCTTGCGGCGGCGCGCGCGAGATCTGCGGCTACGCCCCAGCCGTTCTCGTGGCAGCGGCCGACCATGTTCGACGCTTCGGCATCTCCCTGGGCCGCGGCGCGGACGAACCAGCCGAATGCCGCGCGCTCGTCGCGTTCGATTCCCATTCCGGCAAGAAGCATTCTTCCGAGGCGCAGCTGCGCCGCGGCCAGTCCGCATTCGGCGGCGGAGCGGACCCACACGGCCGCTTCGGCCGGATCGCCGGCGAGCAGCGCATGCAGCGATCCGTGGCTCATCCGCGCAAGCTGCCCGAGGCGTTGCTGGTTTTCCTCCATGGCGGCCGCCCGCTGGAACTGGGCACGCGTCAATGCCATCTGACTAGACGCTTGCCCAGCGCCGCAGCAGGTTGTGGTAGCAAGCCGTCAGGCGAAGCAGCGCGCCGCCTTCGGCCTTCGCGGCTGTGAGCTCGCGGATCGCCGTATCCATCTCGAACAGCAATGCCCGGGCACCATCGTCCTGCACCATGCTCTGTACCCAGAAAAACGCCGCCACCCTCGCGCCGCGAGTCACGGGGCGCACGTGGTGCAGGCTGCTTGCCGGGTATACCACCGCCTCGCCCGCGGCCAGCTTGACCGTATGAGCACCGAAGGTATCCTCGACCACGAGCTCGCCGCCTTCGTAGTCCTCTGCCGGGCTGAGGAACAGCGTGGCGGAAATGTCGGCCCGCAACCGGTGGTGCGTGCCCGGAAGCTGTCGCACCGCATTATCCACGTGCGCCCCGAAGGACATGCCCGGCTCGTAACGATTGAAGAGCGGGGGATAGACGTGGCGCGGCAGGGCGGTGCTGATGAAATCGGGGTGGCGCTCCAATGCGCGCACGATGATCTCTCCTGCCTGGCGCGCCGCGGGAGAGCCCTGCGCGAGCTGCAGATTGTGCTTCACCCGTGCCGACTGGAAACCTGCGGTGGTCCGGCCATCTTCCCAGCGCCCCTCCCGCAGCAGCGTGCCGATGGCCGCGAGCTGCTGCGCATCGAGCAATCCTGCTATCCGCGCGATCATCGCCGTCACATCTTCCAGCGAATCGTCAGCGCAACGCTGCGTCCGGCGCCCGGAATGACATGGTTTTCCGCGGCGCTCGTGTAGTAGATCCCCTCGTAATAGAGCCTGTCGAAGAGATTATAGGCGTTGAGTTGCAGGTGCAGGCGCGGGCTCGCTTCGTAGGAGAGCATCGCGTTCCAGACCACGTAGCCTGGCACGTAGGCGCTCTGGGCGCTGTCCGCGAAGCGGCGGCTCAACCAGTTGCCGCCTGCTCCTACCTCCCAGCCGTCCGGCAGCTCGTACTCCGTCCACAGGTTGAGCCCGTCGCGGGCCGTGTTCGGCATCAGCTTGCCGACGTACGCCCGGGTGCCGGAGGCGAGTGTCCGCCCCTCGAGATAGGTGTAACCGGAAAATACCTTCCAGCGCCGCGTCAGGTGGCCGATGGCCTGAAGCTCCACGCCATCGACCCGCTCGTTTCCGTTGAGAACGGTGATCGTGGGGTTATCGGGATCGTTGGTCTGAGCGTTGTCCACCTCCGTCCGGAAGAGCGCCGCGGTGAGCATCAGTCCGCCATCCAGCCAACGGGTCTTCGCGCCCACCTCGAAGCTCCTGGCCTTCACCGGTCCGAGGCCGGCGGTTCTGGTGGTGAGCGTCAAGGCCTCCGCCGAAGGATCGAAGGAGGTGCCGTAAGACAGGTAGTAGGTCTGCCGGGGAGTTGGCTCGATCACCAGGGAGGCGCGCGGGCTGCCTACGCGGTTCATCTCGTGCAGACGCAGGATCGTCCCGCTCTGTAGTGACTGACTGAGGTATCTGGCGGAGAACTCGTCGTAACGGAAACCGGCTGTCAGGTCGACGTATTCCCCCAGACCGAGGGTATCTATCAGATAGGCGCCGCCGGACGGAGCCACGGTATCCTGCCTGGCGGCGAGCGGCTCGGCGGGGCGGGGCTGGCAGGGGTCCGGATCGAGGAGGGGTGTCTCGGGAACCCAGCCGTTGTCGCTGTTGAAGGGATTCCGATAGCGGTCGATATCGGCCGTCTGCCGCGCAATCTCGATGCCGGCCACCAGGGTATGCGCAATCGCCCCCGTCTGGAAGCGGGCGGTCAGATCGAGCTGATCGTCGAGGTTGGTCTGTACGCCGGAGCTGTCGGGCGCATCCCTTCCCACGAGAATGCCGTCGAGCGGCGTCGCCGCAGTCGGAGGATTGCCGCCGAAGCTCGGAGCCTCGAATTGGTAGCCGAACCGATAGTGGGCGTAGCGCAGCGTGTCATCGACCGAGAGACCATCGCTGAAGTCGTGGCGATAGCGGGCCGTGAGAATATCCACATCGGTTCTGGCGCGATCGGAAGCAAGGCCGAAGAATGCGTCTCGGCGTATTGGCGCCGGGTGTCCGTCCACGAAGGGTATGCCGGTGTCGGGAATGTTGTCTTCCTGCTGATGCAGGTACGCCAGAACCAGGGAGTCCTGCTCGCCAATGCCAAACGCCACTGTCGGCGCTGCCCCCCAACGCCGATTACGGACGTCGTCCCGCCCCGCGACCGCGGAGGATTGCCCCATGAGATCGAGCCTCACGGCGGCGGACGGCGCGATCGGAGCGTCCAGGTCCGCCGTGGCGCGGTAGAGGTCGTTGGTGCCGAGCTCCGCCGTCACCTCTTCGAAGGGAGTCAGCCCGGGTGCCTTGCTCACCTGGTTGATGGCGCCGCCGGTCGAGCCGCGGCCGAACAGCACGGCCCCGGGACCCTTGAGCACCTCGAGCGCTTGCACATCGAAGTCGTCGCGCGTGTAGACCGCCGCATCGCGGATGCCATCGAGAAAGAAGTCGTTGAATGCGGAGAACCCGCGAAGGTTGATAGTGTCGCCGCGCGCCGCTCCCTCACCCGCGTTCAGTGTGATCCCGGGGACATTCCTCAATGCATCCTCGAGGCTCGTCGTGCCCTGGGAGGCCATCAGCTGCCGTGTCACCACCGTGATGGATCGGGGTGCGTTCTGCTCACTCTCCGCCAGCTTGTCGTGCAGCAGCGTCCGGACGCCGTTCACCGTGACCTGCGAAAGCTGATTGCTCGAATGATGGCCGCTCACCGCGTTCTCCCCAAGCGTGACAGAAGTAAATGATAATCATTCGCATCTCACTCCGCAATGCCCGCGGGATACCGGAACCCCTCCCGCCTTCTGCTCGTTGCGATGAGCGTATGAGTCACGTCGGCAATCGAATCTCGCGCGCCCTGCCGGCATATTCACCGCGCTCGATCCGCCGCCGTCCGGGAGCCCGTCAATGGGTTTGCGTTGACATGCTCGCGGCGGGGAGGTTCAGCCATGTCCAGCCGCCGCTACGATCTGGTCATCATCGGAACGGGCGCTGCCGCCGGCGCGGCCGCCAGGCCGGTACGGTCTGCCGGCTGGAGCGTTGCCGTCGTCGACCATCGTCCTTTCGGCGGGACCTGCGCACTCAGGGGCTGTGATCCCAAACGAGTGCTCGCCGGCGCAACCGAGTTGACCGACCGCCTGCGGCGGATGCGGGGCCGCGGCATCACTGGCGAGTCGGAGATCGACTGGCGTGAGCTGAGCGCGTTCAAGCGTACTTTCACCGATCCGGTCCCGCAGCAGCGGGAGGCGAGCTACCGCGAGCAGGGAATCGACAGTTTCCACGGCCGCGCCAGGTTCACGGGCCGAAGCAGCCTCGCCGTCGAGGGCGACGTGCTGGAGGGCCGTCACTTCCTGATCGCGGCCGGCGCAGAGCCGGTGGCGCTGGGTATCCCAGGTGAGGAGTACCTGGCCACCAGCGAGGATTTCCTGGCGCTCGAGCAGTTGCCGCGGCGTCTGGCGATGGTCGGAGGAGGTTACATTGCCGCGGAGTTCTCACACATCGCGGCCCGAGCCGGCGCTCACGTCACCGTGCTCGAGCGGGGCGGGCGGCTGCTCTCACACTTCGATCCGGACCTCGTCGGCTGGCTGACCGAGACGTTTCGCACGATCGGCGTGGACGTGCGAACCCGAGCGGCGGTCGAGTCGATCGAGAAGATCGGCTCGGGCTACCGCGTACGAGCCAGCGCCAACGGCAGGCCGCTCACGCTCGATGCCGACTACGTGATCCATGCCGCCGGCAGGGCGCCGGCGCTCGACGCGCTCGACCTGCAGGCGGGCGGTATCGCAGCCGAGAACGGGAAACTCGCCCTCAACGAGTTCCTGCAGAGCGTCTCCAATCCGGCGGTCTATGCGGCGGGCGATGCGGCCCAGGCCGGCCCGCCGCTCACGCCTGTCGCAGCGCGCGATGGCGCGGCGGTCGCAACCAACCTGCTCGAGGGCAACCGTCACAGACCGAGCTATGTCGCCGTCCCGAGTGCCGCTTTCACGGTGCCGCCGATTGCTGCAGTGGGCCTTGCCGAAGCTGAGGCCCGCGAGCGCGGACTCGACTTGCGCGTGAGCTGCCGGAAGGCCTCGCACTGGTACACGGCGCGACGCGTCGCCGAGCCAGTCTACGGCTTCAAGATCCTGATCGAGGCGAACGGCGGCCGGATTCTCGGAGCGCACCTCGTCGGTCCCGCCGCGGACGAGGTGATCAACCTCTTCGCCCTCGCAATTCGCCGGGAAATGACGGCAGAGGAGCTGAAGGCCGTGATCTTCGCCTATCCCACGGGCGCCTCCGACATCGCCAGCATGCTCTGAGGCAGGGAACCTGCCGCGCGGGCGCAAGTTGAGATGCGCGGTACATCGAAGGGCGGGGAGAGCCGGCCGCCCCGTCACTGACCGGCAGAAGCCCAGCCGCCGCGGTTTCAGCTGACGGCGTGAGCAAGGTCACTGGAAGGTAACTGTGAATTTAGCTAAAATAGCTAAATGTTCAAGAACGTCACCGCGACCGACGCCAAGAACAATTTCGGCGGATTGCTCGAGGACGTCGCTGCGCGAGGGCGCGTCGATATCGTGCGCCACGGCCGCGTAGTGGCCGTCATCTTGTCGCCGCAGACGCTACAGGCGATGGGTAATTCTCCGTCCCTGCTGTCCAGCAAGAGTATGCATATGATTCCAGCCGATCTGGCCCGCGCCGCGAAAATGGCGCACGCGCCATCCTGCTTTGATGATGATTGAGCGCCTGGAGACCGAGGCGGTTCTGTCGCCAGGGGAAGTTCGCAAGATCCTCGGGGTCTGCTCGCCAGAAGCGGTGCTAGTGGGCGGTCAGGCGCTCGGTTTCTGGGCCGACCGCTACGGCGTCAGCCGCCCGACACCGTTGATACCTGTCGTAACCGCCGATGTCGATTTCATTGGCGGCTCGGCACTCGCGCGTAAGCTCGGCGAGACTCTCGGCTGGAACTGGTGGGTACCATCGCTCGACGATGTGACCGAGCAGTCTGGCAAGGTCACGCTTCGCATGCCGGATGACAGCATCAAACAGGTCGATTTCCTGTTTGCAGTCGCCGGATTGACGACTGCCGACGTCATACGTCGAGCAATCGAGATGCAGGTTCCGGAGATAGGCACGCTGCGCGTCATGCATCCGATCGACCTCCTGGATAGCCGGATCCAGAATCTCCTGCTGATTCCTGGAAAGCGCAATGAGATCGGGGTCGCTCAGGCGCAACTTGCCGTTCTGGTCGTGCGGGCGTTCATTCAGGACGAGATACACGCCCGCGGGGAAAAACGCGCTCTGAAGCTCCTCGAGCGTACCGTGTCCCTGGCCGAGAGTCCGGGAGCCATCCGGATCTTTCTCGCCTACGGCATCGACCCCCTGGCTGCGATTCCCACTGAGCACTTTCTCACGACCTCCTCGCTGCACACCAAGCGCTGGCCGCAGGTCATAACTCACATCAGTGAGCAGCGCGAGCGCGCAGCGAAGCTGCTGCGCCGAGCCAAGGGCTCACCCGCGGCTGCGAAGGCGTAGCGCGCTACGCGCAATGCGGATAGTCGATGGAGCCACTCGGCTCCAGCCCGCGAGCATATTGGTTTTCATTGCATCTACGGGCACTGGCGTGCAGACCGCTGAAGCCAAAAACCAAAGCGCTTCCGGGCTACCGGCCGAGCCATATAGGATTTATGATCCAATAAATGTGCTGAGGTCGGCAAAGCGGTGATCGCTGCCCCAGGATCGCAAACACGCCGGCTCGCCACCCATTGTTAGACTCCCTGGAGCCGATCACATATCGCATTCTGCTCGAAGCGAGGAAGAGATTCCTTTCCTGCCGCGCCGGGTATACGCTCAACATGGAGCGCCTGGCGACGGTGGTGGCCTCAAGCGCCAGGTAACGCGCACCGACGTCCCGACAATGACCCAACTCAGGATTCCGGCGGTTTACATGCGCGGCGGTACGAGCAAGGGCGTGTTCTTTCTCGACACCGACCTGCCCTCGGACCCGGTGGCGCGCGACCGGATACTCGTGCGGGTCATCGGCAGCCCCGATCCGTACGGCAAGCACATCGATGGCATGGGCGGAGCCACTTCGAGCACCAGCAAGGTGGTCGTGATCTCGAAGTCTACGCGGCCCGACAGCGATGTGGATTATCTCTATGGCGCGATCTCGATCGACAAAGCCATCATCGACTGGTCGGGCAATTGCGGCAATCTGTCGACCGCGGTCGGTCCGTTCGCCATCAGCGCGGGGCTCGTGAGCGCGCCGGCTTCGGGCATGGCCAGGGTGAGGATCTGGCAAGCCAACATCGGCAAGCGCATCGTCGCGCATGTGCCGATGAGGGACGGGGCCGTGCAGGAGGAGGGTGATTTCGCACTGGATGGCGTGGCCTTCCCGGCAGCTGAGGTGCAATTGGAATTCCTCGACCCGGGAGCGGAAGCGGATCAGGCGGGGACCGGAGGACTCTTTCCAACGGGAAAGCTGGTCCAACAGCTCGAGGTGCCGGGTGTGGGCGCCGTCGAGGCGACCCTGATCGATTCCGGCATTCCCATGATTTTCATCGAGGCAAAGGCGCTCGGGCTAAAGGGCTCGGAATTGCAGGCGGACGTCAATGGGGATGCGGACCTGATTGCGCGCGCCGAGTCCATCCGTGCCCACGGTGCGCTCGCCATGGGTCTGGCGAGGTCCGCAGAGGAGGCGACCGCAACCCGCCCGCATAGCCCAAAGATCGCCTTCGTGGCCGCGCCGGCCACCTATGCAGCCTCCGACGGCAGAATCGTCAATGCCGAGGAGGTCCATCTCCTTGCCCGTACATTCTCGATGGGCCCGCTGCATCACGCGATGACGGGCACAGGCTCCGTTGCGATCGCTACGGCCGCGGCGATTCCGGGAACGGTGGTCCACCGGGTAGCCCGGCCAACCTCGGACGGGAAGATCCGCTTCGGCCATCCCTCGGGAACCCTGACCGTCGGAGCGCAGGTGCGCCGCGAGAATGGCCGGTGGGTCGTTGCCCGAGTCTTCGTCAGCCGCAGCGCCCGCCGCCTGATGGAAGGGTGGGTGCGAGTGCCCGCGGAGTGAGGCGAGAAGCCCTGGTCGCCCTGCGCAGTTACGCGACCAGGGGATGCGCCGCCAGGTACTCGTCGAACGTCCCGGTGAAATCCTCGATGGTTCCGTCCGGCTTCAGCTCGATGATGCGCTTCGCGAGACCGCCGACGAATTCCCGGTCGTGGGAGACGAACACCAGCGTCCCGGGATAGAGCTCGAGCGCTGTCTGCAGGGACTCGATGGTTTCCATGTCCATGTGGTTCGTGGGCTCATCCATGACCAGCACGTTCGGCCTGGTCAGTGTCAGCTTGCCGTAGATCATGCGGCCCTTCTCGCCGCCGGACAGCACCTTCACCGACTTCTTCACTTCGTCGCCGGAAAAGAGGAGTCGGCCGAGCGTGGCGCGCACGATCAGGTCATCGTCCGCCTTGCCCGTCCACTGCGACATCCACGTGAAGAGGTCGACCTTCTGGGCGAAGTCATCCTGCGTGTCCTGCGGCATGTAACCAAGCTCGGCGTTCTCCGCCCAGGTGATGTGGCCGGCGGTGGGCTTCAGCTCGCCGACCAGGCAACGCGCCAGGGTCGTCTTGCCCACCCCATTGGCGCCGATGATGGCAATCCGCTCGCCGGCCCGGATGTTGAAGCTGACTCTTTTCAAAACGTCGACATCCGAGCCCGGGTATCGGAATGACAGGCCGTCGACCGAGGCCGCTGAGTTGAACAGTTTCCTGCGCTGCTCGAAGCGGATGTACGGGTTCTGCCGCGACGAGGGTCGAATCTCTTCGAGCTTGATCTTCTCGAGCTCCCGGCGGCGCGAGGTCGCCTGGCGTGCCTTCGAAGCGTTGGCCGAGAAGCGGCGCACGAACTCCTGCAGATCCGAGATGCGGTCCTGCGCCTTGGCATTGGCCGCCTCGACGCGCTGTCGCGCCTGCAGCGAGGCCAGCATGAAGTCGTCGTAATTGCCCGGATAGACCTTCAGTTGCTGATAATCCAGGTCCGCGATGTGCGTGCAGACCTGGTTCAGAAAGCGCCGGTCGTGGCTGATGATGACCATCGTGGTGTCATAATCGTTCAGCACGCCCTCCAGCCAACGGATCGAATGGATGTCGAGGTTGTTCGTGGGCTCATCGAGC
>DASVWT010000216.1:0-22866 GCA_036393055.1 Steroidobacteraceae bacterium
TCGCGCAGCAGCGAGCTCTCGGTCACCTCGAGCACAATCTGCTCCGCGCGCAGCCCGTGCTGCTGCTGCAGATCGGAGATCTCCTGCACCAGCTCGCCGCGCTCGAGGAGGATCGGCGAGAGATTGATGGCGATGGAGAGATCGAGTCCGTGACGGTTCCAGAGCGCCGTCTGGCGCATGGCCGCATCCATCACGTGCAGCGTGAGCTCGCGGATGAGACCGTGTTGCTCCGCTACCGGAACGAACACATCGGGAGCGATCCAACCCTGCTCCCTGTCCTGCCAGCGGGCGAGCGCCTCGACGCCGCGGATGAGGCCGGTGTCGATCTCCACCTGGGGATGGTAGTGGACGGTGATGTCGCCGCGGGCGAGGGCGGCGCGCAGCGAGTCGGGATCGACGGCCTGGCGCCGTGCCGGCCCTTTCTTCTCGAGCGCGGTGTGGAGCTTGTTCTCCAGGAGCGCGCCGAGGCCCGCGAGGGTGAGCGGTTTCTGCAGGGCGCCGACGATACGCAAGCCGAGCGCCGCTCCCATGTCCTGCACGGAGTTCATGAGGGCGCGTTCGCGCGAGGAGGCCAGGATGATCGGGGCCCGCGTGCCGCGTCCGCCCAGCTCCGAGAGGAGCTCCGGACCGTCCATCATCGGCATCTCGAGATCGATGATGAGGAGTGCGGGGGGAGAGGGCAGCTCATCGAGCAGCGCCAGCGCCTCGCGGCCGTTGCCGGCTTCGTGCACTTTGGGGATCCGCAGCTCGCGGCACAGCGCGGCGCCGATGCCGCGCTGCACGCCGCTATCGTCGACGATCAATACCGAATCGATTGTCTGCAGCTCGTTGCCCGAAGACATGGTGTTTCGCTACCCCGCGCCGCCGTTCCGGCCGAAATCGGCCTCCGCATCCGGAAGGACCTTAGCCCAGGGGCGACATTCGCAATCAGAAGCTTATCGACTCTGAGGGGGGGGACTTGAGTCACGGAGTGGCTGCTGAGTGCGACTTGCGTCACGGTGGGCGCGTTCTTCGGGCACCAGCCGTGTGCAATCCGCGATGGAGCGGACGGCGTGGGACATAATGTGCTCCCATGCGTGGCATCTTCTCGACCCTCGGGGTGTTTCTCCTCGGCTCGATCGGTTGGGCCCTCGGGCTGCATGTCGGGCTCGGGACGGCTGTCGTGCTGAGCGCGATCGGCAGCGGCGTCGGCCTTTACTGGGGGCGCAAGCTCTTCGATCAGTGGCTCGGTTAGGCCTATCGGATCATCATCGATGCCGCCCAGGTCGGCCAAGCGCAAAGCCAGGCAAAAGAGCTCGCGAGGACGCCGCCGGCGATGGCGATGGCGATGGCGATGGCGATGGCGATGGCGATGGCGATGGCGATGGCGCCGACTATGGCCGAGCGCGCGGCTGCGACGGCGGCTCGCGCGGGCCTTCAGGCGCGCGCCTGGCGGCGTGCAGATCTGCGCCGCGCTCGGCATCGCGGCTGTCCTGTTCCTGGGAGTTAACTGGGCTTATCAGGTCGCGCACAAGCCGACCGAGTTGTTCTTCCCGGTCAGCGGCACCCTGTACAAGTCGCCGCCGGAGACCTGGAGGGAATACGGCTCGCTGTTCGAGAAGTACTCCACCGCCATCATGACGCCGGAGCTGCTGGCAGCCCTCGCTCAGGTCGAGGGCTCCGGCAACCCGATCGTGCGCACCTACTGGCGTTGGTCGTGGGGAACTCATCCATTCGAGGTGTACCGGCCCGCCTCGAGCGCGGTGGGCATGTACCAGCTGACCAACGGAACCTTTGCGCAGGCGAGGCGCTACTGTATCCACGACCATCACGTCGTCGAGGAGGGCTCCTGGGACGACTGGCGCTCGTGCTGGTTCAACAGCCTCTACATGCGTGTCATTCCGCGCGATGCGATCGAGATGACCTCGGCCTATCTCGACAGGGCGGTGAGCGAGACTCTTCTGGCCCATCACCTTCAATCCGCGACGCTGCGGCAGAAGCAGGATCTCGCGGCGGTCATCCACCTCTGCGGGGCGGGCGCGGGCGATCTGTACGTGCGCAGGGGCCTCGAGCTGACGAGAGGCCAGAAGTGCGGCGATCACGTCGCGCGGGCGTATGTCGGGCGCGTGACGGCGATGGAGCGCCTGTTCGCCAGGCTGAAGGACCTGCCCTCATTCAACAGAGCGGCGGTTGGAGAATGACGATGATTTGCAGAGTCGAGCCGATAGGGCGGGCCGCCATGATGATCGTTGCGGTGGCCGCGCTCCTTGTTGCGCGTGGCGCTGGTGCGGCCGTGCGCGTGGTCGTCGGGCCGACGCCCATCCCGGGAGGCCAGGCGAGAGCGGCCGGCGACATCACGCTCATGAACGACAGGCTCGCCGTGGCCATTGCCGTGCAAACGGCCCCGCCCTGGGCCATTCCACGGGGCGCGTTGATCGATGCTGCCCCGGTGGTCGATGGGCGAATCGGTCGCGACCATCTCACCTTCGCCGATTTCCTGCCGAACGGCTGGAGCGCCTGGCCGAGCACTTACCAGCACGTGCACGTGATCACCGATACGCCGACGCTCGGTGTGGTGCGGGCCGTGCGCAACTGGAATGCGGTGATGATCGAGACCACCTACTCCCTGAAGTCCGGGGAGGATAGTGTGCACATGGTGGTCCGGATGACCAACGAGGGGACGAAGCCGGTGGTGAACGCGCTCTCGGGGCTGGTGCTCTGGCCGAGCGGCGGCTATTTCTTCGGAGTGCCGGGCATGGCGCACACGGTGACCGGCTCCGCCGCGGGCGCGATGTCGGACCGGATCGAAGGCTACGACAGCAGCTGGCTGATCGCGTTGCACGAGCCCGTATTCGATCGCTTTGACTATGGGCAGCGCGATCTTTATCTGCTGCACACCCTGCAACCCGGACAGCGCCGCACGTTCGAGGGCTGGCTGCAGGTGCTCGGCCGCGGTGACATGGCGCCGGTGGTCGAGGCGGAAATCACACGGCGCGCTCTGGCGGCCGGAACCGTTTCCGGCGCGGTGACGGACACAGCGGGTCACCCGGTGGCCTCGCCCGTCGTGATCGTGGAGAAGGCGGGCGTTCCTTTCGCGTGGACTGCGGGGCGGGATGGCCGTTATGCCATCGAGCTTCCGGCGGGCGACTATGCGCTCTATGCCACCGCGGCCGGTTATTCCGATTCGGCCAGAGCACGGTTGACGGTGCGGCGCAATGATGCCGTTCGGCGCGATTTCGCAGGCCTCGAGCCGCCAGGGCACCTGGAGATCGACGTCAACGACGGAGCTGGCGGCGCGCCGCTCGATGCGCGCATCGACATCGAGAAGGGCCAGAAGCCGGTCGTGGAGTATCTGGGCAAGCACACCTTCTTCACCGGCCTTGCACCCAAGGGCCGGGCCCGGATCACTCTCGCGCCGGGCTCCTACGTGCTGTCGGTCGGCTCCGGAGCCGGTTTCCTCGCCGAGCCCCGCGATATTCCGGTCACCATCGCGCCCGGGAAGTCGCAGTCGCTACAGGTCGCGATCGAGCGCCTGTTCGACCCCGGGGAGGCGGGTTGGTACAGCGCCGACATGCACCACCACTCCGATCAGGAGGACGGTGTGACACCTCCGCAGGATGTGGCCCGCTCGGAGTTGGCCGCGGGACTCGACGTGCTCTTCCTGAGCGATCACGACACCACCGTGAACGATGGGATCATGCGAGCGATCGCCCGCAAGCGCGGAGTGCCGTTCATCCCATCCATCGAGCTGTCGCCCTCCTGGGGCCACTTCAACGCCTATCCGGTAATACCTGGCGCACCGATGACCTTGGGATTGAGCAAGGCCAGCGTGCAGGAGGTCTTCGGGGAAGCGCATCGGTTGGGCGCGCAGTTCATCGAGGTGAATCATCCCTACGATCCGGGTGAGGGCTATTTCGGCAGCCTGGAGCGCGGCGTGGCGCGCGGCGGCTTCGACGGCGATTTCGACTTCCTGGAGATCAACGGCTCACAGCCCGAGAACGACGGCAAGACGCTCGCGAGCGCGTGGAAATTCTGGAATGAAGGCAAGCGCTACTATCTCGCGGCCGGATCCGACACGCACGATGTCTGGAACGATCACTCGGGCGATGCGCGCGTCTATGTACATGTTGACGGGCGGTTGACCACGGCGAGCTTTCTCGCGGGCCTCAAAGCCGGTCACGCCTACGTGACGCATGGGCCTTTGATCGTCCCCGATCACATGTTTGGCAGCCAGGTGGAGTCGGGTACAACGCTTGGCTTCACCCTGGAGGCGGCGGCCGGCCTCGCGCGCGTTACCGTGATAGCTGACGGCAAGCCGCACGAGACCGTGGACTACCACGGCGAGCGGACGGTACGGCTTACGCTGCCGGCCACTGGTGGATGGGATGCCCTGACGGTCGAGGATCGGGCCGGAAAGACCGCGTACACCGATCCGATCTGGGTGCGGCCCTTACCTTGAGTGACTCGCCCGTCGCGACGGTCTGCGCTGGGACGCCCCGGGCGCGGCCCCGGCTTGCCGATCCATCTCGCCGCGCAGCTGCGCTGCGGCCCCCGACGATAAGGCCCCGAGCCGGGCCTCGATGGCCTCGATGGAAGGCTTGGGACCGCGAACGTGCGCCTCGAGCGCCTGGCGCATCGTACGGAGATGTTCCGGGGTGGTCCCGCAGCATCCACCGATGATCCGCGCGCCGGCATCGAGCGCCAGGCGTGCGTATTCGGCCATGAGCTCCGGCGTGCCGTCGAACCGGATCTCGCCATCGACGTATTGCGGTATTCCGCAGTTTGCCTTCGCGACGAGAATCGCCGACGGATCGGCCGCCGCCGCGAGGTTGACGATGGAGGCGACCAGTTCCGCCGCACCCACGCCGCAGTTGCTGCCGCAGGCCGCCAGATGATGCTTGCGGGAAAGGCCCGCGAGCTCTGCGGGCGTGAGGCCCATCATCGTCCTGCCGTTGGTATCGAAGCTCAAGGTCGTGACGACCGGAAGCCCCACCTGGCGGGCTCCTTCGATCGCCGCTTCGGTTTCCTCGGTGGAGGACATGGTCTCGATCCACAGGATGTCGGCGCCGCCGCGGGCGAGCGCGACGGCCTGTTCCGCGAAGGAGTCGCGCGCCTCTGCCGTGGAAAGCGGCCCGAGCGGCTGCAGGATCTCCCCGGTGGGTCCCATGCTGCCGCCGACGAGCACGATGCGGCCCGCCCGATCGGCCTCGGCGCGGGCGAGCGCCGCCGCGGACTCGTTGAGCTCCGCGACCCGATTTTCGGCCTTGTGCAGCTTCAGGCGATGGCGGTTGCCGCCGAAGCTATTGGTCAGGATGATGTCCGCGCCGGCCTCGATGAAACCGCGCTGCAACTCGCGGATCCTTTGCGGATGTCCGGTATTCCACAGCTCGGGGGCGTCGCCGCTGGTCAATCCGCGCGCGAACAGATTGCTCCCCATCGCCCCGTCGGCGAGCAGCCAGGGTCTCTGCGCGAGCAGCGGCGTCAATCGGTCGGTCGTCATCGCGGGTCCTGTTTCTCTTGGTACGCGCGAGCTTATCATGTCATTTGACAACAACATCAGGGGAGGGCCCGCATGAGGAAGCCCGTTCGGCCACTGGTCGCATTTGCGATCGTATGCGGCGTATTTTCATTGGCGCTGAGCGCGATCGACGCCGCTGCCGGCGAACCCGCGCCGGGTGTTTGACCCGCGTGACGGGGGTCGCTATGTGCTGATCAATTGGCGGGCTGGGGATTCATCGCAGCCCGGACAGCGCCGGAAAGGCGGGTGAGGCAGGTCGACCTTCCGGCCTACGAGTGGGTGGGCTGCGGCTTTGCCAGGCGGTCGATGGCCCGGGCCATGCCCGCGGTAATGCCGAAGATGTTGCGTCGCGCCCGCGGGGAGAGTGCGCGCCAGTCATCGAGACATCCGATGCCGGCGGCAACCAACCGGTCGAGCAGGTATTGCTCGCTGAACTCCGACGATTGCCTGTCGTGGGTCTCCTGTTGACGCTGAGCTCTGGCCATGACGGTGCCCTCATTGCCTGTTGTGGGCGACCCTGACAGATCGCAATGGACCAGACAGTGACCGTCATCGCATGTCCTTGCGGGCGGAGAGGCGGATTTTACTTATTTCTGATCCCGGGCGCGGGAATGTGCGTCCATCGTAACGCCGCCGCCTCCTCGAGTAGCCGCGCGCTGGCCTCAAATGCGCGCAGCGCGTTCAGGTGAGCGGGTGTCTTCACGACTGAAAGATTTTCTTCCAATGCCGGACAACTTTATCTCATTTGCACAGGCGGGAAATCAGGGGGAGAATCTGCAGGACACGCGGAATCTCGTACCGACAGCTTTTCTTCGCCTGTAACGAGCCTTGGAACTCAACGCTGACCTTACTGCCCGCACGATTGTGCATGCCGCCTCGCTGGGTTGGGTGCCTAGCCCCGCGAAGGGCGTGGAGCGCCGCATGCTGTTCCGGATCGGGGATGAGAAGGCGCGCGCCACGTCGATCGTGCGCTACGCGCCCGGCAGCCATTTCGCGCGCCACGAACATTCCGGTGGCGAGGAATTCCTGGTGCTGGAGGGTACGTTTCAGGATGAGACCGGGGACTTTCCGGTCGGCACCTATGTGCGCAATCCGCCAGGAAGTGGGCATGCTCCTGGCAGCAGCACTGGATGCACCATATTCGTCAAGCTATGGCAGTTCAGAGCCGACGACCGCGAGCGCCTCGTGCGCCTGGCAGGCGAGGGCGAGCCGGGATCTCTGCGTCCGGGCGCCAACTCTTCCCGTATCCTGTTCGAGAGCTCGGCTGAGCGTGTGGTGCTCGAAGAATGGAAGCCAGCGTCGGAAATCGAGCTGGAGAACCCAAGGGGGCTCGAGCTGCTGGTCCTCGCGGGAGCCTTCTCGGAAGGCATGGACACGCTGCGCGATCAGAGCTGGTTACGCCTGCCTGCCGGAGAGCCGCTTCACGCACGAACCGGACCTGGCGGCGCACGCGTCTGGTTCAAGTCGGCTCCGCTGCTCCACGACAACGTCTGCGCCTTTGAAGACGATTCACCGGCGACCAGTCGCCCAGACAAGTGAGCCCTGTCGCCAGGGCTCATTTCGGGATGGCCGATTGGATCAGGCCGATTTGCGCGCTGCGGTGCGCCCGATCTCCACCTGCCAGACCTGGGGCCCCTGCTGCAGGTAGTTCCAGGTGAACTGGCCGGTGTGTTCCGCCTCGAATTGGTAGTAGAGCGGCTTCGGGTCATGGTCGTTCACCAGCACGAAGCTCTCGCCGGGCTTGAGCTTCTCGTAGGTGTCGAAGATCTGGCGATGCCTCTCCATCGGGATGAGGCGGCGAACGTCGAGCAGTCTGGGTTGTGACACGGAAATCTCCTGTTCTTCGGTGTGGGTGTGTTTGGCCCGGGTGAGCCGGTGCAATACTCCATTGAAGCGCTCCGCCTCGCGCGGATGGGTGCGGCGCAGGGTGGACCAGGCCGAGGCGGCCAGCGTGCAAGCGGTGTGCAGCTGCGACTCGCCGCTCTCGCCGAGGGCGATCAGCGAACGGACCAGGAGCCTGCTGATCGGCGGCAGCATTGCATCGTCGTGCTCGGCATGGGTCATCGCGGGCGGAAGTGTAGCGATGACGCGACGGTGTTCGCCTTGATGTGTATCAAGGCATCGCGAGAACCTTCGACGCGAGCGGACCCAACGTTTTTTGCGGAACGGCTGGCCGCGTAACGGATCGGGCCGAGTATCGGGGTCCAGACGCACACACAGAGGATCAGCCGACCGCGGCCCGTTGGTGGTGGGCGGCTACCGCTGGAAAGGAGTGGACTATTCGTAGATGTATCGTAAAATGGTTCGTACCAATTTACGACATCCCGTAAAACGGTCCATGGCACTCCGGCCCAGGCTGTACGATCGCATTCTTGAAGGTCATCTGGCGGAGCATCGTCAGATGGCCTTCGTGAGCGGACCTCGCCAAGTAGGCAAGACGACCACTTGCCGTGGCCTCAGCACCGCTTATCTGAACTGGGATAGTGTCGACGACCGCCGAATCATCCTTCGCGGACCCGAAGCCGTAGCGCGGCATATTGGACTCGCGGAACTGCGGGAGCGGCTGCCCGTGGTGGTCTTCGACGAGCTGCACAAGGACAGGAAGTGGAAGAACTTCCTCAAAGGATTTTTCGACGTCCATGCCGACCATGCGCGAATCATCGTCACCGGAAGCTCGAGATTGGACATCACGCGTCGGGGCAGCGACAGTCTGATGGGTCGGTACTTGCTCTTTCGCATGCACCCGTGGAGCGCGGGGGAGTGCGCGCGGCAAGCGGTCCCCGACGCTGTCGTGCAGCCGCCTACGCCGATCTCTGATGCCGATTGGGACGCGCTCATCGAGCACGGTGGATTCCCGGAACCATTCCTCAAGCGCGATCAGAGGTTCACGCGCCGCTGGAGGACTCTACGCCAGGATCAGTTGACCAAACAGGATCTGCGAGAGGTATCGAGGCTGCAGGACCTCGCCGCGATGGAGACCTTGGCATTGATTCTGGCGGAGAATTCTGCTCAACAGTTGGTATATTCGAATTTGAGTCGCGAGATCGGCATTGCCGTTGATACAGTCAGAAGATGGATCGATTTGCTCGTCCGGCTTCACTACGGGTTCTTAGTGCGGCCATGGTTCAAAAATGTCGCCAAGTCACTCCGCAAGGAGCCGAAGTGGTATCTGCGTGACTGGTCTGGCATCGATGACGCCGCAGCACGCGCAGAGACTATTGTAGCGTGCCATTTACTCAAGGCCGTCGAGGGGTGGACGGATCTGGGGCTCGGGAATTTCGAGCTTCGCTATCTACGCGACAAGCTGAAGCGAGAGGTCGATTTCCTAGTGGTGCGCGACCGTAAGCCGTGGTTCCTGGTCGAGGCCAAGAACGGCGATGATAAGCCTTCCAATTCGCTGGGCTACTTTCAGACTCAAACGCAAGCTCGCCACGCTTTTCAGGTTGTGCTGGATCGACCATTTGCTGCTGTGGACTGCTTCACGAGGACTGATCCGGTTGTTGTCCCAGCGCGGACGTTCTTGAGCCAGTTGCTCTGAGATTTTGAGATCTGCGCGCGCATACCAGAATCGGTATGGAAGAAAGCCGATTAGGTATGCTATGAGCCTTGTTGGCGGACTCTGGACCGCAGGCAGGCCCTCGGGTATCGCGTCACTCCGACCTGGCTGGCTGCGCCCGCCACGAAGACGGTCCCGCCGGCCGTTAAACGGCCGTGGACAATACGCAGCGCGGTGAACGATCGCCCATCACGACGTCCATTTGGTTGGGCGGAGTCATGATGTATTCGGGTACTGCCACCCCGCCTTGACCGCGGCACTACGGCCTGCTGCAGAGCAGGCGTCCGAAGGTGGGGGTAGTATCCCTTTCGGTGCTGTGGTTCGATGAAATCGGCCTTTGCATTTTTTGCAGTTGCCGGCGCGCAGAAAGCTCTGGTGTACGGACTCGATCCAGGCGGTAGAGCGTGTTTGCGCAAATCGTCCTCCTGATGTTTTTGCTCGCCGGAGTGCTAACGGTTGCGCACCTGATCTTCGGGCCGCCACCGCTCAATGGAAGGACAGCTACGCAGGCAACACGCGCCTCATCATCTACTACGCTCGGCAGGCTCGCCGCGGCTCCTCTCGCCGGGCCGAAGAGACAAAGCGGTGCCATGCTTTTGCTTCATGGCCCCGACGCTCTCGCGGCGAGGATCGCGCTGATTCAAGCTGCGGAGGCGGCGCTCGACGTCCAGTACTATATCTGGCAGCGCGATGCGACCGGTCTGGTTCTGCTGAATGAGCTGCGCAAAGCGGCCGGACGTGGAGTGCGAATCCGTCTCTTGCTCGATGACAATGGTATCCGGGGCCTCGACGGTGATCTTGCCGCTCTCGACGCATTGCCCAATTTTGAGGTTCGGCTTTTCAATCCCTTCGTCCTTCGTACGCTGAAGTCGCTCGGCTATGTCTTCGATTTCGTCCGCTTGAATCGCCGAATGCACAACAAGTCATTAAGCGCGGATGGCGCCATCAGCATCGTCGGGGGACGCAATATCGCAGATGTCTATTTCGGGTTCGGTACAGGAGTGCAATTCCTTGATACCGACGTCATGGTTGCCGGACAGGTAGTCGCGGAAATCGGCGCCAGCTTCGACCGCTACTGGCAGAGCAGCTCTGCCCATCCCATCGCCCGGATCGTTGACAAGCCGAAGCCCGGCACGCTCGAGGGATTGATATTCGATTCGGGAGAGGCGACGCACTCGCAGCAAGGCCGGCTCTATGCCGAGCGGCTACGGGAATCGGATGTGATCAAGCAGATCAAGACGGGCAGAATGACCTTCGAGTGGACAGAAGTGATCTCGGTGAGCGATGACCCGGCCAAGGGCCTTGGGAAGGCGAAGCGCGATGACCTGCTGTTTACGCGCCTCATGGCGCTATTGGCAAAGCCGTCGCGTTCGGTGGATCTCGTCTCGGCTTACTTCGTGCCTGGCAAGAGGTTCTCGAAGACATTGGAACAGCTGGCACGTACAGGCGTCCGCGTGCGGATACTTACGAATTCGCAAGCGGCCACCGACGTCGTCCTGGTCCATAGCGCCTACGTGAAATATAGACGAAGCCTCCTGCGTTCCGGTGTCGAGCTCTATGAGCTCAAGCCGGAATACGCGACCCAGGGAGAACCCCGTGTGCGAGGTCTGGCAGGCTCCTCGCGAGCCAGTCTCCACTCCAAGACCCTTGCGGTTGACGAGGAGCGGATATTCGTCGGTTCGTTCAATTTCGACCCGCGCTCCGTGCGCCTCAATACAGAGATGGGTGTTCTGATCGACAGCCCGCATATGGCTGAAAGTCTTGCGGTGGCCTTTGCGGAACGATTCCAGCGGTTGAGCTATGTGCCGGAACTGAATGGAGAAGGCACGACCGTATGGGAAGAACTTGGACCGGATGGAACGAAGATACGCTATCGAACCGAGCCGCGGACGAGTGCGCGCTCACGCCTGCTCCTCTGGCTGGCCGGCTCGCTCCCGATCGAATGGCTGCTCTGATCCGATGGCCGACCGAACGCTGGCCGCTTCCATGTTCGAGGCTTCAATGAGCAGGGAACGACGACTACACCGTTCAACATGGTGGTTATCAATGGAACGAGCCGATATCAACTCGCGGCGGAGGCATTGCGGCGGGTTGAGCGGGTCTTTCCGAAAGCGGGGTCACTGATCTTGGAATGTCAGAATGCAGTGGAGAACGCAGTTTCGTACTCGCACATGTACCTCGAGGATCCTCCCGACATCCAAAACTGGACTTGGGCCGACTGAGGAGTCAAGGCGGCGCGAGGTCGAACAGCAGGACCTCGGCCGTCGTGTCCGCGTCGATGGTCACCGAGGGCGCGTCCTCCACCGCTGCTCCGTCTCCCGCTCGCATCTCCTTGCCGTCGAGCCCGATAATGCCGCGAGCGACCTGCACCCAGATACCGCGCCCGCGCTCGATCGGGTGCATGACCCGCTCGCCAGGCTCTAGTTTGGCAATGAAAAGACGTGCGTCCTGGTGAATTGTTACCGCGTCATTCTCGCCACGAGGGCCGGCTACGAGCCGCAGCCGCCCGCGAAGCTCCTCCGGCGGGAAGGTCTTCTGCTCATAGCTCGGTGGCAAGCCCTCCCGGTCCGGAATGAGCCAGATCTGCAGGAAATGCAGCGGCTTGGACTTCGACGGGTTGAACTCGCTATGGAGAATGCCCGTGCCGGCACTCATGCGCTGCACGTCCCCAGGGCGGATTACCGCGCCGTTGCCGAGGCTATCCTTGTGCTCGAGCTCTCCCGCGAGCACGTACGAGAGGATGTCCATGTCTCTGTGGCCATGACGAGGAAAGCCGGCGCCGGGAATGACGCGATCCTCATTGATGACCCGAAGGCTCCGAAAGCCCATGTGTGCCGGGTCGCGGTAGTCGGCGAAGGAGAATGTGTGGCGGCTGTCCAGCCAGCCCTCACGGCTCTGGCCGCGCGCCATTCTGTCGCGAAAACGGATCATGCGATCCTCCTGGCTTGCCGGCAGGTTGCGCTGAACGATCACCAGGGGCTGCGCCGGCGTAATCCCTGCTACCATACACCTCCCCGGCGCTCGATTGGAGCTTCATGTGCGCGCTGCGGATGCGTCAGCTGGACGAGTGGATCAGAAACACGCGCGTAACCCACGTGCTGATCGTGGAGCGGGTTGTTGATTCAGTATTCGTCCGTGGACTCCTATCTCGTACGCGCTTCGAGCGAGCGCTAGGTCATCCTGAGGTGGACCATCCTCCACAATCCTCGCGCCGCCGGGTAGCGCAGCTTCGGGGCTCGACGTGAGGTCGTAAGAAGTCAGCTGTGTGTCGCAAAGTATGTTATGAAATCGATCTTCAATCAGGGGAATGAATTCTTCTCGCTCGGCTGACGGCGGAAGCCAAGCTCCTATGCCTATCGATGCGTCGCGTCTGCGTGCCGGTGGGATTTTCCGCCACCCTGGAGCAACGGGAAAGGCTGATCTCAGATCGGTGCGTTAGTCATCTGGCCAGGCTCACGCTCGAGAGCGCGTCGTGCGCTCGCTCGACATGCACAACGCCAACTGCAATTGCTTGGAACCCTAGCCCGCTCGGGCATGTACAATCGGCCGTTACCCTGAAAGAGGGCGAGGGCAAGCCGATGGCCAAACCACTGCCCGCGATCTTCTTCGGACACGGCAACCCGATGAATGCCGTTGTGCGCAACGCCTACACCGAGGCTTGGCGGCGGATCGGTGCAGAGCTGCCGAGGCCTAGCGTGATCTTGGCTATCTCGGCACACTGGTTCGTGCCGGGAACGAGCGTGACGGGCGTCAATGCGCCAAGAACCATCCATGACTTCGGTGGCTTCCCGCGGGAGCTCTATGATGTGCAGTATCCCGCTCCCGGGGCTCCGGAAGTGGCGCGGCGCGTCCAGGAAGTCCTGGCACCGCTTCCGGTAGGATTCGATACGTCCTGGGGTCTCGATCACGGCACGTGGTCGGTGCTTCGCCATGTCTATCCCGATGCGGATGTCCCGGTGATTCAGCTGAGCATCGATGAGACGCAACCGCCGGCGGCGCATTTCGAGATTGGCCAGCGACTGGCCCCGTTGCGCGACGAGGGCATCCTGATTCTGGGTAGCGGCAATCTAGTCCACAACCTGCACACCTACGCCTGGGGTCGCCATGTGCAGGAGCCCTACGGCTGGGCCGTTGCATTCGAGAATCGCGCAAGAGAGCTGATGCTGACCCACGAGTTTCAGCCGCTCATCGAGTACGAGAGTCTGGGCCGAGATGCGATTCTTTCGGTGCCCACTCCGGAGCACTACCTGCCGTTACTTTATGTTCTCGGCGCCTGGCGCGAGGACGATGTGGTCGCCTTCCCCATTGAGGGCGTGGATGGCGGCTCAATTTCGATGCTGGCGGTGAGCGTCGGCTAGATCCGGCAGTTCGCGCTCGAGATGAGCACGTACAACTCGGGTAAACAGAGCATCGTGAGAGGAGGATTTCAAATGGCACACGAGCAGCGAAACCTCGAATTGATGCAGACTCTGGATGATTCCTGGAATACCCAGGACTGGGACACCTTCGACAAGCGGCACCGGCAAGACGTGGTGGTTCGCTGGCCGGCTCAGCCTCCCACCCATGGCCGGCACGACCACCGGGCCGAAAGCATCCGGCTCTTCAAGACATTCCCGGATAATCGGGTTCATAACCGACCTTATAAGGTGCTGTTCGCGAGCGGCGATTGGACGTGCTCCATCGCTCGTTTTACAGGGACTATGACCGGTCCAATGGCCGGCCCGAACGGGCGCGACATTCCGCCCACGGGAAAATCGTTCGAGGTCGATTTCTGTACGGTAGCCCACTGGAGCGATGAGGGCGAAATCATAGAGGAGAACCTCTTCTACGACGTGGTCGGCCTGATGCGACAGGTCGGTATAGGCTGACATCATTGGCTTTGCGGCTGCGTCTGTGCGCAGCTGCAAAGGAGCACACCGTGACTGCGAATCAAGCCAATCCCGTGCTGGCGAAACTCCCGGGGCTCATTCCCAAGCTGGAGGAGCTCTATACCGATTTGCACGCGCATCCCGAGCTCTCGATGCAGGAAACCCGGACCGCAGGTATTGCGGCGCAGCGGCTGCGCGCCGCTGGCTATGAGGTGACGACAGGAGTCGGGAACACCGGAGTCGTGGGTCTGCTGCGCAACGGCGCTGGACCCACCGTCATGCTGCGCGCGGACATGGACGCGTTGCCGGTCGAGGAGGCGACCGGCGTGTCCTATGCCAGCAAAGTCAAGGCACCTGATCGGCAAGGGAAGACCGTGCCGGTGATGCATGCATGCGGCCACGACATGCACGTCACCTGGCTCGTCGGTGCGACCACCATGCTCGCGCGCGCCCGCGAGGGGTGGCAGGGCACCGTGATGGCGGTGTTTCAGCCGGCGGAGGAGACGGCGAGTGGTGCCCAGTCGATGATCGACGACGGGCTGTTCAATAGCTTCCCGAAGCCCGATGTCGTGCTCGGCCAGCACGTCATGGTAGGGCCCGCGGGCGACATCGGCGGGCGCACTGGAGCCATCACTTCGGCAGCTGACAGCCTCGAGATTCGCCTCTTCGGGCGCGGCGCGCACGGCTCGATGCCCCAGGCCAGTATCGATCCCGTGGTCATGGCCGCAGCAACGGTGCTGCGGCTGCAGACCGTCGTTTCGCGGGAGGTCGCGGCAGCCGAGTCAGCCGTGCTCACTGTCGGATCGCTACAAGCCGGCACCAAGGAGAACGTCATCCCGGATGAAGCCATCATCAAGCTCAACGTGCGCACGTTCGATGAGAACGTCCGCAAGCGCGTGCTCGCCGCAATCGAGCGGATCGTCAATGCCGAGGCGGCGGCATCGGGTGCTCCAAGGCCGCCGCAGATCACGTCTTTGGACCGTTACTCTCTGGTTACGAATGACCCGGAGGCGACCCGGCGCGTGCTGAATGCGTTCCGGCAGCACTTTGCCGCCGATCGGGTCCGCGAGACCGCGGCGACATCGGCGAGCGAGGATTTCGGCTCGTTTGGCGCCGAATGGGGTGTGCCGTCGGTATTCTGGTTCGTTGGCGGGACCGACCCCGACGCCTATGCGAAAGCCAAGGCTGCAGGCCGGCTCAACGAGATCCCAACCAACCACAATCCGCGTTTTCTGCCCGTCATCCATCCGACCCTCGAGACGGGGGTCGAGGCGCTGATCGTCGCGACGCGGGCCTGGCTCTCGACTTGATGCGCGTCCTGCTTCGTCAATCCATACACTGTGGCTGGGCCGGCACGGGGTGCACATGATCCACGTTCTGCTGACGCCGGCCGAGAGACGTGTCGACAGGAGACATTGACATGGGAGCCTCCGTATTGCGCTGCGGCAAGCTGTTCGATGGACTGTCCGACCGATTGACGGGGCCGGTCGAGATTCTCGTTGACGGCGATCGGATCGTGGAGGTCGGCGATTCGGTGCGCCGGCCGTCGGATGCGCAAACCATCGATCTATCGCAGCGCACCGTGAGCCCCGGGTTCATCGACACTCACGTGCATCTGACGATGAATGCTGCCGTTCTGGCCCAGCAAACGCTCGCCTCATCCGCAGCCAAGGCACTCAAAGGATTGAGCATAGCCCACGAATACATGCGTTACGGCTTCACTACCCTGCGCGACATGGGCTGCGCCGATCCGGAGTTCCCGACTGTTGACCTGCGCAACGCGCTCGCCGCGGGCCTCGTCGAGGGGCCACGGCTCATCGTCGCCGCGCATATCATCAGCGCCTCTGCGGGTCATGGCGACCTCCGGGGGTTCTACGCGTCCCGTTGGAACATTCCGGTATCCGCCGCCGCCGATGATGCGGGGGCGATCAAGGCGCTCGTGCGCCGCGAGCATACCTTCGGCAGCGACTGGATCAAGACGACCAACACGGGCGGCTATTTCAGTCCGGGAGACGATCCGGCGCGCGTAACGTGGTTCGATGAGGAGATGAATATCCTTGCCGCCACGGCGCGGCAACTGGGCATGCCGGTGGCGGTACACACCGGCGCAGCCGAGGGCTGCAGGCAGGCCTCCGTGCCGGCGCGCGCAGCCTCGAGCATGCCTACCTGATTGAC
Source organism: Steroidobacteraceae bacterium (assembly GCA_036393055.1). Lineage (GTDB taxonomy): Bacteria > Pseudomonadota > Gammaproteobacteria > Steroidobacterales > Steroidobacteraceae > 13-2-20CM-66-19. The sequence continues at coordinate 16,097 of DASVWT010000216.1, forward strand.
GCCAATGCGCTTGCGATGGCGAAGGAGGCCGGCACCTTTGTGGTACCAACGATGCAGATGACCCGGGAAGACCTGAGCGCATTGCGCGCGCATACCCTGCCGTGCCAGGCGGTCTGGAAATTCAGCCGTGATAATGAGCACATCGTGGACTCTCAGCGCCTGATCACCGCCAGCGACGTGAAGATCGCCTATGGCACCGATTGCGGCATGTTTCCCTTCAGTCATGGCATTCTTGAATTCCAGGCCATGGTTGCGGCAGGTCTTACGCCTGTGCGCGCGCTCAAGGCGGCGACCAGCGTCGCCGCGGAATTGCTCCACCAGGACGACATCGGCGTACTTGCGATCGGCAAGCACGCGGATATCGTGGCCATGCCGGGTGATCCGTTGGCCGACATTGGCGTCACGGCCAAGGTGGACTTCGTCATGAAGAGCGGCAAGATCCGCCGCTCCCCCGGCGTAAGCTGATCCATCGGGAGTACGATGAGATCGGCATTCTTCTCTCGACCAATCAGGCGAATGGCTGGGCGTTCTGCCGCGCCCTGACCGCAGACCTCAGGGCGAAGCGGCCACGCCTGCTGCAGAATGCCGAGTTCTGGCCCGGAGAATTCAACGATATCCCGCAGAGCGTAGGTCCGATCCTCGAGCCGGTCTCCAGGGGCGGGGCGGGATTTGATGTCGTGCAGCATGATGCCCTGCGCTCCGCACTGCGAGCTGCCGTCAGCAGCGCCTCCTACGGCGCCTCAGCGCAGGTTTCCATGTCGGCGATCGCGGCGGCTGTCTATCCGCCGGGTTTGGACCATGCCTGGCGCGCCGTCACGTGTGTGGAAAATCACGATCTGGTTCTGGTCGACCGCGACCGGCGCCTTCCGGTGCTCGCCGATTCGAGCGCTCCGCGCTCCTGGTATGCGCGCAGCCGAAGCCGTGTCGCGACCGGCCTGCTGCTGACCGCGCCCGGTATTCCGCAACTGTTCATGGGGCAGGAGTTTCTCGAGTCTCGTCCGTGGGACAGCAACCCGGGCGGTCCGAACCTGCTCGACTGGGCGGCGCTCCACACGGGTGACAAAGTGATGGCTGACCATCTGCGCTTCACGCAGGAGCTGATGCGGCTTCGCAGCATCCAGCCGGCGCTGCGTGGCGACAATGTCCACCCGTACCACGTATCTGACGCAAACCGGGTGTTGGCCTTTCACCGGTGGCTTTCGAGCGGGGCAGATGTGATCGTCGTTGCGAGCCTGAACGAAAGCACTTGGTGGAACTATGACCTGGGATTTCCCGTGAGGGGTTTCTGGCGCGAGGTGTTTAACAGCGACGTTTATGACAATTGGGTTAATCCCTGGGTCGCCGGCAATGGGGGAGGCGTGGAAGCCGCCGGTTCCCCGATGCACGGATTTGCAACCTCCGCGACAGTCGTGATCCCTGCGAACGGCATCGTTGTCTTTACTGCCCCTACCATATGAAACGTGGGTGCGCCTCACTTCAGGACTGCTGCTCGAGATGGGGATGATCCCGATGAGTTCGGTCGCTTACAGCTGCAGGGAGAATGCGGCTGCTTCACATGGTCATCGCAGGCGCTCTTCGAGCAGATCGATCTCGCGCACCAGACGGCGGCTCGCCGCATCGGAAATCTCGTACTGCCGTGCGAGCGCGAATATCTCCTCGCGCTCCGCTCGCAGGCCGGCCAGACGCAATTGGCGCTCGATATCCTCGCTCTTGCGGATGCGCTCGGCGTCATTGCTGTCCAGCCCGGTGTGGCCCTGGATGCGTCTGCGATAGAGCTCCATGACACGGGTGGCCGCTTCCGAGTAGAGATCGGCCTGGATCTGACCGGAGGCGAGTTTGTGCTGCGCTTCCTCGATTGCATGGATAGCCGCCTGGGCGGCGAGCGCTCGCGCCCGCTCGAGAGCCGCCTCCTGCTCGCCCGCGGGGGGTAGCGCCACGCCGTGCAGGAGCCGCGGGAGGCTGATGCTCGCAGTGATCAGGGAGAGGACAATGACGCCCGCCGCGAGAAATATCGCGAGCTCGCGAGCGGGAAACGCCGTGCCGTCCGGCAGCGCCAGCGGCAGGGTCAGTACGCCCGCGAGCGTTATGGCCCCACGGACGCCAGCAAGTGACACGACCGCGATGAGGCGCGCGTCCGCCTTCTTCGGAGCCGCTATTCCGCGCAGCGCTGCGGTAAGCTCGGAAATGCGCGTCGAGGCCCATACCCACACGAAGCGCAGGACGGCGAGGCCAAGATTGATCGCCACGACGTAGACTAGAAGCCACCAGGGGTCGACGTGGCTCGATTGTTGGACCACGAGGACCGCGCTTGCGAAAATGCCGGGCAGTTGCTCGCCGAGCAGCACGAACATCACTCCATTCAAGGCGTACTGCAACGTGTCCCATACCGCCGTGCGCTGCATGCGGGTGATGGCCAGTGCTCGGCCCGAGAGTTCCGCATGACTCATGGTGATTCCCGCGGCCACGGCGGCCAGGATTCCCGAGCAATCAAGATGCTCGGCCAGTTCGTAGGCGGCAAATGGTATGAGCACGCTGATCAGCACTTGCGAGCCGGCTTCCTCCCCGAGCCGGCGGCTTATCACATCCTTTAGCCACAGGATGCCGTAGGTCACCGCGAAGCCGATCAGAACACCGCCGGCCGCGAGCTGAAGAAACGTAAGCGACGCGCGGCCGAGCGAGAATGTGCCCGTCAGGGCCGCTGCGACCGCGAACCGGAAGCACACGAGACCAGATGCGTCATTGAGCAGCGATTCGCCTTCGAGCCGGTGCATGAGCCGGGGAGGGATCGGTACACGCGCGGCAATGGCCGATACGGCCACCGGATCGGTGGGCGACACGATCGCCGCCAGAGCGAACGCGACGGCCAGCGGAATCGCCGGGATCATCCAGTGGATGAAGAAGCCCATGCCGAGCACCGTGAAGAACACGAGGCCCAAAGCGAGCTGCAGGATCAGTCCACGGTCTCGTCGGAGCCCTTCATTCGGAATGCGCCAGCCATCGAGGAACAGGAGCGGCGGCAGGAAAAGCAGGAAGAACAATTCCGGGTCGAGCCTCACCGGCGCTCGGGAGACCGCGGCAATGGCGGCGCCGAGGGCGATCTGCACAATCGGTCGCGGCAGGTTGAAGGGCAGCACGCGCGCGATGAGCCCGCTCACGACTACCGCGGCGAGCATCGCCAAGACGAGTGCAACAGTCCCCAATCTAGCCTCTGGGCTTCGGTTTCAGGAAGCGCGCAGCGGGAAAGCGTGCGGCCACCCAAACAGTTCCGATTCCCGCCAGACGGCTCGCACTGGCCATGTTGAGCGTCCAACAGACCAATATCGCGAGCACCACCGCCAGGAAGTAGGCGGGCAGGTGTTGACCGAGGGCGAAGAATGCGGTGAGACCCGCCAGACCGCCAATTCCCGCCCCGACGAACTGGTCGAGCGCAGTCGATTCCGTCGCCCGGAATTCGGTCTGCACGACGGCGATGGCCGCGATCGCGCTCCAAAAGCTTTGGCCCAAGCCCAGCGCGTGAGCTGGAAGATAGGCGATGAGTGCCGCGCAGGCGGATAGAATCCCATGGTGACCGCCGGCGGCCAGGCGGCGGAGCAGCGACATGGCCTGTCTGAGGGCGGTCAGACGGGTGCTCAGCGCCGTCAATGCTGTCTCTGCTCGGCGCTGTAGCGGTCCGCGGGCGTGTGCGATGGACCTCGACTCATGGCCGGATTGGGTAGGGGGCTTACGAATCAAGCATATGCGAGGCAGATTCCCGTTTGCAACAGGGACTTGGTATCACGTGATGTCATCAGATATCACTCGATATCACGATCGGACTGTCCCAGAATTGTCCCAGCTCCGTCGCGCCGTGCGACAAGGCCAGCAGTTATTTCGCTTTGCGCGATCGACGGACCCGATAGATGAGAAGAAGGTCAGATCCCAGGTGGAATTCCGTGAAGCCACTCCAGGTTGAGTCGCTGAGCGGCAATCAACCAATTTATCCTTACCGCGAGGCGCACCTTTGGGTGCGAATTCCCAACTATTGCATGTCTGGCCGGAGCGGCTCAACCCGTACGCAGGTGGGATGTGACACTCGCGGGCTCGAGCCACCGCGCTTCGATCTCCTCGGCCGTCTGCGGGTAACCGAAGTAGTAGCCCTGAGCAAACTCGCAACCGTAGGCGTGCAGCTCCCATGCCGTGCCTGCCGCCTCGACGCCCTCGGCGACGACCGTCATGCCGAAGCTGTGGGCTAGCTGAATGGAGCTGCGCACGATGCGTTGATCGGCGACGTCCTCCGTCAGGTTCGTGACGAAGCTTCGGTCGATCTTCAAGGTGTGCACCGGCAGCCGTTTCAGGTAGGCGAGCGAGGCGTAGCCGGTCCCGAAGTCATCGATCGCGAGCCGCACGCCGAGCGCGCGGATCTCATCGAGCCGCTTGAGCATCGTATCGGGATGACGCATAACGGCGCTCTCGGTCACCTCGAGCTCGAGGAGCTCGGGCTCGACGGCGAGCGAGTCCAGGATGGCGCGCACCTTGTCGACGAATCCGCGGTCGAGAAGGTTGTTGGCGCTGATGTTCATGGAGATCGGCACGCGGTATCCGCCGCGCTGCCACGTGACGATCTGGCCGCAGACCGCCTGCAGCATGTATTGCGCGAAGGAATGGACCAGCTCGGTGCCGTCCGCGAGCGGCATGAACCGCGATGGCGCGATCGGGCCCATCGTCGGATGGGGCCAGCGCGCGAGCGCCTCGAGCCCGATCAGCTCTCCGTCCGCCAGACGCACTTTCGGCTGATAGGCGACCGAGAGCGAGCCCTCGCGCAGCGACTTGCCGAGCTCGCTCTGCAGCGCGAGCATCTCCGGGGTGAATTGATCCATGGCCTCGTGATAGCGGCAGAAGGCGCTGAGATCTTCCTTCGCAGCATACATCGCGATGTCGGCGCAGCGGAGGAGCTCGCTCGGGGTGCGCACGTCCTGCGGGTAGACCGCGGCTCCAATACTCGCGGTCAAATCGAGCTCGACGCCGCCGGGCAAGGTGATCCATCCCAGGCATTCCTGCACACGGGCGCCCAAGCTCTCGAGCGTCCGCGCCGCCTCCGCACCCCGAGCGAGAATTGCGAGCTCGTCCCCGCCCAAGCGTGCGATGCATGTGCCCGAATGGCAGAAGCGCTCGCGCAGCCGCTCGCCGATCTCCCTGAGCACGTGGTCACCGGCGGAGTGCCCGAGGGTGTCATTGATCTCCTTGAAGCGATTCAGGTCGAGGAGCAGCACCGCGAGCGGATCTTCGGGCGAGGCCGAGATCGCCCGCTCGAGCTCGCGCATGAAACCGTCTCGATTCTTGAGCCCGGTAAGCGTGTCGTGCTGCGCGAGGTACTCCTGCTCGGCGACGTAGGCGGCTTGCCGGCGGAGCGCGCGATGGAGCTGCAGACCAAACACGATCACCGCGAACACGCCGATCACGAGCACGGCAGCGGGCGCGGCAGCCGCTGCGAGCCACTCCCGGCGAAGAGATGCCGTCGAGACGCTTACGCGCACGTACACCGGCAGCGCGGCGGAGCGGGCAAAGCCCACGAACCGGTCCTTGGCGGGGAGCGAGAGAAACACGCCGCTGCGGCGACCGCCGGCTTGCTCGAGCGGCTGTCGCGCATGGCGATGGAGCGCGTTGAAGGAGCCGCTGCCTGGAGCGTAGGAGACGAGCAGCCGCCCGTCGGGCGCCACCAGACTCACGAAGCTGTCGGGGATCAATCGCAGGCTGTCCGTGCTCGCGATAAGGCGCCGTGCGGGAACGAGCGCAAAGGCAACTTCCCGCGCATCCGAGCCGTCGCGAAAGTCGAGGGTGATCGGCAGATACCATTCGTCCGGGGCCGCAAGCCGAACGAGGTACGAGACATCCAGTCCCGTCCGGCGAGGTTCCAGCCCTCGTGCGATGGTCCGCAGAGCATCGGGGCTCACCAGCGGTTCTCCCGATCGACCGACGGCGAGGACGCGGCCGTCTGCGGTTCGAAGACCGAGGTAGCTCGAGATCGGGTCGAACCGTGCGGCCTCCCGCAGCACGGCCATCGCCTGCTCCGACCCGAGGACGGTGCCGGGGCGCCGACCGACATCGGCGGCGATGCCCCTCAAGCTGAAGGCCGACTGCTCGAGCACTCCGGTAATGGACGTTTCGAGGTCGAGTGCCAGATTGAGGACGCTCTCGCGCGCGGCCCTCCAGGTCTGCTGCCGCTCCTGTGCCACGAGGTAGACCGCGGTCCCGGCCAGCAGAAGGAGCGCAAGGAGGACGGAAAGGCGAGCCCGGCGATACTGAGCGGTCACGAGGCGCGCACCCGGATGGGCATGCAGACTCGTCGGTGACTGGCTCGGAGCGCTTGCGGCCGTGACGCGCTGATCCCGGCTCATGGCTGGAATTATGCGCGTTTGGGCGGCCGGCGCCACTCGAGTCCGAGTGATCGATGATGCGGGGCCACGAGAGAACGTCCGGATAACGGCCCAACGAGAGCAATTTCTCCCTCCCTTGAATGCGATACCGGTAACGCCAGCATCGGCCGCCTTTCGGCATGACCAAGATGTAAAGGTTCTGGCCAAAGGACACCTTCCGCGGATAGCGAACGATGCGGCCTCTGACGACACTACGATTTCGAAGTAAGCGGGAGCACGCGGGCGCGGCCGCTGCGCCCGCGTCCTGCATCAAGTTTTGAGTGCCAGCCGGGCCGCATGACCGCTGTGGCCTGCGGTGATGAGGCCGCCGCTATTGCATTCCTCTTATGTATGATTATCATACGCAAATGGAATCAA
>DASVWT010000217.1:0-2731 GCA_036393055.1 Steroidobacteraceae bacterium
CAACTGCGCTCGCGACCGTCAGACGGCTGACAGAAAAGTATGTCTAGGAGTGTCACCACTCCACGCTGGTCGCTTCGCCACTTGCTCCGTCGATGATTTGTCACGTGCACGGGCAGTCAAGTGATCTTCCGCCGATCAACATTCCGTTCAGCAGTATCGATTTGTATCACAAGCCGATCAACATGCGCCTCGGCGAGAGAAAGCTCCTCGAGATCTGCCGTTCCGAGCTCAGGCGCGAGCCCAGGGTTAACGAGGTTTTCCCCAGGGGCCGGTATAAACCGGCACCGATGTGATCGGAACGTACCTTTTATTGAGTGGTGGCCAGGGGCGGAATCGAACCACCGACACGCGGATTTTCAGTCCCACCAACAGCGTCCAACGCGTTCCATAGAAGTCTGCTCGCCAACACAACTCTCTGATTCGCTTGAATAGGCCGTCGCGGCGCGTCTATCATGATCTGAGGATGACTGGTGCGCTACTGCAACCATACTGCAACGGAACGGATTCGCAGGCAGCTCGCTGATCAAATCACCGGAGTCTTCGCCACGTGAGAGCGCGCCCGGTATTTGAGGCGACCCCCAGTAATTCTGAGCACAGTTGGTGAGGGAAGGCGGCGGCGTGCCCTCACGGAGCGTGATCTTGGGGCAGATCGTTGTAGGGCCGACGGTCAGGTCGCCGGTGGCGGATCGAGCTCGTCGATCATTTGCTCGAAGGTGACCGTAAAGGTGGACTCGTACTGTTTCGGGTGGGCTTTGACGAACTCGATGACCTTGCGGTAACAGTCGGCGGCTGCCTTCCGATCCCCGCGCGCCTCGTAGACCATGCCGAGGCGGTCGTATCCGTCGTGGACCTCCGGATAGCGCTCGAGGAACTCGCGTGCGGCCTTCTCGGCCTCATCGAGTTTTCCCTCGTGGACAAGATCGATGATGGCGTTGGAGTCGTGGGTGAGTTCGTCCTCCTCATCATCGGCACCGAAGAAGTCGCGCTCGTCTTGGGCAGCCTCTTCGGCGCGGGCCTCGGCAGCCGCCTTCAGTGCCGCGCTCTCGGCCTCCTGATCCTTTGTGAGGCAGCAGCGCTTGTACTTTTGCCCGCTGCCGCAGGGGCAGGGATCATTACGTCCGGACTTGGCCATGATGAAGGCGATGAGCGATGTATCAGCAGTTGCTGGGCGATGCGGCATTTTACCGGCTGTTGCTGCGCTTCGATGAGGAGCTTGCCGCCGCCGAGCGGCCCAAAGGCTGCCGGGTGTGCGGGAAGCGGCTGGAGGCGTCCGACTTCCCCCGCAAGCCACGCGGCATGACCCGCGATCTCGGCGAGCGCTTTGCCGAGCGGCTGTCTTTTTGCTGCGCGGATCGCACCTGCCGCAAGCGCCGCACGCCTCCATCCCTTCGCTTCCTCGGCCGCAAGGTCTATCTCGGCGGCATTGTCGTGCTGATCGCGGCGATGCGCTGCGGGGCGAGCCCGGCGCGTATGCGCCGCCTGCACGAGCTCGTCGGCGTCAGCCGCCATACGCTCTCGCGATGGCGCAAGTGGTGGAGCGAGCAGCTGCCGGCGACGCCGTTCTGGCGGCCCATGGCCGCAGCGTTGATGCCCCCGATCTCGATCGCCGATTTGCCTGCATCGCTGCTCGAGCGCTTTACCGGCACGCCCAGCGAGCGACTCATCTTGCTTCTGCGTGCCCTCGCGCCGGTGAGCGTCGGCAGCCTCATCGAGCACGCTCGATAACGGGGAACGCTTCTCCCGCAGAGGATGCCCGTCGCGCTTCAGTCCCGGCCGCGATTACGGTGCCGCACCCGATAGATGACGAGGGATGCGGGCATGGGCAGGTCAAAAGATCCTTCCGTACACGAGCGCTGGGCGCATCTGCGCTTCTCGGTGATCGGGCAGCTGCTCGCGGCGCCGCCGCCGCGCGGGCAGCTGCGCGCCGAGCTCGAGCGGCTCGCTTCGCGCTCCTGGCAGCATCCGATCACGGGCGAGCGCGTGCGCTTTGCGCTCTCGACCATCGAGCGCTGGCTCCTTCGGGCGCGCAGTGAGCGGCGTGACCCGGTCGGGGTCCTGCGACGCAAGGTGCGCGTCGATGCCGGCACACAGCAGGTCTCACTCGCGATCCGCGAGGCGCTGCGCGCGCAGTACGGCGCGCATCCGAGCTGGTCGGTCAAACTGCACTACGAGAACCTGCGCGCGCTCGCGGAAGCGCAGATCTCCCTTGCCCCGATGCCCTCGTACTCGAGTATCCGGCGCTTCTTCCAGAGTCAGGGCTGGCGCAAGCGCCGGCGGCTGACGAGCCGCGACACCGCCGGCGCTGAGCGGGCCGAGGCGCGCCTCGCCTCCCGCGAGGTGCGCAGCTACGAGGCCGAGTACGTTGGCGGCCTCTGGCACTGGGACGGACACATCGGCTCACGAGCGGTGCTGACCGCGCGCGGTGAGTGGGCGAAGCCCGTGCTCATCGGCGCCCTCGATGATCGTTCGCGCCTCGCCTGTCATCTGCAGTGGTTCATGGCCGAGAGCGGCCCGAACGTAATGCACGCTCTATCTCAGGCCTTCCAGAAGCGCGGACTTCCCCGCGCCGGCATGTCGGACAACGGCGCCGCGAACCTCTGCGCCGAGGTGACCGAAGGGCTCGCGCGCCTCGGCATCGTGCATGAGACGACCCTTCCGTACTCTGCTTACCAAAATGGCAAGCAGGAGTCGTTCTGGGGCCAGGTTGAAGGGCGACTGATGGCGATGCTCG
>DASVWT010000218.1:0-7923 GCA_036393055.1 Steroidobacteraceae bacterium
ATCACCGCGAAGGTGAAAGCCTCGCTTGCGGCCGATCCCGGCACCAAGGCAGTCAACATCCACGTCGCCACGGTGAACGGCGTCGTGACTCTGCGGGGCATGGCCTCGTCGGAGGACGCCAAGGACAGAGCCGAGCAGGACACGAAGAAGATCGATGGCGTTCGCGAGGTGCACAACAAGATCAAAGTTCCGGAATAGCGGCGCTTCACTCCCCTCCTGCCCGGGCCCTGCGCTCAGCCCGCGGGGTTCGGGCGGGGCGCCTGGCGCTTGCGTGAGCTTGTACGACGGCGGATCATACGCGGTCGGGGATTCACCCGAAGCCAACAGAGCCCGCCATGAGAATGCTCAGCCCCTGGCTCCTTGCCGCGTGTTTGGCCCTGTGCGCCTTACCCGCAATGCCGCGCCCCGCGGGCGCGGCCGATGCATCTCTGCAACACGCCATTGACGGATCATGGCGCTCCGCCGCCCACAAGGCACGCGACCGCTACCGGCATCCGCTGCAAACCCTGGAGTTCTTCGGCCTTCGGCCGGACATGGCCGTCATAGAGGTGGCCCCGGGCGGCGGCTGGTACACTGAGATCCTCGCGCCGGTGCTGCACGATCGCGGCCATCTGATCGAGGCCGCGGCGCCCACCGATGCCGGCAGCTCCTTCATGCGCCGCATGGCCACGGCGTTCCAGAAGAAGCTCGCGTCCAACCCGGCTGTTTACGGCAACGTCAAGACCATTGCCTTCGCACCGCCCGATCAGGTGAATCTCGGTCCCGCGGACTCGGCGGACATGGTGCTGACTTTTCGCAACCTCCATGACTGGCTGAACGACAACCCGGCAACGCTCGCAGCCGTGTTCCGGGCCGCTTACGAGGTGCTGAAGCCAGGCGGCGTGTTCGGCGTCACCGAGCACCGCGCACGACCCTATGAGAACGCGGTGGAGGCATCGCATTCGCTGCACCGGATCCCCGAGGACTACGTGATCGAGCTGGGCCTGAAAACCGGCTTCCAGCTTGCCGGCGCATCGGAAATCAACGCCAACCCGAAGGACGACGAGACAGTGAACGTGCACCGCCTGCCGCCCGACCTGTCCGGCCCTGCCGGTGAGCACGCGAAGATGCGCGCGATCGGGGAGTCGGACCGGATGACGCTGAAGTTCGTGAAACCGGAGCATTGAGGCGCAGGCATCGATCGTCAGTGATCGCAGAGCGATATCCCGCCGCTCAGGCTCTTGATCCGGATGTGCCCGTCGCCGCGGCCGCGCGTGCCGTTCAGGCGGCTGCCCGGCCCGTACTCGCTCTTGTCGGGCTGCTGCCCGAAGCAGTCGTCGATATCGCCGCTGAAGCTCTTCGCCTCATAGGAGTATCCCGCGGCGGCGGATACGTCGATCTTTTGATCGCCGCTCACCGTCTCGGTTTCGATCGATCCTCCGGTGGCGAGCCTCGCGGTCAGGCCGATGTCACCCGAGGTGGTATTGAGCCGCACGAGGCGAGCGGGCGAGATCGCGGCCTGCAACCGGCCGTTGACCGTTCTCGCCTCCAGCTGGCCGGCTGCGTTGGCGACGCTCAGATCGCCGCTGACGCTCGTGACATGAAGCGCGCCGTCCCGGCCGCTGCCATGCAGGTTGATGTCTCCGCTCACCGATACCGCTTCGTCATTCCCATTCCCCAGATCGGCATCGATATTACCGCTCACGGTATGCAGATGCTGGCTGCCCACGACCCCGCGAGAGGTGATTCCGGCACTCACCCCCGATACGTCGAGCTCGCTGCCGCGCGGCACGTGAACTTCCAGCCGGACCGAAGTATGGTCGCCGAACCAGCCGGACGAATTGCAGGCATTCGATTCGTTGTACGTGATACAGACGCTCGTGCGGCCGTTCCCACCCGTCATCTTCACCCGCTGGGTATCGCTCGGAAGATCCGCAGTGACCGACACTTCCGGCCGGTCCCACCCGCTGATGACGATCTGTCCGGCGACATTGCTGATGTCGACTTCACCGTTCGGCTCCGCGGCAACCTGCCGTTGGAAGTTTCCAGCGTGGGCCGCCTCGGCGGCAAACGCCAGCGCCATGGTCGTGAAGGCGATACGAAGGAGGGAAGTGCTCATATTCAGGTCTCTCCGCTGCCGCCGCTCGCCTCCTGGACGGTCGACAGCAATTGCATTTCGTTTTGACAGGTATCGATCAGCAGCTCCTGCAGCAGCGCGTTCCCGGGCTCGCGGCCCAGCGCCTGCTGGATCTGACGCATCGACTGCTGGATGGTGGCGAGGCTCTCGAGGACTTTCCTGCGGCTGGGCGGCGGCAGTCTTGCGAGCCGCGCATCGAGCGAGCGCAGAAGCGCCGCTCGCTCGCGCAGATAGCGTGGATCGGTCAGGTAGGACACGGGCACTCCCCTCTCCGCCTCGCCGCTGCTCCGGGCCGCGACGGCTCGCTCAGGCGCCGGCGCGGGAGAAAGTACCCACCGGTCGATGGAGATGCCCACCACGACGGCGGTGAGCAGCGCGGCAAGCGCCGCAACGCGCAGCGGGCGCGGGCGCCAGCCGCCTCCCGTGGCCCGCACGCCTGTCTGCCGTGCTGATTCCTGCCCCTGTGCCGGCTCCTGCGGCATGCCGCTCTCACGCAACCTCGCCTCCAGCGCCGGCCAGCCGTCATGTGGCGGCAGGATGTCGCGAGGCAGGTCGCCGAGGCGCCTCATCTTGGGATGCGCGGGATCGTTCATGGCTGCTGACCCTCCGGCTCGAGCCTGGCGCGCAGGAGGGCACGAGCACGGTGCAATTGCGCCTTGCAGGTGCCTTCGGCGAGGCCGAGCATCTGCGCTGCCTCGGGATGCGAGTACCCGTAGATTCCGCAGAGTACCAGCGCGTCGCGCGCGCCGTCGGGCAGTGCGGCGACGGCGGCTTCGATCTCATGCTCCTCGACTGGCGTATCGAGTGTCCATTCCCCCGGCGCGCTTGCACGCTCCTCGTGCGGATCGGCCGGCAATGGCGGCAATTCGGCCCGCGCGGCAATCTTGCGGCGGCGGCTCAGAACCACGTTGACCGCGATGCGGTGCAGCCACGTACCGAAGCTGCTGCGCGTCTCGAAGCGCTTCAGCGCGCGCCACGCGTTGAAGAATGCCTCCTGTGCACAGTCTTCTGCTCCTGCCCGATCCCGCGTCAGCCGCAGGCATAATCCGTAGACGCTTCCGATGTGGTGGCGGTACAGGCGCTCGAAAGCGCGCATGTCCCCACCTGAAGCCCGCTGGACCAGCGCCGGCTCCCATTCGATCGACTCACTTGGCGCAGCCGAGACCATGCAGTCCTTTAGACTCGCCCCCGGGCGGGAGCGTTTAAGCGCTGCGCGAGACGATCAGAAGAAGCCGATCACTTACCGGCAGCCGGACACTTCGGGGCACGGCCCGCGGTCATCTGCTTCTGCGGCTCGAGCTTCCAGTCGGCGGGGATCTCGAACTGATCCGGCGCAATGCCCGAGGTATCGATCGAGGTCGTCTCCGTGGTGAGCGACACGACGCGAATGAGCGATCCCGCCGCGGGCGCGGCTGCCGGGGTACCGCTGGAGGAAGACTGTGCGGTTATGGAGCTGGCGGCGGCGTTGGCCGTCGGCTCCGACGCCTCGTTTGCGGCGCTGGCGGCCGCCGCCCCGCCCGCCGAGTCGGCGTGGATGGCAGCGGCACCGTGATGAAACAAGCCCGACAGCCCGCCGGCGATGGCATTGGAGGCGATGCCATGCATGCTGAAGGGGCTGCGGCTGCTCGCCTGCTGCTGCTCTTGCGCCTGCTTCGCCCGGGCGCAGTGTGGGCCGCCGAAGGCCATGTAGAAGGTGGTGCGCAACGGATAGCCCTTGAGGTCCGCCGCCTTGCCCTGCAGCTGCTTCAGCGAATCCGCATACGGGGCCATGAACTGCTGGAGCGTATGCTGCAACCGCGGATTGTTGGGGTCCAGCCCCTGGGCCTGCAGGTACTTCCTCGTGAACGCATTGCGCTCCTCGGCCCCCGCAACCTCATCCCCGGTGAGCCAGGTCTCGAAGCCGTAGTCGATCTCGCAGACGTCCCCGGTCTGCGTGTCAGTGCAGGTCTGCGAGAGCACCACGTCCGTCTTGCGCGCATCGTGCCCGAGAATGGTGGCGTGCTCGCCGGTGGGCGTGACGTTGAGCACCGGGGAGCTCAACTGACAGCGCGAGGTGTCCGGGGCCGATGCCTGCGAGGGGCCCTGCGCCTGCGGCATCGGGCACTTCTTCATCTCCTCCATGGCCGTTTCCAGCTCCAGCTGCGCCGCGGCCCGCTGCGCGGCCGTCGGGAATGGGTGCTCGGTGTAGAGCTTCTTCTTCGGCTGAAGCTCCCATTCGAGCTGTTTGTCCAGGCGCACGATGCGGCCACCCTCCGCCCCATGGCAGAAGAGGGAGAGGAGGCCGTGGCAGGTCACCGTCGAGTCGCTGCGCTGCTTGTCGGCGCTGGTGCGCTCCACCGAGTCGATGTCGATGTTGATTCCGCCGAGGCTCATCGAGGTCTTCTGCCCGACGGTGACGTCGGCGAGCGCGGGGGCGGGCAGCACCGCGAGCCCCGCAGCGGCGGACAGTGTCAGAGTAACGGTGGCACGGGTTCGGCTACGCAAGGTCATGTTGGCTGTCTCCCCTATCGGAGTGGGACGTCGCCCATTCTAGCGGCCGCGCGGGATTCTCCGCCTTCGCCAGAAGTCTGTCGAGCTCGCCGGCCGCTCTGCTCGAGGCTCAGGCCCCGGGCGCCTTCAGGCCACCCTGGACAGGTACCGGTAATCCGCCCGTGCCGCGTCCATGCGCGGCCCGGCGAATGGCGGCTCCTGCTCCACATAGTAGTACCTCACGCCAACGTTGTAGCCGGCCGGCAGGATGGCCTTCCAGTCGAGGGTCCCCGATCCGACATCCGCGGGGTCCATCTCGAACGCATGGTTGGGCAGCGTGGCCGCCTTGATGTCCTTGACGTGCATCAGCCGGAAGCGGTGCCGGTGCGAGCGCAGCAAGCCGATGGGGTCGACGCCCGCGGTGCGCGAAACCGTGGCGGTACGGCGAATATCGGCACGACGACGTACTCGGCACCGAGGCGGTGGATGTCGGCCACAAGCTTGCCGACATCTCCGGCCAGTGTCGGCCCACCGGCCGGGTCCGGCTGCAGCGGCACGTGCGTACTGGGACATGCGAGCCGGGCGCGGTCGAGCGCCGCGCGAAGCTCCGGGGCGGCAGGATTCTAATCCGCAGGCTTGGCGGTGGCACGAGCCATGGTTCTCGCCGACCCCGCGGCGTAGGATGTCCGCATGAGCGTACTCCCCGACATCGAGCCCGCCACGGCGCCCTGCCCCGGAATCCCACAGCTCGCCGCTCTGATCGAGGCCCGCCCACGCGACCTCGGCGGCTTCACGGTCGGGCGCGTGCTGCCCGCGCCGGCGCACAAGCTGATCGGTCCCTTCATCTTCTTCGATCACATGGGGCCGGCGGTCTTTGGGCCCGGACGCGGCATCGATGTGCGGCCACATCCGCACATCGGGCTTGCCACGGTTACCTATCTCTTCGACGGCGAGATCGTGCATCGCGACAGCCTCGGCTCGCACCAGCCGATCCGCCCGGGCGATGTCAACTGGATGACGGCCGGCCGCGGCATCACTCATTCCGAGCGCACCGGGCCCGGACCGCGGCAAACGGGCTCGCGCCTGGATGGTCTGCAGCTCTGGGTGGCGCTGCCGCTCGAGCACGAGGAAACCGATCCACAATTCCACCACCACGCCGCCCGCGATCTGCCGGCCCTCGATGTCGCGGGCACCCGCATCCGGGTGCTCGCGGGCAGTGCTTTCGGTGAGACTTCGCCCGTCAGGACGTTCTCGCCACTCTTCTATGTCGATGCGGCGATGAAAGCCGGGAGCGAGCTCCCGATCCCCCATGAGCTCGAGGAGCGTGCCGCCTACGTCGTCAGCGGCACCGTCGAATGCGGTCATCAACGCGCTGAGCGCGGCCGGATGCTGGTATTCACGCCCGGCGCAAAGGCAACTCTGCACGCCGTCAGTGACGCCCGCATCGCTCTTATCGGCGGCGCGCCGGTCGGGGAGCGGCACATCTTCTGGAATTTCGTCTCGAGCTCGCAGTCGAGGATCGAGCAGGCCAAGCGCGACTGGCGCGAGGGCCGCTTCCCCAAGGTGCCCGGCGACGAGCAGGAATTCATCCCGTTGCCCGATTGACCGGGCCGGCCGCAGGGGAGCCCGCCCGCGAGTGCAGACAGGTGACCGCCGCCAAGTCCTGCACGATGTGGCCGAGGGACTTGTAGAGGGTGATTTCCGCGGCAGACGTGCGGCCGGGCACGCGGCCGAGCAGCACCTCGCCGATCTCGGCGGCGATGTGTCCATCATCGATGAGCCCCGCCTCCCTGGCGAGCAGGAACTCGGAAGCGGCCGCCAGTGCCGAGCGCCGGCTGTCCACGATATAGCGGCTCGCTTTGACCAACGCATGGTCCACCTCCACCGGTCCCGGGTAGCTCGAGCCGACGGCATTCACGTGTGTCCCGGGCCGCACCCACTCGCCAAACAGCACAGGGGTCCGCGATGCGGTCACCGTGCAGATGATTTCGGCGGCGGCAGCCGCTTCACGACCCTCGGCGACGGCCGTCACAACGATTCCAACCTCACGCTGCATGCGCTGCGCAAATGAGCTGGCCCGCTCCGCGGAGCGCCCCCACACGAGAATCTTCTCCAGCCGCCTGACACGCGCGAGCGCGCGTATGTGCGATGCGGCCTGTGCACCGCAGCCGAATATCGCAAGCGTGCGCGCATCCTGCCGCGCGAGCGCATCTGTCGCCACGGCCGATGCGGCGGCGGTGCGAATCTCCGTCACCTCGCCGGCATCGGCAATGCAGGCGAGTTCACCACTCTCGCGATCGAAGAGCACCACGACCCCGCGATGCGCAGAGCGCCCCGGCTGCGCCGGATCGGAGAACACCGACAGCACCTTGGCGCCAAAGCCGTGCGGCGCCGCCAGAGCGCCTGGCATGAGGCCGAAATGCTTTGCGGGAGCGATCTCGAAAATGCTGCGCAGCGGCTGTGGCTCGCCACTGGCACTGAAGTCGGCCATCGCATCGCGGACCGCCGCGATGCATCCATCGAAATCGAGTGCGGCCCGCACCTCTGCCGGACCATAGAAGCGGACGCCCGCCGAGGGGCTGGCCGCTGTCACACCTTCTGCGTCCAGCCGTGCGTATCCCGGGACTCCCCGCGCTGGATGGATACCAGCCGCTCGCGCAGCTTGCGCGTATGAGGTCCGACTTCGCCGTTGCCCACGCGGTGATCCTGCCCGTGATAAACGAGCATGCCGACCCCCGCGAGTACGGCGGCCGTGCCCGAAAGCACCGCCTCGCCATCGCGTACCCACTCCAGCATCTCGGCGACGTCAAAGACCCTCTCCTCGACCCGGTAGCCCTCTTCCCGCGCCAGCGTCAGCACCGAGTCGCGGGTCACGCCGTGGAGGAATGTCGAGTCGAGGCTGCGCGTGAGCACGCGCCCCTCGCGAAGAAGCAGGAAGTTGGAAGCGCCGGTCTCCTGCACGGAGCCTCCCGGACAGAACAACACCTGATCGACGTTGTACTTGCGCCGCGCCTCCAGGGTGGGCCCCAGCGCTGCGGCATAGTTTCCTCCCGTCTTCACTCTGCCCGTCTGCGAGGCGGTGCGCGCGTTGACGTCCTCTACATAGATGCGTAGCGCCTTCATGCCCCCGGCGAAGTAGTCCCACACCGGGCTCGCGAGCACGATGAGGGTCGCCTCCGAGGCCGCCGCGCCGGCGGCGCCAATGTTGGGTGTGGTGCCGAAGAGGATCGGCCGCATGTAGAGCGCCCCGGGCGCTTCCGGCACAGCGTCGCGATTGCGGTCGATGGCAGTGCGGATCATCTCCTCGAGCTGGCGCGGATCGGGCTCCGGCAGAACCA
>DASVWT010000219.1:0-9263 GCA_036393055.1 Steroidobacteraceae bacterium
GATGTAACGCCAACCAAATCGGCTTAGCTGCTGCACCCGGGGAAAAAGCTCATGAAAGATGGCAGCCAGCCGCAGATACTCTTCGATAAAGAGTCTGTGCCCCCGGTACTTTGCCTCCGAATATGAGAGCGAATTCAATGCAACCGTAACGCTACGGTCCGGTTCGGGTGTGCGAAAGCGATAGCCTTGAAGTGCCAGGGCCTCGCCCTGAGCCACCTTGGGTACCTCAATCTGGGGGTACTGATCGCGAATGCGATCCCAGAACTTGACCCGCTCGCATTCGACTTGGAGGTCGCCCGGAAAGCGAGCTTCGCAGGCCACATTTGACAGTGGCTGATTGGGGTAAATCTCTTCGTTGTTGGCTAGCCCCATCGTCTCGCCCGAGTCTGATCCAGCATTCCACCTAGGCCGGGTCGGCTCTCGGATCATTATGGGGCGCTCCCCACCTCAGATCAAGATTTTCTTTGTAAGTCAACGGATTGGCGTGCGTCTGCCATTCCGTCCGACGACAGATGCCTCGTGTGTCTCGATGGGCACGACGCCAACGCCGACAATCCTGTCAGCGAAGCGGTCTGCTGCGCTGCCTGGACCGGGAGCGGGCGGCCTGAGCCTGGGCAGGCGACCGGCGGCTATTTCTTCTTGCCGGCGACCATGGCCGGATCCACCAGCGAGACCATGTAGTTCACGGCCTGCTCCACCATGGCATCCGGCACGTCCGTGCGGCCGCCCTTGGCGGGCATGGTGCCGGTGGTTCCGGTGAAGCCGTGCAGCGCGTGCTGGTAGAGCATCGGCAGGCCGTGGGCGAGGTGGGGCGCCCAGGCGGTCTTGTCACCCGCCTTCGGCGCACCGGCAACGCCGGCGCCGTGGCAGGCGCTGCAGGTCTGCTCGAAGAGCTCCTTGCCGCTCGTCGGCATGGCGGGGCCCGAGGAGCCGCCGCCAGCCTCCGCGGTGGCGCCGGCCAGGGGCTTGATGGCGAGCGCGGCATTGTTCTGCCCGGCAACCGCTTCCTGCTGCACCGGCGCGATCCGCGCCTCCACGCTCCTGTAATAGTCCGGCTCGCCGGTCATCTCTTTGGCTTCGGTGCCGGCACCTATCGACCGGGCCACGACGAAGAGAATGACCGCAATGGCGATCAGAATCCCGATCACCAGGCTGAACATGTTGACGAAATGGGTGTCCTGCTTGCTCACCGACGCCTCGCACGGAACTCGCGAACATGAAGCCGCCAGTATAGCCGTTTGGCTCGAGCCTTCGTAAATGGCGTGCGCCTCGCCATCCGCGTATCATTTCCGGTTCCCATCCGGGCGGCGCGCCCGTAGCTCAGTTGGATAGAGTGGCAGCCTCCGAAGCTGCAGGTCGCTGGTTCGAATCCAGTCGGGCGCGCCAATTCAGCCGATTTAATGCGAGCACATGGGCGAGGCCGTGCCCCGCCGCGAGCCGAAGCGGCAGGCATAGCCGCGCGTGAGCTCCGCCCCGAGCAGGAACACCTGCGCGGAGTAGTACACCCACAGCAGCACCACGATGACCGAGCCCGCCGCGCCATAGGTCGATGCGACGGTGCTGCTGCCCAGGTAGAGCCCGATGGCGTACTTGCCGGCGGTGAACAGTATCGCCGTGATCAGCGCTCCCGCCGCGACGTCCTTCCAGCCGAGCTTCACGCCCGGCAGCACCTTATAGACGGTCGCAAAGAGCAGCGCCGCGAGGCCAAAAGAGATCAGCGAATTCGTCCAGCGCAGGACAACGCCGACGATGAAGATGCCGCTCGACAGCGCTTCCAGCGCACCCAGCGCCGCACTGAAGAGCAGGGATGCGAGCAACAGGGCACTGAGCGCCAGGATCAGCGCCATGGACAGCAGGCGGGCGCGCAGATAGTCCCAGTACCAGCGCCGGTTTTCGGCCGGGACACCCCAGATCTCATCCAGCCCCGATTTCAGCTCGACCAGGGCCGTGTCCGCGCTCAGCAGCAGCGTCACCACGCTGATCGCCGTCGCGACCACCCCCGCCGTCGGCCGGTGCGCGTGCGTAAGGATCATCTGCACCTCGGCCGCGGCCTGTGGCCCGATCATGGCGCTGATCTGGTGGTGGATCTCGCCGCGGGCATTGCCTTGCCCAAAGAAGAAACCCGCAACCGCCACGGCGAGCAGGAGTATCGGACCGAGCGAGAAGACGGTGTAGAAAGCGAGCGCCGCACCGATGCGCGAAGCGTGATGCTCGCTCCAGCCGTTGGCTGCATCCTTGATCAGCGCCCAGATCTCCCGCGCGCAGCCGCCGAGCCAAGCCGGAATGTTGAGCATACCGGCCGCCGCGCAACAGTCGTGCCGGGCGCTGCCGGGCACCTCGGCCGAGGCTAGGCCGAGCGCGTATCCGGCTTTTTCTCGAGCTCTTGCAGCGCCAACGCGGCCGAGACGTGCGAGAGATGGGTCAGACCCTGGGGGAAATTGCCCAGCAGCTCGCCTTGCTTGGGCTCGAACTCCTCCGCGAATAGGCCGAGATCGTTGGCGCAGCGGCATGCTCTCTCGAAGGCCTGACGCGCCTCGGTCCGTCGGCGCTGGTGGGCCAGACACTCCGCCAGCCAGAACGTACACGCGACGAACACCCCCTCCTTGCCCCGCAGCCCGTCCCCGGCGCGATACCGCAGCACCAGCCCGTCACGCGACAGATCCTTGCGTATCGCATCCACCGTGCGGACCATCCGCTCGTCGTCCCACGCAACGAAATCCACCGCCGGCAGCAGCAGCAACGCCGCATCCACATCCTTGCTGCCGTAACTGCGCACGAATATGCCGCGCTTGCGGTCGTAGCCCCGCTTCTCGATGTCCTCGCGCATGCCATCGCGCTCCTCGCGCCACCGATCGAGCGGGGCCGGCAGCTTGTAGCGCTCCGCCAGCGCGATACCGCCGTCGACCGCCGCCCAGCACATGACCTTCGACTGCACGAAGTGCATCGGCCGGGAGCGCACTTCCCAGATGCCGCGGTCGGGAAGATGCCGCCTGGCGATGGCCACCTCCACGATCGCGGTGAGGAACTGCCAGTAGTTCTCATCCGGCTGCTCGCCGCGCTCACTCCAGCGCCAGGAGAGCTCCATGACGAGGCCATACATGTCGGCCTGGAACTGCTCCGCCGCGCCGTTGCCGATGCGTACCGGGCGCGATTGCCGCCAGCCATCGAGCTTCTTCAGGTCGATCTCCGGCACGCGGCGCTTGCCGTCAACCGCGTATAGCACCTGCAGCTCGTGCGCATTGCCCGAGGCGGTCCGCTGGATGAAGCGCCGCATCCCCGCCGCCTCCGCCTGCAAGCCGAGATTGCTCAAGGCATGCACGGTGAAGATGGAGTCGCGCAGCCAGCAGAAGCGGTAATCCCAGTTGCGCTCGCCGCCAACCTCCTCCGGCAATGAAGTGGTTGGCGCGGCGATGATGGCGCCCGTCGGGGCGTAACACAGCGCCTTCAACACGATGGCGGAGCGCACCACGGCCGTGCCATTGGCCTTCCCCGGCAGTCGTCCGTCCTCATTCTTGATCTTCGCCGACCAGTCCCGCCACCAGCGCAGCGTCTCCTCGTAGTGCTCCTCGAGGTGCGCGAGCTCCTTTTCGCCCGAAGGCACGCGCTCGGACTCTTCCGGCGGCAGGAACTGTACGCCGATGTGATAGCGCGTGTCGGCGTGGACCTCCAGGGTGCCCAGCAGATCGTGGTCGCTGCCGGGATGAATCGCCGCATCCGAGAAGACCACGAGCCCCGTGTTGCTGCCGACTGCCACATAGGTGCCCGGCGAGGACTGGCGGATCCAGGGCTTGACCTCGCCGAAGTCGAGCCGCGGCACGAATCTGACGTTCAACCGCAGGTTGCCGCTGACACCCTCGATGATCCGCACGATCTGCCGGCGCGGGCGCTGACGGCCGCCCGGGCGCATGGCGAAGAAGTCGATGAGCCGCGCCTCGGCGTCGCCCACCCGGAAAGTGGTGACCAACACCAGGCTCTTCTCCAGGTACTCGCGCCGCGAGCTGAAGCGGCCGGGCGGGCTGATCTGGAAGTAACCGCCGTTGTCCCAGTCGAGCAGCCGTCCGAAGCAGCTGTCGGAGTCGAATCGCGGCAGGCAGCACCAGTCGATCGAGCCTTGCCGGGAAACGAGCGCCGCGGAGTGGCAATCGCCGATGAGCGCGTAGTCCGCTATCGAAGGGTAGTCGCCGAGGCGCTTCATTCCCGACCCACGCCTCCCGTCAGCGGCCGCGGGGGCCGTTCCGCTCTTCGGTCATCCGGCCGATCATCTCGCCGAACATCTCACGATAATCCTCGATCGCCGCGGTGATCACCTCAGCGGCATCCTCGTAGCCGTACCGGCCGACGACGGCGATCTTCGCAGGCTCGCCCGGTACCAGCTTGTAGGTCGAGAAATAATGCTCCAGCCGCTCGAGCAGGGCGGCGGGCATGTCGGTGAGCTCGCGCGCGCCGCCCCAGATGTAATCGCCATCCAGCACGGCGACGATCTTGTCGTCGGCCTCGCCCCTGTCGATGATCTTCAGGCCGCCCAGGACCCGAGCGCGCAGCAGGATCTCCGAGTGGGCGATCGGCCGCTCACTGATGACGCAGATGTCGAGCGGGTCGCCGTCGCCGCGGTCGCAATCCCTGGCGAGGCGCCGCACCCGCTCGCCACAGTAAGTCTGCGGGACGAAGCCGTAGAGCGAAGGCGGGTGCGAGGAGGTGCGCTGCGGACGATCGACGCGCAGATAACCCGTGGCCTTGTCGACCTCGTACTTCATGAGGTCGAAGGGTGTGATCTCGATGAAGGCGTTGACCACGCGCGGGCATTCGGGACCCGGCTCGAGGCCGTGCCAGGGATGAGGACGCCAGCGGGCATAGCCGAGCGGCGAGTCGGAAGTCATGCGGTCGTTTTTCTTTCCTGATCGATTCGGCGCCCCCGCATCGTGTGCGCACGAGGCGGAAGCGCCGAGGCTGGTGGGTGGGATGCCCGGCCGTGCGGCCGGGCGCACCAGCAATTTTACATCATAGCGGCGGCGGATTGCCGTTGTTCTGCGCCGGGGGCGGAGCGTTGGGGTTGGGGTTGGTGCTCGGCGGCGGCGGCGGCGGATTCTGCTCCGGCGCACCACCAGGCTGCGTGCTCGGCGCATTGGCGGGTGGATTCGCCTCCTCGTTGGACGGCGGCGGCGTGTTCGGGGTCGTCTCGCTGGGCGGGGGGTTCGCCGAGCTGCCGCCGGTATTCGAATTGCCGTTACCCCCACACGCCGCCGCGGAGAGCGAGAGCGCGGCAACGCATAGCAACAACAGGCTGCGATTCATAGGGATCACCTCTCATGGGAGTCGCCAGACGGAGGCGTAGCGTCGCAAGCCGCGTTCCAGCGTCGCCGTTCCGGCCGCATGGACGGGCTGGGTCACTGCGTCACCTCGCGCTTGGCCAGCGCTCCGGGGCAGTCGCAAGGGCTCGATCTGTGCCCTGGCTGGACGCACGCGCACACGAAATACGAGTCCCGCCGCCCCTCGGCCACTGATCATCGATGGAAGCGGCCCCGCCCCCGAGCCGCAGTCTGGCCCAAGACGCACTCATGTGATCGAAAATACAACTTGGGCTCGACATGCCCGTCAAACCAGGCGTCGCAACGCCATGGCATGGAAGTTGATTCGCGGTTGCCGCGAAGGATTGGAGGCGTTCGATCCATGACGGCGAGTTGAAGTTGTGATGTTCGCCGCGATGACCCAGTCCGGGAAGGACGCCTCGCTCGACTATGGGCAGCCCGAACGGGCCTGACGCTCTAGGACGGACAGGCGGAGAGCGTTGGCGCTCTCCGCCCTGTCCTGGTGCAGCTGCTGCGCGATCTGGCGCGTTGAGCCGGCGCCCTGGGCGCGCGCTACTTCTTCGCCGCGGCGCGCTTTTTCTTCTTCGCTGGGTCTTTGGGGCGCGATTTGCCGAAGGAGCCCCTGTAGATCTTGCCGCGACCGGACCGCTTATCGCCCTTACCCATCTGAATCAACCCCATCTGTACCCGGGAAATCGGACGCGCAGTCTACCAGAGCGTCAGGCATGGCTTTCTGCCGCCATGCCTTCAGCCCAGCGTCCGATCACGTCCGCCAATGAAAAAGGCCGGCCCTCGGAGGGCCGGCCTTCAGGATCGGCTGCTTACCAGCGCTTCGGAGCGCCGCCGCCCCGTCCGCCGCCGCCGGTGCGCTCCTGCGCCTCGTTCACCCGCAGCGGACGACCGCCGAGGTCCTTGCCGTTCAGGTTCTGAATGGCCCGGGAAGCGTCGGCACGCGACATCTCCACGAACCCGAAGCCGCGCGGCCGGCCGGTGTCCCGGTCGGTGATGAGGCTTACGGACTCGACGGTGCCGTGCTGCGCAAACAGATCGCGGACCTCACTCTCGGTGGCCGAAAACGGGAGGTTTCCGACGTAGATCTTCGTCATGCAATCAAACTCCAAGGAAACAGATTACGACCTGGTCGGAACGATTCGGCCATTCTCAGACTCGGAAGCCGGTCCCGAGTGCAAGGCGGGCGGCAGGCGGCAGGAAAGGGAATAGAACACGGACCGGTAAGCCACAATACCCCAGGAGCCGGGAAGGATACAAGCACAACCGGCGCGTGGCCGGGCTGTCATGTTCCAGGCAGGGAGGCGCCCCTTCTGTTAACGGTAACGGCTCAGGATTCTGGTCAAACCCTTCTGCCCGGGTGACAGAACCTCGTAGGGAAGGCTGTTCAGCGGGGCCTCGGGGGTACCGTTGACCTGGTGGAACTCCCTCCGCCCCCCCTCGGTGCCGCCATCCGAATCGACATACAGGAGGCCCGTCAGGTATTCCCCTGACTTCAGGCGCTCCTGCACCCTGGCCTGCGCCGCCGTCCTGTCGGTGGGGTCGTATGCCGCATCCAGCTTGCGCAGCACGATCCGGCTGCCGTCGTGCATCGTCACCGCCAGCGATTCGCCGGCGCCGTACTCGGCGGTGATCTCCCGCTCCGGCGGCACGAAGTCCGCCTGCACGGCGGGCTCGTAGTGCTCGCGGGTATAGGCATAGCTCTTCGTCGAGCCTTCGTGGTCGTTGAAGGTGACACAAGGCGAGAGCACATCGAGCAGGGCGAAGCCGCGATGCCTGAGGCCGGCTTCAATGAGCGGCACGAGCTGCTGCTTGTCGCCGGAGAAGCTGCGGGCCACGAACGATGCCCCGAGCGTCATGGCGAGCAGCACCGGGTCGATCGGCGGCTGGAAGTTGGTCTCGCCCTTCTTCGCCTTGGTGCCGATGTCCGCGGAGGCGGAGAACTGCCCCTTGGTGAGGCCGTATACGCCGTTGTTCTCGATGATGTAGAGCATGTCGAGATTGCGGCGGATCGCGTGACAGAACTGGCCGAGGCCGATCGAGAGGGTGTCGCCGTCACCCGAGATCCCGATGTAAGTGAGTTGCCTGTTGGCGGCATTGGCGCCCGTCGCCACCGAAGGCATCCGGCCATGCACGGAGTTGAATCCGTGGCCGCCACTGACGAAGTACGCCGTGGTCTTCGAGGAACAGCCGATGCCGGAGAGCTTGACCACGTTCTGCGGCTGCAGCGACTGGCGCCAGCAGGCCTCGACGATGGCGGCGGTGATGGAATCGTGACCGCAGCCAGCGCACAGGGTCGAGAGGGACCCCTCGTAATCGCGGCGGACGAGGCCGAGCTCGTTGCGCGGCAGGGAGGGATGGACGACTTTGGGCTTCGCAATGAATGTCATGCCTTGTCCCCCGGAATCAGGCCGCGCCGCTCGCCGTCTGCTGCGGCAGCTTCGCGGACGCGTTGACGCCGGTATCGGTTGGCCTGAGGGCCCCGGGCTGCACTTCGGCGAGGATGCCCTCGACGATGAAACGCGAGGAAATGGGCAGCCCGCTGTAGTGCAGGAGCGAGCGCAGCTTCGACTTCTCCACGGGAGTCTCCAGCGTGAGCAGCGACCGGAGCTGCGCGTCCCGGTTCTGCTCGACGATGAAGAGCAGGCGGTGCGCGGCGAGGAACCGCTCCACGTCCTCGCTGAAGGGAAAAGCGCGCACGCGCATGTAGTTCACGCCGACGCCGCGGGACTTCAGGATCGCCAGCGCCTCGTGGATGGCGCTGTCGCAGCTTCCCAGCGAGACGATGCCGATGTCGCTGCCGGAGGTGGCATCGATGACGGCGCGGGGCACCAGCCGCTTCGCCGTATCCCACTTCCTCATCAGCCGGTCGAGCACGATCTGATATTCGGTCGAGTCCTCGGTGTAGGTGCCGTACTGAGAGTGTCCCGAGCCGCGCGCGAAGTAGGCGCCCTTGGGGTGCACGCCCGGCAACGTCCGGTAGGGGATGCCGTCGCCGTCCTTGTCGAGGAAGCGGTGGAACTTCTCCAGCTTCTCGATCTGCGCCTTGTCCAACACCTTGCCACGGTCGGGCCGATACGCCTCGTCCCACTTGAGCTCGCGGCACATCCAATCGTTCATCCCGATGTCGATATCCGACAGCACGATCACGGGTGTCTGCAGCCGCTCGGTCAGGTCGAAGGCCTGGACGGCCATGTAGAAGCACTCTTCGGGATTTGCGGGATAGAGACAGACGTGGCGCGTATCCCCATGCGAGGCGTAGGCGCACTCCATGACATCACACTGCTGGGTGCGCGTCGGCATGCCCGTTGAAGGGCCGACGCGCTGGATGTCGAACACGACCGCCGGCACCTCGGCATAGTAGGCGAGACCTAAGAACTCGTTCATCAGCGAGATGCCGGGGCCCGAGGTCGCGGTGAAGGCGCGGCAGCCGTTCCAGGAGGCGCCGATCACCATGCCGATGGCGGCCAGCTCGTCCTCTGCCTGGATGAAGGCGAAGCGCTTGGCGCCGGTCTCCGGGTCGATACGCGTCCGATCGCAGAAGCCCTTGAATGCGTCCATCAGGGATGTCGATGGAGTGATCGGATACCAACCCGCCACGGTCGCGCCGGCGAAGACACAGCCGAGCGCCGCCGCGGTGTTACCGTCGATCATGATGTGGCCGGCGGTGCGGTCCATCTTCTCGACCTTGAGCGGCAGCGGACAGGGGAAGCTCTGCCGCGCGTAATCGTAGCCGAGCCCGATGGCCTTCATGTTGGCCTCGACGAGCTGCGGCTTCTTGGCGTAGGTCTCCGCAAGCAGCTCGCGGATGCGCTCGAGATCGAGGTCGAGCAGCGCAGCCAGCACGCCCGCATAGCAGATGTTCTTCATCAGGATGCGGGTGCGCACTCCGTTGAAGCTCTCGTTGCACATCTTGGCGAGCGGAGCGCCGAGCACGGTGATGTCGGA
>DASVWT010000220.1:0-3886 GCA_036393055.1 Steroidobacteraceae bacterium
AAGTTGGCCGGTTGGCCGCCATGCAGCTTGATGAGGTCCATGGTGGCCATCGCGAGCCCTGCACCGTTGACCATGCACGCGATGTCACCGTCCAGGGAGACGTAGTTGAGCTCGTGCTCACTGGCGCGACGCTCCATCGGATCTTCCTGCGATGCGTCGCGGAGCTTCGCGAGATCCGGATGCCGGAATACTGCGTTGGCATCGACGTTGATCTTGGCGTCGAGTGCAACCAGCTTGCCGGCCTTCGTCACGATGAGGGGGTTCACCTCGACGAGGCTCGCGTCCTGCTCCATGTAGAGCTTATACAACCCGGCAGCGATCGATTGAAACTGCTTGATCTGCTCGCCCTTGAGTCCCAGGCCGAAAGCGATCTGTCGTGCCTGATAGGGCTGCAGGCCCGCCGACGGATGCACCGTCACGCTGAGGATCTGCTCCGGCGTCTTCTCCGCGACCTCCTCGATGTCCATGCCGCCGGCGGCGGAGGCGATGAGGGCGATGCGGCCCTTCTCGCGGTTGAGCGTCAGGGAGAGATAGATCTCCCGGTCGATGTCGGAGCCCGACTCCACATAGACGCGCTCCACAGGCAGGCCCTCGGGCCCGGTCTGCTTGGTCGTAAGGCGCGTGCCGAGCATCGCGGCGGCGGCGCCGCGCACCGATTCCGCATCGCGCGCCAGCTTGACGCCGCCGGCCTTGCCGCGGCCGCCGGCATGCACCTGGGCCTTGACGACCCACACCGCTCCGCCGAGCGCTTTGGCGCCAGCGACGGCCTCATCGGCGCTCGCGGCCACCTGGCCGGCGGGCACCGGAATTCCGTAGTTCCTGAATATCTCTTTAGCCTGATATTCGTGCAGATTCATTATGTGACCTTGGGACTCTATCCGACGTGACGTGAACTTCGCATTGTGTCCAAAAAGGCCGCCCGCCGCCAGAGCGGAACGGGTTAGGCTGTCATGGGGGAGCGAGAACGACGGCGATCCGGGTCGCGGACCTGCGCTTGGGGAAGATGGTAGAGTCCGGCGGTCCCATCCCTCCCCTCGAGCCCTTCCACCCCGATTTCTCATGCCGGCCAACGCCGCGACCTCATCAGCCGCCCCTGCCGATATCGCCTGGCGGGTGGTCGGCCTCCTGAACCTCTATCGGATGCTCGTGCCGCTCGTACTGGTGAGCGCGCTCTGGTTGTCCGGCCAGCCGCTCTCGATGGTGCCGCGGCCGGAGCTCTTCCTCGTTGCCTGCGTGCTTTATTTCACGGCGGCGGTGCTGCTCGTCATCGCGCGGCGGCTGCGGTGGTCGACGCTGCGGCTGGTGGCGATGGTCAATGCCAGCGTGGACTCCGCGGCCATCGGTGTGATCCTCTACGCAAGCGGCGGCGTCTCGAGCGGCTTCGGTATCCTGCTGGTGCTGCCGGTACTCGCCATGGCCACTCTGGCGAAGCATCGCGACGGACTGCTGATTGCGGCCATGGCCGCCCTCGCCGTGCTGCTGCAGCAGTTCTTCGTCGGCCTCGCGGAGCCGACCCACTTTGCCGAGTACACCACGGCGGGTGTCCTCGGCGTGGTGTTGTTCGCCATCGCGGTGCTCGCCTGGCCGCTCGCCAACCGCATCCGCGAGAGCGAGGCGACGCTGCGCCGCCAGGAAGTCGACCTCGCAAACCTGGCGCAGCTCTCCCAGTACATCGTGCAGCACTTGCGCGAGAGCATCCTGGTGGTCGACCACCAGGACCGCATTCGCCTGATCAATGAGTCGGCGGCACGCATGCTCGGCGATGGCAAGGCGTTCCCGGATGCGCTCCTCGGCGAAGTCTCCCCTCGCCTGCTCTATCTGCTCGAGCGCTGGCGGCAGAGCACCGGCGATACCGGCATTTTTCCTGCGGCGGAGCAGACTTTCGTCGGCGCCGACGGCGCCCAGGTCATCCGGGCGCACTTCGCGCCGCTCGGGACCGCCACGCCCGCGCCGGTGCTCGTGTTCCTGGAAGACACGACCCTGATCACGGAGAAGGTGCAGCAATCGAAGCTTGCGGCCCTCGGCCGCCTGAGCGCCAGCATCGCCCACGAGATCCGTAATCCCGTCGGCGCCATGAGCCACGCGGGCCAGCTGCTCGCGGAATCGCCGCACCTGGAGCCGCAGGAGCTGCGTCTGACCGAGATCATCCGCAACAACGCCGAGCGGGTCAGCGGCATCATCGACAGCGTGCTCAGGCTCTCGCGCCGGGAGGAGGCGCGGCTAGAGCATCTGCCGCTGCAGACCTGGAGCGAGGAGTTCCGCGAGGAGTTCGTCGAGACCATGCAGTGGCCCCATGAGCGGTTGCGCGTAAGCGGCCCCGCCGTCGAGATCGAGGTCCGCTTCGATCCGAGCCAGCTGCGGCAGATCGTGTGGAATCTCTGCGAGAATGCGATGCGCTACGCCTATCCCGACCGCCAGGCGCTCGGCGCTGGCGAGACGATCGAGATGCGCTGCGGCCGCCTTGCCTCGAACGGACGCCCGTTCCTGGAAGTGGCCGATCGAGGGCCGGGGGTAGCGGGGGAGCACGTGGACCGCATCTTCGAGCCTTTCTTCACCGGCGGCCGGGGCACGGGCCTCGGCCTTTTCCTGGCCCGGGAGCTGGCCCAGGCCAATGGCGCAACGCTGCTCTATGAGCCGCGTCACGGCGGCGGCAGTCTTTTTAGGCTGGTATTCGCGGACCCTCGACGCTGGGAGGTCGAGCATTGAACGCACCTTTGACGAGCATCCGCCCCGAGCCGGCCAAGCCGGCCGTTTTGATCGTGGACGACGAGCCCGACCTGCTCGAGCTCGTCAGCCTGACCCTGAGCCGGATGAACCTGCGCACCCGCACGGCCCCGGACGTCACCACCGCCCGTAAGCTGCTCAAGAGCGAGGCCTTCGACCTCTGTCTCACCGACATGCGCCTGCCGGACGGGGATGGCCTGGACCTCGTGGCCTGGATCCAGGAGAACCGAGCGACCGTGCCCGTGGCCGTGATCACCGCCCACGGCAATGTCGAGTCAGCGGTCCGGGCATTGAAGCTCGGCGCCTTCGATTTCGTGTCCAAGCCACTCGACCTCGGAGTGCTGCGCAAGCTCGTCGGCAGCGCCATCCGGCTGGCTGCAGGAGCCTCGTCCGACGGCTCCGCCGATCTCACCGGCGCGCGGCTCATCGGCCATTCGCCCGTCATGGAGCAGCTGCGCGAGATGATCTCGCGCGTCTCCCGCAGCCAGGCGCCGGTACACATCTTCGGCGAGTCCGGCACCGGCAAGGAGTTGGTCGCCCGCATGATCCATGAGTCGGGCGCCCGCCGCGAGGGCCCCTTCGTCGCCGTCAACTGCGGCGCGATCCCGACGGAGCTGATGGAAAGCGAGCTCTTCGGCCACAAGCGCGGCAGCTTCACGGGCGCCGTCGCCGACAAGAAGGGCCTGGTGCAGACGGCCGAAGGCGGCACCCTCTTCCTCGACGAGGTCGCCGACCTGCCGCTGCACATGCAAGTGAAGCTGCTGCGGGTCGTGCAGGAGAAAACCGTGCGCCCCGTCGGCGAGTCACGGGAGGAAACGGTAGACGTCCGCATCCTCTCCGCCACCCACAAGAACCTCTCCGAGCTGGTGGCCCAGGGCCTCTTCCGCGAGGACCTGTTCTACCGCATCAACGTCATCGAGCTGCGCGTGCCGGCGCTGCGCGAGCGGCCGGAGGACATCCCGGATATCGCGCAGGCAATCCTGGAAAGGCTCGGCCGCCGCTCCGGCCTGCAGCCGCCACGCCTGGCGGAAGACGCGCTGGAGCTGCTCAGCTCCTATCCTTTTCCCGGCAACGTGCGTGAGCTCGAGAACGTCCTCGAGCGGGCGCTGACCCTTTGTGTCGGCGGTGTGATCACCGCGGAGCACGTCAAGCTGCGCTCGAC
>DASVWT010000221.1:0-8892 GCA_036393055.1 Steroidobacteraceae bacterium
CGCGCCGACCTGCGTCGCCGGATCCAGGGGGTCGCCGATCCTCATGGCGCGCACCCGCGCCACCAGCCTCTCGAGGAAGACGGCCTTGATGGCGCGATGGACGAACACTCGCGTGCCGTTGGAGCAGACCTCGCCGGCGGAGTAGAAATTGCCGAGCAGTGCGCCGGCGACCGCATTGTCGATGGCGGCATCCTCGAAGACGATGAGCGGCGACTTGCCTCCGAGCTCCAGAGTCACCTGTTTGAGCGAGGCTGCCGAATCGGCCATGACGGCCTTACCCGTCCCGACCTCGCCGGTGAGCGAGACCTTGCGGATCTCGGGGTGGGCGGTGAGCAGGCGCCCGGTGTCCGCCATGCCCTGCACGACCTGGAACACGCCTTCCGGCAGGCCCGCCTCCGCGAGCACCTCCCGGAGCCTCACGGCGGTGAGCGGGGTGAGCTCGGCGGGCTTGAAGATCATGGCATTGCCGCAGGCGAGCGCCGGGGCCGTTTTCCAACAGGCGATCTGCAGCGGGTAATTCCAGGCGCCGATGCCCGCGACGACGCCGAGCGGCTCGCGCCGGGTGTAGCCGAAGGCCTGAGGACCCAGGTCGAGGTGCTCGCCTGCGATGCTCGCGGCGAGTCCCCCGTAGTATTCGAGACAATCGGCGCCCGAGAGCACATCGACCGCGAGGGTCTCCTGGATGGGCTTGCCGGTATCGCGCGTCTCGAGCTCCGCCAGCTCGGCGTTGCGGGCCCGCAGGATGTCGGCGGCACGGCGCAGGATGCGGCCGCGTGCGGCTCCGGGCAGGCTCGCCCATTCCTTCTGCGCAGCGGCAGCGCGTGCCACCGCTGCTGCGATTTCGGCGGGACCGGCGGCTGCGATCTCGGCCAACACCTCACCGGTGGCAGGGTTGATCGTCTTGAAGCGCGTCTGGCCGCCTGGCCGCGCAGCACTCGCCGAGGCGCGCGCGGTGGCCTGGGGCTGGGGCGGGAGCGAAACGCGCGAGTGAGCCGCTTCACGCAAGCGGCTGTCGACGAAGGCCGTGAGCAATGCCCGCGCGCTCTCGCTGTCGGCTTCCTGCCAGCGGGAGAGCGCCGCGCGCAGCCATACGCCGTCGATCATGGCGGCGATCATCGATGCGAGGCTGCGCGCCTCATCGGCAGGCAACAGCCGCTGCAACGCGTGCCGCAGATTCGACAGCATGCGGCGCTGGTATGCCGCCTGCACGCGCTTGAGGCCTTTGACGTGCAGCACCTGTCCCCAGAATGCGAGCCACGCGGTACCGGTGCGCTGGTCGAATTCCTCGGGTGACAGGTTGGTGTCGATCACGGCCTGCACGCGGCCGCGCGGCGTGTGCGCCGCCTTGAATCCCTCGCCCACCCGCTGGCCGATGCGCCGCGCCAGGGTGCGGAAAGTGGCTTCGAGCAGGCCGTCCTTGTCGCCGAAGTAGTGTGCGACCAGCCCCGGGGAGACACCGGCCCGTTGCGCGATCTGCGCCAGCGTGCTGCCGACGTAGCCGACCTCGGCCAGGCTGTCGATGGTCACCTCGATGAGCTGTTGCCGCCGTGCCTCCTCGGGCTCCTCGCGAGAGCTTGATTGTGTGTTCAAGTCACGCTCCACATGGTGCGGGTTGCCATTTATGCGGCCTGTAAATGCTTGAACGAGCGTTCAAGCTCGCCGGATGATGAGATCGCGGCGGCGCGCCGTCAAGTCCTGGGCCAGCTCTTGGACGTTCGGGCATGTCGCATTCGTTCAAGAACCGGACGCCCGCATGCTCGTAACGCCCCGCGGCGCCCGGCATGATCCATGCGCCGACCTCAACAGGCCCGCCGGTACCAACGGATCAGACGATGCAGCGCTTTTCGGGCTTCTCGCTCCTCAGGCGAGGACTATCCGGCAACCGTGGGTGGCAGCCGCAGTGGCGCAAGGCGCAGCCGAAGGCATCCTATGACGCCATCATCGTCGGGGGCGGCGGACACGGGCTGGGTGCCGCCTACTATCTTGCGAAGGAGCATGGCCTCACCAACGTCGCCGTCCTCGAGAAGGGCTGGATCGGCGGCGGCAATACCGGGCGCAACACCACCATCATCCGCTCGAATTACCTGCGGGACGAGAGCGCGGCGCTCTATGATCATGCGCTCAAGATCTGGGAGAGCCTCTCCCAGGATCTCAATTACAACGTCATGTTCTCCCAGCGTGGCGTCATGATGCTCGCGCACACGGTGCACGACATTCAGGTTTTCAAGCGGCACGTACACGCCAACCGGGCCAACGGCGTCGACAACGAGTGGCTGACGCCAGATGAGGCTCGGGCCATCTGCCCATTGCTGCAGACCGACGGCATTCGCTACCCCGTTCTCGGCGCGGCTTTCCAGCGGCGCGGGGGGACGGCGCGCCACGATGCCGTCGCATGGGGCTATGCGCGCGCGGCCGATGCGCTGGGCGTGGACATCATCGAGAATTGCGAGGTCATCGGGATCCGCCGCGATGCCCAGGGCGCAGTGCAGTACCTGGAGACGACTCGCGGCCTGATCCAGGCGCGCAAGGTCGGCGTCTCCGCCGCTGGCAATACCAGCGTGATCCTCAAGATGGCGGGAGTGCGGCTGCCGCTCGAGAGCTACCCCTTGCAGGCGCTGGTCTCCGAGCCCGTGAAGCCCATCTTTCCGTGCGTCGTCATGTCCAACACCATTCACGCTTACATCAGCCAGTCCGACAAGGGCGAGCTGGTCATCGGGGCGGGAACCGATGCGTACACGTCATATACCCAGCGTGGCGGGCTGCACGTCAGCAGCCACGCCCTCGAGGCGATCTGTGAGCTGTTCCCCATGTTCCGCCGGATGCGGATGCTGAGGAACTGGGGCGGCATCGTCGATGTCAGCCCCGACCGCTCGCCGATCATCGGCAAGACGCCGGTCCCGGGACTGTATGTCAACTGCGGCTGGGGAACGGGAGGCTTCAAGGCGACGCCCGGGGCGGCGCACCTCTTCGCCTGGACCATCGCCCGCGATGAGCCGCACCCGATCAACGCGCCGTTCACCATCGAGCGCTTCCGCGACGGCCGGCTCATCGACGAGGCGGCAGCGGCGGCCGTTGCGCACTAGAGGCTCGCTGCGACATGCTGCTGATCGAATGTCCTTATTGCGGCGTGCGGCCGGAGCTCGAGTTCATCTACGGCGGGCAAGCGCATATTGCGCGGCCGGGCAAGCCCGCCGACTGCAGCGATGAGCAGTGGGTCGAGTTCCTGTACCTGCGCGAGAACGAAAAGGGAGTCCACGCCGAGCGCTGGCGGCACACTCATGGCTGCGGCCGGTTCTTCAATGCGCTGCGCGACACGACCAACGATCACTTCATCGCGACTTACCGGGTCGGCGAGGCGCGGCCGGCGGCGGCGGCGGCCGCACGCGCTCCAGGAGCGCAGCGATGAGCCGCACCCGATCAACGCGCCGTTCACAATCGAGCGCTTCCGCGACGGCCGGCTCATCGACGAGGCGGCAGCGGCGGCCGTCGCGCACTAGAGGCTCGCTGCGACATGCTGCTGATCGAATGTCCTCATTGCGGCGTGCGGCCCGAGCTGGAATTCGTCTACGGGGGGCAGGCCCATATTGCGCGGCCGGGCAAGCCCGCCGACTGCAGCGACGAGCAGTGGGTGGAGTTCCTGTACCTGCGCGAGAACGCCAAGGGGGTTCACGCCGAGCGCTGGCGGCACACACACGGCTGCGGCCGGTTCTTCAACGCGCTGCGCGACACGACCAACGATCACTTCATCGCGACTTACCGGGTGGGCGAGGCTCGGCCGGCAGAGGCGGCACCGGCGTCGACGCTCGGACGCGCGCCGGGATCGCAGCAATGAGCCGCTCGTTGCGCACGGCCAGCGGCGGCCACATCGATCGCGGGCGGCCGCTGCGCTGCCGGTTCGATGATCGCGACTACACAGGGTTTGCCGGGGATACCCTCGCCTCGGCGCTGCTCGCCAACGGCGTGCATCTCCTCGGCCGCTCCTTCAAGTACCACCGGCCGCGGGGCATCCTGGGAGCCGGTGCGGAGGAGCCGAACGCGCTGGTCACCGTCCGCCGGGATGACGCGCGATTGACACCCAACCTGCGCGCCACCCAGGTGGAGCTCTACGAGGGACTGCAGGCCTACAGCCAGAACCGCTGGCCGAGCCTCGCACTCGATTACGGCGCGGTGAGCGGGCTGCTGTCGCCCTTCATTCCAGCGGGGTTCTACTACAAGACGTTCATGTGGCCGCGCGGGGCCTGGCGGCGGCTCTACGAGCCGAAGATTCGCGCCGCCGCGGGCCTCGGGCGTGCCCCTGAGGAGGCGGACCCGGATAGTTACTCCAATCGGTTCGCGCATTGCGACGTGCTGGTCGTCGGGGCGGGTCCGGCGGGACTCGCGGCGGCGGCTTCCGCTGCGGCGAGCGGCGCGCGAGTCATGCTCTGCGATGAGCAATGTGAGCTGGGCGGATCGTTGCTTTGCGAGTCATCAGCGGATCGCGGCGAGAGCCGTGTCAACATACGTTCCGATGCGGCGATCGAGGGAGAAGCGGCTGCGCGTTGGCTCGCACGCACTGTGCGGACGCTGGCGGTGCATCCGCGGGTGACCTTGCTCACGCGCACGCAGGCGTTCGGATACTTCCCGCATAACCTGATCGGACTCAACCAACGGCTGAGCGACCATCTGGAGCGACCGGATCCGCGCCAGCCCCGGGAGCGTCAATGGCAGGTGCGCGCGAGGGAAGTCGTGCTTGCGACGGGTGCAATCGAGCGCCCGCTCGTTTTTCCGGGCAACGACCGGCCAGGTATCCTGCTTGCGGCAGCGGCTCGCACCTATCTCAACCGGTACGGGGTGCTGGCGGGCTCCCGAGTCGTCCTGGTGACCGCATGTGATGAGGCGTACCGGACCGCTCTCGACCTGCACGGTGCCGGGGTATCGATCGCTGCGATCGTCGACGTGCGCTCCGACCCTGCCGGCGGCGAGCTTTACGAGGCAGCGCGTCGTGCCGGATTGACTATCGAGACGCAGACCACCGTGCTCGGGACTTCCGGCCGCCTGAGGGTGCGCTCGATCCGCATTCAGAAGTTGGATTCCTCCGGTGCCCCTGCCGCATCGGCGCGGCGGATTCGCTGCGACCTGGTGCTGATGTCGGGCGGGATGACGCCGAGTGTGCATCTCTTCTCGCAATCGCGGGGCAAGCTGGCCTGGGACGAGAGCCTGGGTGCCTTCCTGCCCGGTGAGGCTGCCGAGCGGGTGCGGTCCGCGGGCGCCTGCCGGGGAGTGTTCTCACTTGCGGCTGTGGTCCGGGACGGTACACGGGCGGGACTGACCGCTGCCCGGGATGCCGGCTTGCCGGTGGTCACTTCCATACCGGAGGCGCCCAGTCCGGAAAGCGCTGCCGCGGGGTATGTCGGCGCGCTGCCGCAGCCGCAGGGTGCGCGGCCGGGCAAGGCATTCGTCGATTGGCAGAACGATGTGACTTCGCGGGATCTCGCGCTGGCGGCGCGCGAAGGCTTCCGCTCGATCGAGCACGTCAAGCGCTACACCACCACCGGGATGGCGACCGATCAGGGAAAGACATCCAACATCAATGCGCTCGCGATCGTTGCCCGGGAGCTCGCCAATACGATGCCTCAGGTCGGGCTGACGACTTTCCGGCCGCCGTACACGCCCGTGAGCTTCGGCAGCTTCGCCGGGTTCGCGCGGGGCGAGCTGTTCGATCCGGTACGGACCACGCCCATGCATGAGTGGGCGGCCCGCAATGGCGCAGTGCTCGAGGACGTCGGCCTGTGGAAGCGGGCGCGCTACTTCCCTCGCCAGGACGAGGATATGCATGCTGCCGTGGCACGCGAGTGTCTCGCGGTACGTGAGCATTGCGGGATCTTTGACGGCTCCACCCTCGGAAAGATCGAGGTGGTGGGCAAGGACGCTGCAACCTTCATGAACCGGATGTACGTCAACGCGTGGACCAGCCTCGCCGTCGGGCGCTGCCGCTATGGCATCCTGCTGCGGGACGATGGCTTTATTTACGACGACGGTGTCGTCGCGCGTCTGGCGGAAGATCGGTTCCACGTCACCACCACCACGGGTGGCGCCGCTGGCGTGCTCGCGCTGATGGAGGACTACCGTCAGACGGAGTGGTCGGACCTCGACGTGTGGCTCACGTCAACCACGGAGCACTGGGCTGTGATCGCAGTGCAGGGTCCAAATGCCCGGCGGGTGTTGGAGGGGCTAGTGGAGGGTATCGACATCTCGGCAGCGAGCATGCCGCACATGAGTGTGGCACGCGGACGGATCTGTGGCATCCCAATGCTCCTCATGCGCGTCAGCTTCACCGGCGAGCTGGGATTCGAGATCAATGTGCCTGCGGATTTCGGGCTGGCGGTCTGGCAGGCGGTGTACGAGAGTGGCCAGGCGCACGGAATCACTCCCTACGGCACGGAGACCATGCACGTGCTCAGGGCGGAAAAGGGGTACATCATCGTCGGCCAGGACACGGATGGCACCGTGACGCCGGATGACGCCGGACTGTCGTGGGCCATCGGCAAGAGCAAGCCCGATTTCGTCGGCAAGCGCTCGCTGCAACGCCCCGCTCTGGCCTCGCCTTACAGGAAACAGCTGGTTGGGTTGGCGACGCGCGATCCGCAGACCGTCCTCGAGGAAGGCGCGCAGATCGTGCCGCACCGGCAAGGCGCGACGGCGCAGCGCGGTCCCGAGGCGGAGGCCGCCATCGGCCATGTCACCTCCTCTTATCACAGCGCCAGCCTGGGCCGCTCGATCGCGCTCGCGCTCTTGAGCAGCGGCCGCGCTCGCATGGGCGAGACGCTGTACGTTGCCATGCCCGGAGGCGACATTCCGGTGCAGGTGACTTCGCCTGTGTTCTACGACCCGCAGGGGAGCCGCCTCAATGGCTGACAGGCAACCGCAGGCGCTGGCGACCAGCCCTGTCCTTCGGCAATTGCCGCCGGCGACGAGGCTCGTCCTGCGCGGCGGCCCTGAGGTATTGGCGGCTGCGGCGGAGGCTCTTGGCTTGCAGCGAAGTGAAGCCCCGTGCCGTGCGGTGCGCAAGGACGGCCGGGCCGCGCTCTGGCTGGGGCCGGACGAGCGGCTGCTGATCGGGCCTGCCGATGCCGCCGGAGAATGGATCGGGCTGTTGCAACGCACGCTCGCCGCGATGCCCCACTCCCTGGTGGAGACCAGCCACGCCCAGACTGCCTTCGAGGTGAGCGGCACGCGTGCTGCGGTGGCTCTCAACACCGGCTGTCCGCTGGACCTCGACCTGGCATCGTTCCCGGTCGACATGTGCACCCGCACGGTATTTGCGAAGGCACAAATCGTGCTCTGGCGCACCGGCCCCGAGACGTTTCGCGTCGAGACCGGGCGCTCGTTCGCCTCTTACGTCACGAAGATCCTGGCCCTGGCCGCGAGCGAGCCGGTGCCCTGACCTGGTCGGGGCATGATGCGTGCTCGCCTCCCCGTATGGTCGATGCGAAGGAGGCAGCAATGGCAGAGAAGCACATTCCGGTAAACGAGCACGAGAACACTGCCGTCCCGGATCCACCTTCCGAGACTTCTCCGCGCTGGCATGAGCCCGATGGCGTCGAGAAAAGAATCGCGGACGCCGACAAGGTGGCGAGAACCGGATCAAACAAGGAGACCGTCCGCAATACGCCCCCCGCCGGCCACTGGAACGAGACCTCCAAGGACTGAAGTCGGATCTCCCACGGGCCGAGCTTACACGTTCCTGGTCAGCGTTCCCGGCGGGGCGGCAAGACTCCAGGTCCACCGGCTCCATTCTCAAGGAGGGGGGTGTGCGATGCCCAAAAAAATTGCGAGTCTGGGATAGTGGGTTTAGACCGGGCGAAGTGGTAGTATTCCTACCACTTTCTCCGACTTAAACCCAGTATTCACGAGGGCCACTTGCCGGGGCACCCCTCATCCTCTCGCTTCTTCAGCGCTACGCCGGTTTTCGGCCGGGCCGAGTTCGCTGAGGCTGTCGGCCGACGGCCGGGTGATCGGGCCATCACGGAGCTGCTGAAGTACCACCTGCGTGCCGGCAATATTCGTCGGATCTCGCGCGGCGTGTTCGC
This sequence comes from Steroidobacteraceae bacterium, assembly GCA_036393055.1. Classification (GTDB taxonomy): domain Bacteria; phylum Pseudomonadota; class Gammaproteobacteria; order Steroidobacterales; family Steroidobacteraceae; genus 13-2-20CM-66-19. Next base: position 8,070 of record DASVWT010000221.1, read on the forward strand.
ATCCGTTCGGAAGGGGACCCACCCAGCGCCGACGACCGTCGACCGGCTTCTGGCCGCATCGCGTCTGCGGCCTGGAGCGGTGATCGCCTACCAGTCGGCGCTCGAATTGCACGGCTGCCCGATGATCCAAGGCACGGAGGTACAGCTGATCGCATCCGGCGAGCCAGGTTGCATCGACACGGTCGACTTCGCTTGCCGTTTCGTCAGGCCCACGATCCCCTGTTCGCTAAGCGACGGTGTGACGACTTTCGAGCGTCAGGGTGTCTCCGTCAACGCAACGACGCTCGAGAGGACGCTCGTAGACTTGTTCCACCGGTACGACCTGGCGGGCGGAGCCGAAGGCTTATTCGGGTCCCTGGATCTGATGATGGAGACGGAAGTGTCTCTGAATCTCGATGCCCTGGTGGGCTTTGCGAGCCGGCTCGGCAACGCAACGGCGATCGGGGTACTCGGTTTCTGGCTCGATCGTGAGCGGCACGCGCTCGGCGTAGAGGCGGCGGAGGCACTGGAGGAGTTGCGGTCGCTCGCCCCTCGCCATGCCGCCTATGCCCTTGGCGCAACACCGGGCCATGGGCGTGCCGCCACCGGTTGGAACGTCATTCTTCCGGCCGACATCGTCGAACGGTACTTCGACGACTGATCCGCGCGCAAGCCGATCACACGCCGCGTCCCGCAGCGTGTTCATTCAGGACTTCGGACGCTCGTTACCCGGATCGTAGAGCGCCCGCTGGCCTACTCCGGCCACGCGCACCGGATAGTGTTCGGCGAAGTATTCCATGACGAGCTCACGACCCTCCTGCGCATAGCGCTCGGGCAGGTAGGC
>DASVWT010000222.1:0-5621 GCA_036393055.1 Steroidobacteraceae bacterium
ACCGGGCTCGGCCGCCCGGCCGCGATGGCCCGCCCGCAGCCGGTCGGCTCGTTCCGTCAGACGGAGGCGGCGCCGGGCCGCGGCGAGCAGGCGGCGCGCGAGCGGGAAATGCGCGAGCCGCCCATGCGGGTGGTGCGTCGCAGCCCCCTCTCGAGCAGCGACTACGCGCAGCTCGACAAGCCGACGGTTCAGCGGCAGCGGGCAGTGGGCGATGGGCTGCGGCAGGACGTGCAACCGGAGGACCTGCTTGATATTCCGGCATTCCTGCGCCGCCAAGCTGATTGAGCGCAACTGGCCAGCTTGTGATACGGTAGCGCGCCGTTTCGCGCCGCGGACCCCAATGTCCGCGGCAACCGTTCTGACCTTAGGGTCGGATGGCAGCCGCCAGGGCCCCCGGGTCGGGGACAGCCGGCGGAGCGCGAAGCGGCGCGCCGCGGGGCCTCGGTCATCCGTGGCCCCCTCGGGTCGTTGAGAGACGAAGGACTCACGCAGCTATAAACATGGTCGGTCAGCGGACGTTAAAGAATTCGATCCGCGCCACTGGCGTCGGGCTTCATACGGGCAAGAAGGTCCTGATGACGCTCCGTCCGGCCCCTCCCGACACAGGCATTGTGTTCCGAAGGACCGATCTGCCGCAGGCGGTGGACGTGGTGGCGCATGCCGAGAATGTCGGCGACACGATGCTCGGCACGACCCTGTGCCGGGGCAGCACCCGGGTCTCCACGGTGGAGCACCTGCTGTCGGCTTTCGCGGGGTTGGGAATAGACAACGCCATCGTGGAGCTGTCGGCGCCGGAAGTGCCGATCATGGACGGCAGCGCGGGGCCGTTCGTCTTCCTGTTGCAGTCGGCCGGTATCGAGGAGCAGCGAGAGCCGAAGCACTTCATCCGCATCAAGAAGCGGCTGCGGGTGGAGGAAGGCGACAAGTGGGCGGAGTTCAGCCCCTTCGATGGCTTCAAGGTCAACTTCGAGATCGAGTTCAATCACCCGATCTTCAAGCGCCGCGCGCAGAAGGCGTCGATGGACTTCTCGACGACCTCGTTCCTCAAGGAGGTGAGCCGGGCGCGCACCTTCGGATTCATGCGCGACCTGGAATCGTTGCGGGAGCGCAATCTCGCGCTCGGCGGCAACCTCGACAACGCCATCGTTCTCGATGATTTCCGCGTGCTCAACGAGGATGGGCTGCGGTACGAGGACGAGTTCGTCAAGCACAAGATCCTGGATGCGATCGGCGACCTCTATCTGCTGGGGCACAGCCTCATCGGGGAGTTCAGCGGGCACAAGTCGGGGCACGCGCTGAACAACCGGCTGTTGCGGTCGCTGATGAAAGATACGACCACCTGGGAGAAGGTGACGTTCGAGTCTTATGCGGATGCGCCTATTTCCTACATCGAGGCGCCTGCTTTGCCGGGGTCGGGCGGGGGCTGAGCCTTTCACCGTTTCGAGCTTCCGGGGCCTCGACCGCAAAGGCTTTTCCGGGAACGCCGTGAATACGTCCATGTAGGCTGCCGGAAAAACGTCCTGTTTTTCAGGCTCCCGGAAAAGCCTTTGCGGCCAAGGCCCCGGTCTCACATTCGGGATTGTCTGGCTGAGCGGGGCATCACCCGGACCGCGACTTCTTTGATGTCGGGCTGTGCTGTCTGGATCTCGGCGGTGAGCTCCTGCAGCGCATATCGAAGGCGGGCGGACCAGGCGGGGGAGTCGGCGAAAACCACTAGATTGCCGTCCCGCTCGGTAACGCCCGTGATTCTGGGGGGCAGCTCGGGGGGCAGACGGGCCTCCAGCCAGGGGCGCCAGAAGGCTTGGCGGGCACTTTGGTCTGCGGCTCGCGACAAAACGGGAACCGCGCGGGCCAACAAGTCTTTGACAGAATGAGCACGTTGAGGCTGGGAGCCTGATTGGCGCGGCTGGGAGGCCAACTGTGATCCAGTTCGCAGTGACCGAGAGGCCGGTTTGGGGACGCTGCGCTTGTGCTGACGGCTCCGATTGGGCATATTCTGGCCGTTGCTCGAGGGCAAACTCGTCGAAAGGCGGGGACGCAAAGCCACCGGTCTAAAGCGGAGAGCCATGACAGCGGGGTTGCAGGCAAAGCGCAAGTTTTTTCGAAGAAGGGCTTCCTGGTGCTTCGACGCCCGCGCAGGCGGGTGCGAATGCGAAGGCCGGGCCGCTCACTTGGCTGGCTCGTGCGCTCGGTTTGCTGCGTTGCCCGCCAATATCGACCCTGAGATCCGCCTTGGGGAGCATCAGGGCACCGGGAAACGGTAACACACGCGGAGCGCACGGCATGAACGTCATCCTCTTTTCCAAGCGCGACGGGCAGGCGCGACAGCTGCATCTGCCGCCGCTCGCGCTTGCGGCCGTGGCTCTGATGGTGCTCGGGATCGTGGGCGGCGCCTTCGGGGTGGGCTTGACCCTGGGCCATGGCGGTAATGGCGGTGGCCTGTCGTTCGCGCAGACCGCCCACTGGTCGCAGGTCCTGGCGAAGCAGCGCGAGGAGATCGCCGACCTCAAGCGGCAGATGCAGGTGCGCGCCGATGCGATCGCCATTCAGCTCGGCGACATGAAGGCGCACATCATCCGCCTGGATGCTCTGGGCCAGCGCCTGACGGCCATGGCGGGAATCAAGAGCAGCGAATTCAACTTCGGCCATGATCCGCCGCAGGGCGGCCCGGAGACCGACATTCCCGGGTCGCGGCCGCAGATCGCCGACATCTCGACCATGCTGCAGAGCCTGCAGGGGCAGATCGACCTCAGCGGCTCGCAGCTCTCGGCGCTCGAGAACGTCATTCTCTCGCGCCAGCTCGGACAGGAGATCCACCCGGAGGGGCGTCCCGTCAGCAGCGGCTACATCTCCTCGGGCTTCGGCCAGCGGGTCGATCCTTTCACCGGCGGCGGCGAATTTCACGAGGGCATCGACTTCGCGGCCCCGGAGGGAACCCGAATCCGCGCGGTGGCCGCCGGCATCGTGACGTGGGCCGGTGCCCGGGGCGGCTACGGCAACATGGTGCAGATCGATCACGGGAACGGATACGCGACGCGCTACGGACACGCCTACAAGGTGCTCGTGCACGTGGGTGAGACGGTCAATCGCGGCGACGTTCTCGCCCTGGTGGGCGATACCGGCCGCTCGACCGGACCGCACGTGCATTTCGAGGTGCTGAAGAACGGCCACGAGGTGAATCCCGCCCGGTTCGTCGCATTGCGCGCGGGATCGACGGCATTCACGACCGGGGACCCCGTTCCCGCGATTGCCGAGAAGGCCGCGCCGGCCAGCGCGAGCGCGGACGGACAGGACTGAGATCGCCTGGGGCCGGCGCTCGCGCCGGATCAGGCTCGTCACCCCCACCGCACCGGCGGCTTCGCCCGCGGTCCAATGGCTTGATTTCCGTTTGGCGGGAACCCATTGGGTACCAAGCCTCGCGTGCGTAGAATACCCCGCCCGTTTCCGGCGCCCTCCGAGACCCGCCTTCCCGAGCCTTGAGGCAGCAGGAAACCCCAGAATCAATCAGGACCTTCAAGTTGCTCGACACTCTCAAGCGCATTTTCGGCAGCCGCAATGACCGGCTGATCCGCGGGTATGGGCGGTACATCCGCGCGGCGAAGGAGCTCGAGCCCGGGCTCAAGGCCCTGAGCGATGAGGCTCTGCGCGGCAAGACGGAGGAATTCCGGCAGCGGCTGCGGGAAGGCGCGACCCTCGACGATCTCCTCCCGGAAGCTTTCGCCGTGGTGCGGGAGGCCGCCTGGCGCACGCTCAAGATGCGCCACTTCGATGTCCAGCTCATCGGCGGCATCGCGCTGCATCAAGGAAAGATCGCGGAGATGCGCACGGGCGAGGGCAAGACACTGGTCTCGACGCTTCCGGCCTATCTCAATGCGCTCGCCGGCGAAGGCGTGCACATCGTCACGGTGAACGAGTACCTGGCGCAGCGCGATGCCGACTGGATGGGACCGGTGCACCGCTTCCTCGGGCTGACGGTGGGCGTCATCAAGAATTCCCAGTCGCCGCAGGAGAAGCGCGAGGCGTACGCCTGCGACATCACGTACGGAACCAACAACGAGCTCGGCTTCGATTATCTGCGGGACAACCTGGCTTTCAGCCTGGAGGACCGGGTCCAGCGCTCGCTCGCCTACGCCGTCGTGGACGAGGTCGATTCCATCCTCATCGACGAGGCACGTACGCCGCTCATCATCTCGGGTCCGGCGGAGGAGAGCACGGAGCTCTACCTGCGGATCAACCAGCTGGTGCCGAGCCTGACGCGCCAGCTCGAGGAGGAGGGGCCCGGCGACTTCGCCGTTGAGGAAAAGACCAAACAGGTCCACATCACCGAGGAGGGCCACGAGCGTGTCGAGGCGTTGATGCTGAAGGCGGGGCTGCTGCGCGAAGGCGAGAGTCTCTACGATCCTGCCAACATCCGCCTGATGCACCACTTGAACGCGGCGTTGCGTGCCCACGCGCTCTACAAGCGGGATGTCGAGTACATCGTCCGCGGTGGCGAGATCATCATCGTGGACGAGTTCACCGGACGTACGATGCCGGGTCGACGCTGGTCCGACGGCCTCCACCAGGCCATCGAGGCGAAGGAAGGCGTGCGCGTGCGCGAGGAGAACCAGACGGTCGCCTCGATCACGTTCCAGAACTATTTCCGGCTCTACAAGAAGCTTTCCGGCATGACCGGCACGGCAGATACCGAGGCGCCGGAGTTCCTGGAGATCTACGGCCTGGAGGTCACGGTCATCCCGACCCACAAGCCGATGATCCGCAAGGACAACGCGGACTTCGTGCACCTCACCCAGAACGACAAGTTCAAGGCCATCATCGAGGATATCCACGAGTGCGTCGAGCGCGAGCAGCCGGTACTCGTCGGCACGACCTCCATCGAGACCTCGGAGCTGGTCTCCGGCGTGCTGCAGAAGGAGGGCATCGAGCACCAGGTGCTGAACGCGAAGCAGCACGAGCGCGAGGCGCACGTCGTCGCCCAGGCCGGACGGCCGGGCGCCGTGACCATAGCGACCAACATGGCGGGCCGCGGCACGGACATCGTGTTGGGCGGCAGCCTCGAGGCCGAGCTCAACGCCCTCGCTCAGGAATCAGGCGGTGAGATCGACGAGGCGACACGCGAGCGTGTCCGAGCCGAGTGGCGCGCTCGCCACGAGAAAGTCGTGGCGGCGGGCGGCCTGCATATCATCGGCACGGAGCGGCACGAGTCCCGCCGCATCGACAATCAGCTGCGCGGCCGCTCCGGCCGGCAGGGCGACCCGGGATCGAGCCGCTTCTATCTCTCCATGGAGGACAACCTGATGCGCATCTTCGGCGATCCGGTGCGCACACAGCGCCTGCTGAAGATGGCCGGTATGAAGGAGGGCGAGGTCATCGAGAGCGGCATGCTCAGCCGCCAGATCGAGAAGGCGCAGCGCAAAGTCGAGGCTCACAACTTCGACATCCGCAAGCAACTGCTCCTGTTCGATGACGTCGCCAACGACCAGCGCAAGGTCGTCTATCAGCAGCGCACGGAGATCATGGGGACGGCGGATGTGTCGGCGGCGATCCGCGGCATCCTGGAGGAGGCGATCGGCGTTCTGGTGGATCAGTATCTGCCGAAGCACGCCATGCCGAGCGACTGG
>DASVWT010000223.1:0-2366 GCA_036393055.1 Steroidobacteraceae bacterium
ACTGACCGGTTTGTTGGTTCCGTGGATCAGGTACCCCGGCCAGCCGAGGTGCAGCGCGTAGCCGCCGAGCGGATTGTCGGGACCGGGGCCCATGACCCGCGGCAGCTTGTCGCCTTCCTGCAGATGCTCGGCGATGATCGAAGGCGGCACGTGCCAGACGGGGTTTTGCTCGTGCCACAGCACATGGGTCACCCCTTGCGGGGTCTTCCAGCCCTGCCGCCCGATGCCGACCGGGTGGGTGATGAGGATCTGCGGCTTGCCGCGCTTGTGAGGCGGAAAGTAGAAGAGCCGCATGGCGGCGAGGTTGACGACGATGCCGCGGCGCGGAGCAACCGGCAGCACGTACTGCGTGGGCACGATGACGGTCGTGCCGGGCTTGGGTATCCAGGGATCGACGTCGGGGTTGGCGCGGGTCATCTCCCCCAGGCCCACGTTGAATCGCCTGCCGATGTCGCTGAGGGTCTCGCCTTGACGGACTTTGACGATCTGCAATCGGCCGACGACGTCCTGTCCGGGCGCGAGCACGAAGCGCTCCGTCTGCACCGGCAGCGGCGCCGGTGGCTCGGCAGGCGCGACTTTTTGGGGTGGAGCCGGCGCGGGGCGCTGCGGCGCGCGCAGCAAAGAGCAGGCGCCGACGGTGACCGACAGGCACGCCGCCAGGAGAATGCGAAGCGGAGAAGACTTCATCGTCTCGGGATTATGACATCCTGAGCAGGGCAAGGAGCATCCTGTCGGCCTTTGGCGACTCCGCCGTGCGAAAGCAAATGAGTGAGCGGCCCAGGGCCCCGGGAGCGATTTGCGCCAATGGACAACAAAAAAACCCCCGGTCCTTTCGGGCCGGGGGTTCGAAATGCGGACTTTCGATGAAGGGAAGGAAGTCCGCTAGGGGATACCCATTCCGTCAACCATCAGTGCAAGCGCGCCCAGTGCAAAATCTTGATCTCTTCCGAATCCAGATCGAAGCTCTGCGCGAGCAGGGATCGCAGCTCGCGCGTGCCGCCGCCGCTTTCCAGCGGATGCCGCAGCTCCACTACTCCGCTCCATTCGTTCGAGGGGATCGCGCTCGGCACCCGCGGCGCCCCGGTTACGAAGTGCGTGTAGTACTTGGTAGCCACGATGGAAAGCGTAATTTCGCTGCGCGGCGCCGTCCGTGAACGGCTCCACAGAACACCGGGCTTTTGACAAAATCGCTCCATGGGACGGTACCGGGCACCCCCGCCTGCGGCTTCGAAATACATCACCCCGGAGGGGGAGCAGCGCCTGCGCGAGGAGCTGGAGCAACTCTGGAGGATGGAGCGCCCGAAAGTAACGCAGGCGGTGGCGGAAGCGGCGGCTCAGGGGGACCGCTCCGAGAACGCCGAATACACTTATGGTAAACGGCGGCTGCGCGAGATCGACCGGCGGGTGCGGTTTCTGCGCAAGCGCCTCGATGGCATGGTCATCGTCGATCAGCCGCCGGCGGACCGCAGCAAGGTGTATTTCGGCGCGTGGGTGACGGTCGAGGCGGCCGACGGCGCACAGTCACATTACCGCATCGTGGGGCCGGATGAGTTCGACCGCGAGCCGGGCTACATAAGCATGGACTCGCCGCTCGGGCGGGCGTTGCTGCGCCGCCGTCTGGATGACGAGATAACCGTCGAGCTGCCGGGCGGCAGCTGCACTCTGATCATCGTGGAGATCGACTACCGCCTCGCTACCACGCGACCCGGACGTTCTTGAACTGCCAGGGATCGGTCTTGTCCAGGTCCTCTGGGAACAGGCGCTCGCGCTCGTGCAGCGGCGTCCAGTCGGTGTAGCGGCCCACCACGGGGCCGAGATACGGGCGGCAGATCTCCAGATTGCGGCGGAAGTCGATCTCGTCGGGCTCGACGATGCCGCAGTTCGGGTTCTCCATTGCCCAGATGACTCCGGAGAGCACGGCGGTCGTGACCTGCAGGCTGGTCGCGTTGTTGTAGGGAGCGAGCTTGCGCGCCTCCTCGACGGAAAGCTGCGAGCCGTACCAGTACGCGTTCTTCTTGTGCCCGGCGAGCAGGACACCGAGCTCGTCGATGCCGCCGGCGATATCGTCCATGAGGATGCGCTGGCGCTCCTGCTGCACGTAGTTGCGGCCGGCCAGCTCGTAAACCGACATCACGGCGGAATCGCAGGGATGATAGGCGTAGTGCACCGTCGGGCGATACACGACCTGCGCGCCATCGCGCACGGTCAGGTAATCCGCCATGGATATGGCTTCCCCGTGGGTGATGCAGAAGCCGTGGAAGTGACCCGCCCGCGGCGTCCAGGTGCGCACGCGCGTGCCGGCACCGGGCTGCATCAGGTAGATCGCGGCCATGCAGCCGAAGTCGTGCCGCTTGCCGTCGCGGGGG
>DASVWT010000224.1:0-5718 GCA_036393055.1 Steroidobacteraceae bacterium
GCCTTCGGGCAGCAGCGTGGCGAACCTGCGCATCGCGACCACCGAGAGCTGGCGCGACAAGCAGAGCGGCGAGCAGCAGGAGCGCACCGAGTGGCACCGCGTCGCCCTCTTCGGCCGCCTGGCGGAGATCGCCGGGGAATATCTCAAGAAGGGCTCGCAGGTCTATATCGAGGGCAGCCTGCGCACCCGCAAGTGGCAGGACAAGCAGGGCAACGAGCGCTATTCCACCGAGATCGTCGGCAATGAGATGCAGATGCTCGGCGGGCGCGGCGGCGGCAGCGGTGCCGGCGCGGGGGCGGGCGGCACCGCTGCCGGCGGCATGCCGCGCGAGCCCCTCCCAGACTATGCCGGGCCGGGCGGCGGCGGCGGCGGCGGCGGCGGGGCGGCCGGCGGCGAGCGGGAAGACTTCGACGACGATATCCCATTCTGAAGCTCTCCCATGAGCGGCCAGCGAGATCATAACTTATTGAATAATAAGTAGTTTTTCCGCGGCCAGGCAATTCCGTGCAGCAGCCGTGCGGGCCGATGGCCGAGGCCGTAGAATTGGCGGATTCCCTGCCTATGTCCCGCCGCTACTTCATCAAGACCTTCGGCTGCCAGATGAACGAGTACGACTCCGCCCGCATGGCGGACGTGCTCGAGGCTGGCGTGGGTCTCGCGCGCACGGAGGATCCTGCCGAGGCCGATGTGCTGCTGATGAATACCTGCTCGGTGCGCGAGAAAGCGCAGGAGAAGGTGTTCTCCATGCTGGGAGAGTGGCGCAAGCTCAAGGCGCAGCGGCCACACGTGCTCATCGGCGTCGGCGGATGCGTCGCGAGCCAGGAAGGCGAGGGCATCACGCGGCGGGCGCCCTTCGTGGATCTGGTGTTCGGTCCGCAGACCCTGCACCGCCTGCCGGACATGATCGCGCAGCTGCGCCGCACCGGCCGCTCCGTGGTCGATATCAGCTTTCCGGAGATCGAGAAATTCGACCGCCTGCCGCAGCCGCGCGCCGAGGGCGCCACGGCCTTCGTATCGGTCATGGAGGGCTGCAGCCGCTACTGCAGCTTCTGCATCGTGCCGTACACCCGCGGGGACGAGGTCAGCCGGCCTTTCGAGTCGGTGCTCACGGAGGTGCGGCAGCTTGCGGCCCAAGGCGTCCGCGAGGTGACCCTCCTCGGCCAGAACGTCAACGCCTATGCCGGCCCCATGGCCGACGGTGCCGTGGTCGACCTTGCCACCCTCATTCACCATGTCGCGGCGGTGCCGGGAATAGAGCGCATCCGCTTCACCACCTCGCATCCGCTCGAGCTCAACGACAGCCTGATCGAGGCCTTCGCGCACGTGCCGCAGCTCGCAAGCCATCTGCATCTGCCGGTGCAGAGCGGCTCCGATCGGGTGCTGGCGCTCATGAAGCGCGGCTACACCGCCATTGAATTCAAGGAAAAGGTCCGCAAGCTCAGGAGCGTGCGGCCGGATATCTGTATCTCCTCCGACTTCATCGTGGGATTCCCTGGCGAGAGCGATCGCGACTTCGAGGCGACGCTCACGCTCGTGCGCGAGGTCGGCTTCGATCAGTCTTTCAGTTTCCTCTACAGCCGCCGTCCCGGCACGCCCGCCGCATCACTCCCCGACGACACTCCGGCCGAGGTGAAGCAGGAGCGCCTCACGCGGCTTCAGGCGCAGCTCGAGGCGCAGGCCCGCGCCATCAGCGAGCGCATGGTGGGCAGCGTGCAGCGCGTGCTGATCGAGCGTCCCGCGCGGCGCCCGGCCAACGGCGACGGGCGCGAGCTGGCGGGCAAGACCGAGAACAACCGCTGGATCAACTTTGCCGGCCCGGACGAGCTCATTGGCCGATTTGCGCGCGTCGCCGTGACCGAAGCCAGGCCGCACAGCCTGCGCGGACGCCTGTGGCAGTAGCGGCCCCCGAGGCAATCCGCGAGTTCGATCTGGAGCCGTCCGACAACGCGCGGCTGGCCAACCTCTGTGGCCCGCTCGATGAGAATCTCCGCCTGCTCGAGGCGCGGCTCGACGTGCAGATCCGCCGGCGCGGCGACAACTTCCGCGTGCTCGGGGCGCGCGCCGGCAGCGCCGCGGACATTCTGCAGGAGCTCTTCAGCCAGGCGAAGGACGAGGAAGTCACTCCGGAGCGTGTGCACCTGGCCCTGCGCGAGCGGGAATCGGGCGGGGTGCCCGCGGATGTCGAGCCTGCGGAGCGCGCCATCCGTGTGCCGCGAGGCGGCATCCGCGCCCGTGGCAATCATCAGCGCGAATACCTGGGGCACATCCGCAGCCGTGACCTGACTTTCGGCATCGGCCCCGCCGGCACGGGCAAGACCTATCTCGCAGTGGCGTGCGCGGTGGAGGCGCTGCAGGCGGAGACCATCCGTCGCATCATCCTGGTCCGGCCGGCGGTGGAGGCCGGGGAGCGGCTTGGATTCCTGCCTGGCGATCTGACGCAGAAGGTCGATCCGTACCTGCGCCCGATGTACGACGCCCTGTACGAGATGTTGGGATTCGACCGGGTATCACGTTTCATCGAACGCAACGTCATCGAGGTGGCGCCGCTCGCCTTCATGCGCGGCCGCTCGCTCAACGACTCGTTCATCATCCTCGATGAGGCGCAGAACACCACCGTCGAGCAGATGAAGATGTTCCTCACGCGCATCGGCTTCGGCTCCAAGGCCGTGGTCACGGGAGATGTGACGCAGACGGATCTGCCGGCGGGCCGGCAGTCGGGCCTGAGCCACGTCATCGGCGTGCTGCGCGGCGTCGAGGGGGTTGCTTTCACTTTCTTCGATGCCCAGGACGTCGTGCGTCACCCGCTGGTGCAGCGCATCGTGCAGGCATATGAGGCGCGCACCGCAGCCGCGCTCAAACCGGAAGGCGGCGGCCAATGATCACGAGGGCCCCGGTGCGACGCTCCTTGCGGGTCGATGTGCAGACGCGCGTCAAGAGCTGGGCACCGCGGGCGGCTGACATTGCCGCGTGGGCGGCCGCGGCGATCGGTAGCCGCGCCGTTGGCGGCGAGCTCGGCGTGCGTGTGGTGGGCGCCGTCGAGAGTCGCCGTCTCAATGCGCGCTATCGGGGCAAGGACAAGCCCACCAACGTGTTGTCTTTCCCGCCGGCGCCCTTGACGCACCCGGTGTCCGGTGGGCGGGCGACCCGCGGCCGGCAGAGCGGCGCGCACGCGCGACCCCTGGGCGATCTGGTGATCTGCGCGCAGGTGGTGCGCTCGGAGGCGCGCGAGCAGAGCAAGGCGCTGCAGGCACACTGGGCGCACCTGGTGGTGCACGGCGCATTGCACCTCATCGGCTATGACCACGAGCGCGAGGCGGATGCCGAGCGCATGGAGCGCCGCGAAATCGCGATACTGCGCCGCCTGGGGTTCGCGAACCCCTACAGGATCTGACCGATGCCAAAGGACATCAACACCACCGGCAAATGGCTGAAGCGGCTGACGCAGACCTTCGCCCCGGAGCCGCAGGACCGCCAGGAGCTGCTCGAGATCCTGCGCGAGGCCCGCACCCGCGGCCTGCTCGATGCGGATGCCCTGCAGATGCTCGAAGGCGTGTTGGAAGTTTCCAACCTGCACGTGCGCGATATCATGGTGCCGCGCGCGCAGATGGTGTCTCTGCGCCGGGACGACCCGGTCTCGCGCATCCTGCCGACCGTGGTGGAATCCGGGCACTCGCGCTTCCCGGTGATGGACCAGGACCGCGACGATATCGTCGGCATCCTGCTCGCGAAGGACCTGCTGCGCCTCTGCAACGGTGAGGCGCGGGAGCGCTTCGACATCCGCGAGTTCATGCGGCCGGTGGCGTTCGTCCCGGAATCGAAGCGGCTGAATGACCTGCTGAAGGAATTCCGCGGCAGCCGCAACCACATGGCCATCGTGGTCGATGAGTACGGCGGCGTCGCCGGCCTCGTGACCATCGAGGACGTGATCGAGCAGATCGTCGGCGACATCGACGATGAGTTCGACGTCGAGGACGATCAGAACATCCGCAAGGAGGCCGACCGTCTCTTCCTGGTCCGCGGCGTCACCCGTATCGAGGAATTCAACGAGTACTTCGGCGCCCGCCTCTCGGAGGCGGAGGGTTTCGAGACCGTGGCCGGGCTTCTCATGAAGCAGTTCGGGAGGCTCCCCCGGCGCGGCGAGTCGGCGAGCATCGATGGGTTCGAATTCCGGGTCATGAGGGCGGATCGGCGCCGCATCGATGCGCTGCGGGTCGTGCCGCCGCGGGATGTGACACCGCCCGACGGCCAGGACGGGCACGCAAAGCCGGATCAGGACGAGTCCCGGGCATGAGCTCACCGCCTCCCACTGCCGTGGCCGCTCCGCCGCGAGAGGCAACCGCGGCGCCCTCCCCCGCGGCCCGGCCTCCGGCTGCGATGGCGCTGCTGCGCCACGGCGTGCTCGCGCGCAGGCTGCTCGCCCTCGGCGCGGGTGCCCTGCTTGCCTGCGCCTTCGCCCCGCTTCAGTGGTGGCCGCTCGCCATCCTCTGCCCGGCGGTGTTGATGTGGCTGTGGGAGGCGGCGGCGCCGCGGGATGCGGCGTGGACGGGATTCTGGTTCAGCTTCGGTACCTTTCTCGCCGGCACGTATTGGCTCTACGTCAGCGTCCATGATCTCGGCAAGGCGCCAGTCTGGCTGACCATCGCCATCATGTTGGGCCTTATAGGCATCATGGCCCTGTACAACGCCCTGATCGGCTACATCGTGGCGCGCTGGCTGCCGCGAAGCGGCGCCTGGCGCTGGCTGATCGGCATGCCGGCGGCGTGGCTCCTCATCGAGTGGTGGCGCGGCTGGTTCCTGTCGGGCTTCTCCTGGCTGTCGCTCGGCTACTCGCAGACCGATACCTGGCTTGCCGCGCTCGCGCCGGTCCTGGGTGTCTACGGCATCAGCCTGGTGCTGCTCACGAGCGCGGGCGCGCTCATCGCGCTGCTGCGCGGCACCGCGCGCGTGCGTGTGATCGCGGCGCTGACTCTGATCGCGCCCTGGGCCGCCGGCGCGGCCCTGAACCCGATACACTGGACACACCCCTCCGGGGCGCCGGTCTCCGTGGCGGTCATCCAGGCCGACATTCCGCAAGAGGACAAGTGGCTCGACAGCAAGGCGCCGATGATTCTCGAGCGCTACCGCAAGATGACGGAGTCGGCGCTCGGCACGCAGCTCATCGTCTGGCCGGAAGCGGCGCTGCCGGATCTGGCCAATAACCTGCTGCCGTACATCGCGACGGTCGATCGCGAGGCGCAGGCACACGGCTCTTCGCTGGTCATGGGCGTGGTGCGTGCCTCGGAGGACGGCGAGCGTTATTACGATTCGATCCTGGCGCTCGGCAAGCAGGCGAGCTGGTATGCCAAGGATCACTTGGTGCCGTTCGCGGAGTTCTTCCCGGTGCCGCATTTCGTGCGGAACTGGCTGCGCCTGATGACCTTGCCGTACGAGAGCTTCAGCCGCGGCGGCACACATCAGTCCCCTCTGCCGGTGGCCGGGCTCGAGCTGGGGCCGACGGTCTGCTATGAGGTGGGGTACGGCAGCTACATGCTGCGCATGCTGCCCAAGGCGAATGCGCTGGTGAATGTCACCAATGATGCCTGGTTCGGACACTCCACCGCGCGGTATGAGCAGTTTCAGATGGCGCGGATGCGCTCGCTCGAGGAAGGCCGCAGCATGATCATCGCCTCCAATGACGGGATCTCGGCGATCGTCGGGCCGCGCGGGCAGATCCTGGCG
>DASVWT010000225.1:0-40547 GCA_036393055.1 Steroidobacteraceae bacterium
TTGGGGTTGGAGAACACCTCGAGAAGGATGTCTTCCTCATCGACGATGCCGATGATACGGCCATTGCGCATCACGGGCAGCTGCGAGACATCGTAGAGCTTCATCCGCCGGTAGGCGGCCATCACGGGCTCGGACGCATCCACCGTCACCGCGGCGCGCTCCCAGTGACGGCGTGCGATGAGGTCCCGAAGATCGCCGAAGCGCTCCCGCTCGCTGAACCCCTGATCCAACATCCAGTAGTCGTTATAGACTTTCGACAGGTATTTGTTGCCGCTGTCACAGACGAGGGTGACGACACGCTTCGGCTGCGTCTGCTCACGGCAGTAGCGCAGGGCCGCCGCGACCAGCGTGCCGGTGGAGGTCCCTGCCATGATGCCCTCTTTGCCCAGCAGCTCGCGGCAGGTCTTGAACGACTCCGCGTCGGGTATGGTGTAAGAACATTTGACACGGCCGAAGTCGGCGACCGGCGGCACATAGTCTCCGCCGATGCCTTCGACCAGCCAGCTGCCGTGCTCCTGCGGCATCTTTCCGGTCTTCACATACTCGGCCAGCACCGATCCGGCCGGATCGGCCAGCACGACCTCGACATCGGGAGCGACGCGCGCGAAATACCGCGAAACACCAGTGAGCGTGCCACCCGTGCCTACGCCGCAGACGATGGCGTCGAGCTTGTGATCCATCTGCTGCCAGATCTCCGGCGCCGTGGTCTCCTCGTGGGCGCGCGGATTGGCGGGATTGCCGAACTGGTCGACGAAGAAGGAGTTGGGCGTTTCGCGCGCCAGCCGCTGCGCCATGTCACGGTAGTATTCCGGATGGCCCTTGCTGACGTCCGAGCGGGTGAGCACCACCTCGGCGCCCATGGCCTTGAGGTGAAATATCTTCTCCTGGCTCATCTTGTCGGGGATGACCAGCAGCAGGCGATAGCCCTTCTGCGCCGCCACCAGCGCGAGGCCCAGCCCGGTGTTGCCGGCGGTCGCCTCGATCAGCGTGCCCCCGGGCGGGAGCCGGCCGTCGCGCTCGGCCGCCTCGATGAGGTACAGACCGACGCGATCCTTGATCGAGCCGCCGGGATTCTGGTTCTCGAGCTTGAGAAAGAGTCGGCACGGGCCGGTGTCGAGGCGCGTGACCGCGACGAGCGGCGTATGGCCGATCAATTGCAGGATATTGCTGTAGGACTGCGGCGACATGGGATCCTCCTCTATTGGCTCAAAGTCGCCTGCGGCGCTTTGAGCGGCCAACCGCCGGGCTCTTTCGGGCTCGCGGGCCAAAGGCGGCTTTGGCCCGCTTAGTCACTTGCTTTCGACAATTGTACGCCACCGCGGCCCCTACGCCGGAGAGTATCCAGGACCCACGGAGCCACGGTACTGTATTGCACGGATCGTAGCGCAGCACCCTTGAGCATCGCCGCGCAGCCCACATGTACGGTAAAATCGGCGCATCCGTGAGCGGGTCCCGCTCGCTCTTGCCCTCGATCTTCGGCCCCCTTCGGCCTCTCACTTCGACGATACCGGTGACGGAATGACCGACGACTCTCGCGATGCCATTCGCGTGCGCGGCGCGCGCCAGAACAATCTGAAGAATCTCGATCTGGACGTGCCGCTCAACGAGCTCGTGGTGGTGACGGGCGTGTCAGGATCGGGGAAGTCCTCGCTCGTGTTCGATACGCTCTACGCAGAGGGTCAGCGCCGTTACGTCGAGACCTTCTCTCCCTACGCGCGGCAGTTCCTCGATCGCATGGACAAGCCGCAGGTGGACTCGATAGCGGGCATCCCGCCCGCGATCGCCATCGATCAAACCAACCCGGTGCGTACGTCACGCTCGACCGTGGGCACGATGACGGAGCTCAACGACCACCTCAAGCTGTTGTTCGCGCGCGCCGCGACGCTCTACTGCGAATGCTGCGGCCGGCCCGTGCGGCGCGATACCGCCGAGAGCATCTATGGCGATCTGCGGGAGCGCGCGGCGGCATGGGCTGCGCGACCCGGGATCGCGGGCGATCCGCGGCTGCTGCTCACGTTTCCCGTGCCGGTGCCCGACAGTTTCCAGGAGGGAGAAGTCCGCGCGCTCCTGGAGAAGCAGGGCTATACGCGGTTCTTCGAGCGGCGCGACGTCGCAGCCGGCAACCAGCGGACGCAGTCGGCCAAGGCCGCTGCGGGGGCGGCGGCCCCAGCCGCGGCCAGGCGCGGTGCCGCCGCACGCGGCAAGAGAGCGAGGTCGGCGAATTCCGCGGTGGCCCGCGCGATCGTGCTCGAGGTCGTACAGGATCGCTTCCGCGCCGGCCAGGCGGAGCGCGGCCGTGTGCTCGAGTCGCTCGAGACCGCGCTGCGTGTCGGCCGAGGGCGTGTCGCCGTGCAGGTCATCGATGACGGTAATCCGCCTCGGCCGCTCGCGACGTGGCGCTATTCGAGCGCGTTGCACTGCGCCGAGTGCGACCGCTCGTATCAGGAGCCGACACCCAGCCTGTTCTCCTTCAACTCGCCGGTCGGAGCCTGCGATGGCTGTCGCGGCTTCGGCCGCACCATTGGCATCGATTATGGCCTGGTGATTCCGGACGAGACCAGGTCCCTGCGCGGTGGGGCCGTCAAGCCCTGGCAGACCAAGTCCTATGCCGAATGCCAGCAGGACATGGAGAAGTCTGCGAAAAAGCGCGGCATTCCGCTCGATGTCCCGTGGCGCGAGCTCAAGGCCGAGCACCGCCGCTGGGTGATCGAGGGCGAAGGCGAGTGGAGCAAGGGTGTCTGGTATGGCGCGAAGCGCTTCTTCGCCTGGCTGGAGAGCCGATCGTACAAAATGCACGTCCGGGTCCTGCTTTCCCGCTACCGCGCATACACGCCTTGCGAGACCTGCGGCGGCGCACGCCTGAAGACGCAGGGACTCCTCTGGCGTGTCGGCGATCGGGACCTTGCCGAAGCGGCGCTGGGGAGCGCCGCGCGATTCCGGCCACGGAGAGTGGACTGGAACGACGAGACGCTCCGCGGCCTCCCGGGCGTCTCGATTCACGACGTGATGTTGCTGCCAGTGGAGCGCGCCTGCGACTTCTTCCGCCACCTGCGGCTGCCGCAGCCGCTCGATGAGGCGACGGACCTGCTGCTCGGGGAGATCCGCGGGCGCTTCGGCTATCTCGTCGACGTCGGGCTCGGGTATCTCACGCTCGACCGCCAGTCGCGCACGCTCTCCGGCGGCGAGGTGCAGCGCATCAACCTGACCACCGCGCTCGGCACCTCGCTCGTCAACACGCTGTTCGTGCTGGACGAGCCTTCAATCGGCCTGCATCCGCGCGACATGCTGCGGGTCATCACGGTGATGAAGCGCCTGCGCGACGCCGGCAACTCGCTGCTCGTCGTGGAGCACGACCCGCAGATCATGCTCGAGGCGGACCGCATCCTGGACATGGGGCCGGGAGCCGGCGAGCGCGGCGGCGAGGCCGTATTCTTCGGCACCCCGAGCGAGATTCGCCGCGATGGCCGCTCGCTCACGGGGGAATATCTCAGCGGCAAGCGGCACGTCGGCGCCGGGCGAGGCATGGCGGCACCCGCCCGATCGGCGGCGGCGGGCGATTCCGCTGCCGGCGGAACCGCCGCGCCGGTCGAGGTGGTGGCGGAAGCCCGCTCCAACCGCTGGCTCGAGCTGCGCGGCGCGCGCCAACACAACCTGAAGGACGTGGATGTCAGGATACCGCTCAAACGCCTGGTTTGCGTCACCGGTGTATCGGGCTCCGGCAAGTCCACCCTCATCGAGGAGGTGCTCTACCCGGCGCTCCTGAAGTATCACGGTAAGCCCACCGAAGCGCCTGGCGCCTTCTCCGGGCTCGTCGGTGCGGAGCTCATCGACGATGTCGTCATGGTCGATCAGAGTCCCATCGGCCGCACCACGCGGTCCAACCCCGCGAGCTACGTCGGGGCATTGGATGCCATCCGCAGTCTGTTCGCGGCGGAGCCCGCCGCGCAGGAGCGCAAGTACACGGCCGGCACCTTCAGCTTCAACTCCGGCAACGGCCGCTGCCCGACCTGCAGCGGCAACGGCTTCGAGCACGTCGAGATGCAATTCCTCTCGGACGTCTACCTGCGCTGTCCCGACTGCAATGGCCGCCGCTATCGCGACGAGGTGCTCGACATCAAGCGCGAGGGAACGAATGGCCGACGCGCCAGCATCGCCGACGTACTGGAGATGACCGTCACCGAGGCGTTCGAGTTCTTCCGCGACTCGCGCGAGATCGCAGCGCGGCTGGCGCCGCTTTCCGATGTCGGGCTGGAGTATGTGACGCTGGGTCAGCCGGTGCCTACTCTCTCGGGCGGCGAGGCGCAACGGCTGAAGCTTGCGGGACACCTGGCCGAGGCAGGCTCGGTGCTCTCGAGCACCACGCACAAGGGGAAGCTCTTCCTGTTCGACGAGCCGACCACCGGCCTGCACTTCCAGGATGTCGCGAAGCTCCTCACCGCGTTCCGCAAGCTGCTCGCCGCCGGACACTCCCTGCTGGTCATCGAGCACAACCTCGATGTGATCGGCGCCGCGGACTGGATCGTCGATCTTGGGCCTGAAGGCGGCGAGCGCGGCGGTCGGATCGTCTGCACCGGCACGCCGCAGGAAGTGCGCGCCCACGCCGACTCGCATACAGGCCGGGCGCTCGCCGATTACGCGCGCGCAATCGCCGGCGAGCCGACACCGTCGCGACCCATGCCGCTCGCAACGGTCGAGGAGCCTGCGGCGGCCTACGTGACCGGCAAAGGAGGCAACCGCCGGGACCGCAACGCCGTGGTGATTCACAACGCGCGCGAGCACAACCTGAAGAGCATCGACGTGCGGATCCCGAGAGATGGCCTCACGGTGATCACCGGGGTGTCGGGGTCCGGCAAGTCGACGCTCGCATTCGACATCCTCTTCAATGAAGGCCAGCGCCGCTATCTCGAGTCGCTGAACGCCTATGCGCGCCAGTTCGTCCAGCCCGCCGCCCGGCCGGACGTCGACGCGATATTCGGGATTCCGCCCACGGTTGCCATCGAGCAGCGCACCAGCCGCGGCGGACGCAAGAGCACGGTCGCCACGCTGACGGAGATCCATCATTTCCTGCGTCTGCTCTACGTGAAGCTGGGAACGCAGTTCTGCCCCGATTGCGACGTCGCCATCGAGTCGCAGAGCGCCGCCTCGATCGCCGCGCGGCTGCTGCGCCAATACAAGGGCAAGCGCGTCGCGCTCCTGGCCCCACTGGTCGTGGCACGCAAGGGCTACTACACGGACCTGGCCAAATGGGCCGCGAAGAAGGACTTCAAGACCCTGCGGGTGGACGGGGCCAACCTCTCCACGGCGCAGTGGCCGCGGCTGTCGCGCTTCAAGGAGCACACGATCGAGCTGCCCGTCGCGGAGATCGACGTCGCAGCGAAGACCGACACGGCGCTGCACCAGGCGCTCGCGCGCGCCCTCGACTTCGGCAAGGGGCTGGTGCACGTCCTGGGTCCTGACTCCGATCGGCCGACGGTGTTCTCTACGAAGCGCGCCTGCCCCTCCTGCGACCGCAGCTTCGCGGAGCTCGACCCGCGTCTCTTCTCCTACAACTCCAAGCACGGCTGGTGCGAGGACTGTCATGGCACCGGGGTGGAAGCGGTGGAGGAGGAAGGCGAGCCGGCCGATCGCGCCGCGAGCCAGGCCAACGGCTGGCACGAGGATGCCCCCGAGACCTGCGCCGGCTGCGCCGGCAAGCGGTTGAATCCGGTCGCCCTCAGCGTACGCTTCCGCGAGCGCTCCATCGCCGACCTCGCAGCCGATTCCGTCGCTCATGCGATGGAGTTCTTCCGGCGGCTGAAGCTCACCTCGCGGGAGCAGCAGATCGCCCGCGACCTGCTGGCGGAGATCCGAGCGAGGCTGAAGTTCCTCGAGCGCGTGGGACTCGGCTACCTGCAGCTCGATCGCTCCGCGCCCACGCTCTCGGGCGGCGAGGCGCAGCGCATCCGGCTTGCCGCGCAGCTCGGCTCCAACCTGCAGGGTGTCTGCTACGTCCTCGACGAGCCGACGATCGGTTTGCACCCGCGCGACAATGCCGTCCTGCTCGACTCTCTCGCGGAGCTTTCGAGCCACCGCAACACGCTCGTGGTGGTGGAGCACGATGAGGAAACCATCCGCCGCGCCGACCACGTGCTCGATCTCGGCCCTGGCGCAGGCGTGCTCGGCGGCGAGGTGGTCGGCGAGGGCACGGTGAAGGACCTCATGGCAAACCCGCGGTCGACCACGGGGCGCTTCCTGCGCCAGCCGCTGCGCCACCCGGCACAGCCTCATCGGCCGGTCGATGAAAGGACCCCGCAGCTGAAGCTCGAGCGAGTGTTCCTGCACAACGTGCGGGGCGCGGACGTACGCGTTCCGCTCGGTCGGCTGGTGGTGATCACGGGCGTTTCCGGCTCGGGAAAATCAACCGTCGCGCGCGACGTACTCTACGCCAACCTTCGCCGGCAGCTCGGCGATGCGGCGGGCAGCACGGCGGGGAACGGGGTGCTCAGGCGCTCCGGCCGACGCAATGGCTCGAGCAGCCCACAGCTCATCGGCTGCGCCGGACTGCGGGGGCTCGAGCAGGTGGACCGCGTGCTGGAAGTGGACCAGACGCCGATCGGCAAGACTCCCCGCTCCTGCCCGGCCACTTACATCGGGCTGTGGGATGACATCCGGCGCATCTTCGCCGCCACCACCGAGGCGCGCCTGCGCGGCTACACCGCCAGCCGCTTCTCCTTCAACACGCCCGGCGGTCGCTGCGAGGCCTGCGAAGGCCAGGGGGTGAAGACCATCGAGATGAGCTTCCTGCCGGACGTGAAGGTTCTCTGCGACGTCTGCGGCGGCCGGCGATTCAACACCGAGACCCTGTCCGTGCTCTGGCGCGAGAAGAGCATCGGCGACGTTCTCGCGATGGACGTGGACGATGCTGTCGAATTCTTCCAGGCACACTCGCGTGTTCACCATGCGCTGAAGCTGCTCCAGGATGTGGGGCTGGGGTATCTGACTCTCGGCCAGCAGAGCCCGACGCTCTCGGGCGGTGAGGCGCAGCGCATCAAGCTGGTCGCGGAGCTGGCCAAGGTGCGGGCCGATGCGCTTCTCCCGAAGCACACGTTGTATGTGCTCGACGAGCCGACTGTCGGCCTGCACATGGCGGATGTCGAGAAGCTCACCCACGTCCTGCACCGCCTGGTCGCCGCGGGCAATACGGCGGTCGTGGTCGAGCACAACCTCGATGTCATGGCGGAGGCGGACTGGATCGTGGACATGGGCCCCGAGGCGGGCGAGGGCGGCGGCCGCGTCGTCGCCCAGGGTGCACCGGCGGAAATTGCGCGGCGCAAGCGCCAATCCCATACCGGCCGTGCGCTCGCGGCCTTTCTCGAAGGCCGGTTGTCCCGTCAGCGTGCGAACGGCGCATAATCCGCGACCATGCGCTCCGCCGACCTCGTATGCTGGAAGTGCGGCACCTCGCTCGCCGCGCTGACATTACCCCTGCGGCGGCTCGAGGAATGCCCGAAATGCCGGGCCGAGCTGCACGTGTGCCGGATGTGTGTCGATTACGATACCGGCGTCGCCAAGCACTGCCGCGAGCCCACGGCCGAAGAGGTCCGCGAGAAGACCCAGGCAAATTTCTGCGATTTCTTCAAGCCGAGGCCGGGCGCGTACGTCGCTCCCAACACCGCCGAAGTCGATCGGGCGCGCGCCGAGCTCGACAGGCTTTTCGGCAAGTAATCAGGGTAACGCGCGTCAGGCTTTCCTGACGCGCTCGCTCAGGCGCTCGAGCAGCCGGGAGAACGGCGTGTTCTTCTGCACCTCCACGCGCAGGTGCCGCACGCCAGTGTCATTCAGCGACTCGCCGCGGCCGTTGTCGATGGCCAGCTCGTTGGCCCCCAGGATCTCGAGCGTCTCCTCCAACGTCTGCGGAGTGCGGCGCTCGCGAGCACCAACCTTGCCACCAGCCTTGCGGGCATTGCGAGCTGCCGGAGCAGGCTGCTGCGCAACGGGTGGAACCCCGGCGGCAGGCGAGCCTCGCTGCAGACGGGGGCGTCCCGACCCTGCGTCCTGATGTGGCCCGCTGCCGCCCGAAGCGGCAGGTGGCGCCGCGTCCGTCTCCGAATCGATCAGCTTGAACTCATGGTCGGCGCTCTCGCGCCGCTTACGCGCAACGCCACCGCCGGAGAATCGCTGGTTGTCCTCAGTGGCCCGCTCGCGCTCCTGCGGGCTCACGGGCACCACCGCGACAGAGTTGAACTCCGAGCGCACGTAGTAGGCGACCTGCTTGGCGGAGATCGCGTCGTTGAAGAATCCGAGGCGCAACCCATACCACTTGCGTCCCTCGCGACTGCCCTCCACAGAGTAGAGGGTGTAGGCGCTGAAGATCGCGAGCGGCGGCACCTTGTCGAGCGCCACCGGCTGGACCGACCACTGCAGCTGCACGGCGAAGGAGACCGGGTCGTTGTGGGAAACAGCTTCCTTCAGCGCCTGACGGGTGCCGGTGTCGTCGGGCTTCAGCAGCGAGATGCCCGATTCGGCGGCGGCATCGGACTGCAGCGGCGCTTGGGGCCGCGCGCCGGCTTCCTCTCGCCGTGCCTCGAGGAACCGCAATACCTGGGTATCCGTGAGCGAGCTGTCATCGGCCGGATCGCCGCGGCCGGCGATCGCCGGCATGAGACGCGTCTCGCCAGTCCCGTCCGTGGGCGAATCGAGCGCCGCCAGCACTTCCTTGACATTGGAGTCGGCGAAGATCGGCTTTTTCGCCGGCTGTCGCGACACCGGCGAGGCCTGTCCCGCCTGCCTGACGGTGCTCGGCACCGTCGCCGGTCTCGGCGCCGCGGCCGGCCTCGGCGATGCCACCGGCCTCGGCTGGGCAGTCGCTGCGGCGGCCGCTCGCGTGGCCGGCCGGCTGGCGACGGTATTCGCGGCTGCAACTTTCCCACCGGGGGATGCGGCGCCGCCACGCGCCTGCGGCGTGCCAGCACGCGATGCCCCGCTGGCGGCAGTGGTGGCCGTGACGCCCGCGACCTTTGGCGGTGGCGCGGCCTTTGACGGAACAGCTGCCGGGGCTCGCTTCGAGGGCCCCTGGGGAGCTGCCTTGGCGGCAGCCGCGGACACCGGGGGATGAAGCGTAGGAATCAACGCAGGAATGCCCACCGGCGGCGAGGGCTGCGCGCTTTGCGGCCTGGCCACTGGAATGGCCGCAGGGGCTGGAGCAGGTGCAGCCGGGCCCGCAGCGCTCTTTTGAGGACCCGCAGCATGCCGCGCCTGGGCGGCAGCGGCCTCAGCCGCGCGCGCACGCAGCTTCTTGCCGGGCGCTTCGCCCGCCCACGCGCCGGGATAGATCTCCCGCACGACCCCCAGCCACTCCTCGGCTTCAGCCTGGCTGGCAAAGAAGCCCATGTGCAGACGGAATCGCTCGCGACCCTCCTCGAAACGGCGGCTCACGAAGAAGGTGAAGCGTTTGAGCTCCGGCAGGTCCGTCTGCGCGAGCGCCATCGGCGTGGTGGAAGAGCACAAATTGAGGACGTACGGGCCTGCCTCGGCCGCAGGCGCCGCCGCGAGGTCCGCATCCGTCTCGGTGGACGCGAGATTTGCCGTTGGTGTCATAAATTCCCCGGACAGTCCAACAGCCACAGGTGATCGGACGGCGTGAAACACGCCGACAGGGGAATGCGATCGATCGCACCACTGTGCGATCGTGGCAGCCCCGCCGTCATAGGAACCGTCCTTTAGACCGGTGGCTTTGCGTCCCCGTCTTTCGACGGGTTTGCCCTTGTCACTGACAGCAAGTGTCAAAGTCTGGCGCAGCGGAGTCAAGCCCGCGAGTGTGGCGCGGCTCTCAAGAAGCGATCGTCGATGCGCGCCAGAATTGCCGCGATCCCGCTTATGTCGTGTGCCGCCCGTCATATGTAATGAACGGGCGCCGCACCCCCAGCGCTGGAGCGGCTACGGGGCCGGGGTGACGAGCGGCGCGGGCCTGCGTGGTTTCAGTTGCGCGAGAGCGCAGATGCCTGCGTACGTATAACGCTGCGGGCCACGCCGGCCGGATCGTAGAGTCCCGAGCATGGCCGCCGCCGCGGTAGCGACAGGCACCCCGCGATGCACCGCGCGAGCACCCATGAGAAACGGATTGACGAGCGGCATCACGGCGCGCCTCACCAGGCCGGCGACCGCCATCTCCCGGGGCCAGCCGAGCACGATCGCGGGCTGCAGGATATCCAGTGCGCCAAATCCCACTCCGGCCAGCATATCCTCGAGCTCTCCCTTGATGCGCAGATGCCCGCTCTTCGCCGTGCTGTCGGCGCCGGCGGCGGAAATCACGACGAAACGCACTGCTCCCGCGGCCTTCGCCGCGCGCGCGAAAGCCAGTGTGTACCCGAGGTCGACGCGACGGGCGGCCTGCTCCTCGGCGCCATTGCGCTCCCCGAGCCGCGCACCAAGACAACAGAATGCGACCTGACATTTCGAGCCGGCCAACTGCTGCTCGAGACGATCGAACTGTACGATGCGGTTGGCGAGGCGGGGGTGCTCTCGCCCCAACGGTCGGCGCGTGACGGCCAGAACGCGCGAAACCTCGGGCGCATCGAGCAGGGCGTCGAGGACTCGCGCGCCCACGAAGCCGCTCGCCCCCGCAAGCATCGCCACGGTGGAGTGGGTGTCGCTCATTGGAAGCTTATTAGCGCCGCCGCCGGCAACGCACAAGCTCCCGCCCGGGCGGGCGTGAGACCTGTCACGGCCGGGAGCGGCGGATTGTGATGCAGCTCAGATCGGTTCCGAGCAGCTCACCGTGATCGTGACGCTCTGTTGGCCAGGCTCCACCGTGAACTCCTGGTGCACCGCCCGATAGCCGTCCCGGGTGCCTACTACGGTGTAGGTCCCTGGTTTCAGCTGTATCTCCCGCCGGCCAAAGCTCCCGAACACGCCGATGCTCGGAATGCTCACTTGCGTGGCATTGTCGGAAATCATGTTGAGCTGCACCGGTTGTTCCAGCTGCGGGAGAAGTCCCGCGAGCCGCTCGACTTGCGATTGCAATACCGGACCCGAAGGCGTCTGCTCACGCGCCTGTTGCAGGAGGTTGACTGCTTCGTCACGCACGGACGGCAAAGCCAGCCCGTCCGGATGATCGATGATCTGCTGCAGCGAGGCGGCGAGCTGTGCCCGCTCCTCGTCCCGTGCCTTGCCGCGCTTGGCGAAGCTCAGTGATGGATTCCCGCGAAGGAGCGTGTCATAGATCGCCGCGGCCTGGCGCCAGTGCTCCTGCGCCTCGAGGCTCGCGGCCCGCTGGCGCAACGCCGCTACGTGCCCCGCCGCCAGCGCCGCGCTGACCCGCTGCATTCCCTCGGCAGCCTCGGTGCCCTGGGGCCGCAGGCTCAGCGCCTGCTGGAAGTCGGTCTGCGCTTCCGTGAGTCGTCCGGCCCCGAGCGCCGCAAAGCCTGCGCCGACGGCGCGTGCGTAGTTGTCATCCCCGAAGGCGGCGTTGGCGCGTGCCAGGCCCGCCTTCGCCAGGTCATTGCCGGGATCGAGCGCCAACGCCTGGCTGAAGTCCTGTGCCGCGCGCGAGTAGTCGTGGGCGCCCTCCGCCTTGTGCGCATCCGCGAGCAGCGGTAGCACGCCTTTCAGCAGGCGCGCCCGGCGCGTGCCTTCGATGGCTCGCTGGCTGTTGGGATCGATGCGGCGGGCCAGTGCATACGCCTGACTCGCCTGCTCCTGATGGCCGGCCGCGAGCGCGGCATCGCCCGTCTTGAGCTGCCAGGCGAGCGCCTGAGGCTCTTTCTTGGTGACGCTCGCCAGAAAGCGCTCCGCCTGATTCAGGTGCTGCAGCGCGATCGGAATGCCGCCTGCGGCGGCCGCGCCGCTCGACTCGGCGGCCTGCATCCGTGCGGCCGAGAAGTCGGCCCCGTCCCAGGCGGCAGCTCCCCGGGCGGCCAGGGCTGCAGCCCGCTTCTCGAAATCCGCGCGCTCGGTGGTGAGCCGGGCGAGCGCTGCAGGATCCGCCTGCGCCTTCGGCGCGGGAGCGGCCGATGCCGGGCTGACTGGCGGCTTCTCGGGCGTGGACGCCGGGACCGGGGATGTTGCGGGGGACGACACGGCCGGAGCGATGCTTGCCAACAGCGACTGCAGTGCGGCGATGTCCTGACGCGGCAGCCAGAAGAGAGCGGCTGCGGTGGCGCCGCAGATCAGCGCCGCTCCGCAGAGCAGCCCCGACAGCAGATAGGGCCAGCGGCGCGCCCGCCTGGAGCCCGCCCATGGGGGCGGTTGCCGCCGTCCCGGCGCAGGCACCGCTCGCAGTCTGGGCTCGCCGCTCTCAAAGCCGATCACGTTGTCCGGCGAGACGCTCACGGCGGGCGGCGTGGAGAGGTGCGTCGGTTGCCCGGTCGGAGGCGATTGCGGCGGAGCGGGTTCGGCCACCGTTGGCGTACCCGCATCCGCAAGCGGACGAGACCGTGCCGGACGCGCTGCTGCGGCACCGCCTACCGGACCAGCTGCTGCGGCGCCTGCCGGACGCGCTGGAGCGGCTGCCAACCCTGCGGGCCTCGGGATCCCGTCGGCTGCCGTGGTCTCTCTGCCCGGCGCGCGAGGGTCGGGTTCCGTCATCATCGAGCTTGCGGCGGCCGGCGGCGCAGCGGGGCCGCTGCGCTGATGCCGCAGGTCGAAACGAAACGGAGAAGGCGTGACCGCGGGCCGCTGCGGTTGAGCAAACCGTGGCGGTGAAGTTCGTGGTTCCCCAGCCAGCCCCTCCGGAGCGCGGGCCTGAATCTGTGAGAGCTCCGGTGGGTTAGGCTCGCGGGCTTTGGGCTCGTGGGCTTTGGGCTCGGTGACTCGCGGCCCCGGAGCCACCGAGGCCGCCGCAACCTGATTCCCCGGATGCTCGAGCTCATCTGCGGCCGCCGAGACATTGGTTTCGCTCGACTCGGCACCTTCCGGCGCGAATGACAGCGTGGCATTCAGCGTCGCTTCGAGCTCGTCCATGACATGTTGCATCGAGGCAGGGCGCTGCGCCGCGCTCTTGGCGAGCATGCGCATCACGAGCTCGCCGAGCTGCGGCGGGATCTGCCGCGTGGGAGCGAGCTGCGGAACCGGTTGCGTCAGGGCTCGCCTGAGCTCGAAGTTAGGATAATACGGCGGATGGCCCGACAGCAGCTCGTAGGCGAGCGCCCCGAGCCCGTAGATGTCGTCCGCGGCACTGGGCGGCTCACCGCGAAGCTGCTCGGGGCTGGCCGAGAACGGCGAATGCCCCAGCGTCCGGGAATCTCCCGCACCGCCGCCGGAAGCGGGCAACAGCGCGGCGATGCCGAAATCGGCGAGCTTCACCCGGCCTCGGTTGTCGAGCAGCACATTGCCGGGCTTGAGGTCCCGGTGAACCACGCCCCGCGCGTGAGCGTATTCCAGGGCTTCCGCCGCCTCCAGCAGGATCGGCACGATCTCCAGATATCCCGCGCCGCGCAGCCGGCACAGATCTCCGCCGCCCGCGAGCTCCATCGGCAGGACTACGATGTCATCGACCCGTTCCGGGGGCAGTACCTGAAGGATCCCGGGATGCTGCAGCCGGCTTGAAATGGTGTGCTCACGCTCGAGAGCCTCCCAAGCCGCAGGATTGCGGGCGACCGAGGGCGCGAGCACCTTCAGCGCGATGTCGACACCGCGCGTCTCGTCATGCGCCCGCCAGACCTCGGCCTGTCCTCCCGTCCCGATGCGCTCGATCAGGGTGTAATGGCCGAGTGTGGTCGGCTGAGCGGCTGCACGAAGCTGTGGCATGACCTCCACCTTGGTTGTCTCGCTGGATGCTCCAGCGAATACTTTACTCAGAGTCGGGCACGATGCAGCAGTGCCCGAACCGTTTCCGTTTTCCGGTGGTCATCCCGGTTCCGTTTGCGGCTCTCAATTGGATGGACGAAGCCCGACCATCGCAAGGCCCAGTCCACTGACCCCTCTTGTCGCATCTTAGACACAGCCTCGAGAGCAGCTTCTCATCGCTGAGCAAGAATCCTGCCCGGCTACGCTAGAGGTCGAGCGCGAGTTGCGGACCTGAGCTGGGCGGTCGCGGCGGCCGGAAGAGACTGGTGTTGGGCGGCTGCTGCCTGCCCGTGCCCAGACCCAGCCGCCGGCACGTGATCTGGAAACGGCTGCGGAGCAGCTCCGCAAGCGGCCCTGTGCCGCGCATTCGGGTGCCAAAGCTCGAGTCGTAGTCTTTGCCTGCGCGCATCTGCCGCACCAGCGACATCACGTGCTCTGCACTGCCCGGGAGGTGCGCCGTGAGCCATTCGCGAAACAGATCCTTCACTTCGTAGGGAAGCCGCAACAGCACGTAGCCCGCCCACTGGGCGCCCGCTGCCGCCGAAGCTTCCAGAATGGCCTCCATCTCATGGTCGGTCAATGCCGGAATGACGGGCGCCACCAGCACCCCTGTTGGAACACCAGCCTCGCTCAGGCGCCGCACGGCCTCCAGCCTCGCCCGCGGCGAAGCTGCCTGCGGCTCCATGGCCCGCTTGAGGGTCGCATCCAGGGTCGTGATGCTGATCCCCACGCCGGCCAGCCCATCCTTCGCCAGATCGGCGAGCAGGTCGAGATCGCGCAGCACGAGCGCACTCTTGGTGATGAGGGTGACCGGATGCCGGCTGCGGGCCAGCACCTCCAGAACGTCCCGCGTTACGCGCATCCGCCGCTCTACAGGCTGATACGGATCGGTGTTGGCGCCGATCGTGATGGGCTTGCAGACGTACCCCGGCTTCGCCAGCTCCTCTTCCAACACCTTGCCGGCATCCTGCTTGTAGAACAACCTGGTCTCGAAATCCAGGCCCGGCGACAGCCCCAGATAAGCGTGACTCGGTCGCGCATAGCAATTGTGACTGATCACCCCGTTTGCCACGAAATCGCCCGTTCCGGTGGTGATGTCATAGAGCCGCATCGTGCCGACGGGCTCGATGGACTTCACCCGCAGCGGCGCCTCGCTCTTGACCGCGCGGCCCTCGATATTCAGCTTGCGGCCGATCGCCGGATCGAGAAGATGGCAAAACCGCAAATGCTCGCGGAGCCCTCCCAGCAGCC
This sequence comes from Steroidobacteraceae bacterium, assembly GCA_036393055.1. GTDB lineage: Bacteria > Pseudomonadota > Gammaproteobacteria > Steroidobacterales > Steroidobacteraceae > 13-2-20CM-66-19. The sequence continues at coordinate 15,016 of DASVWT010000225.1, forward strand.
GCACCACCTTGATCGGTTTGTTGCGAACGCCGGCCGGCTCCTCGATCACGAATCTAAAATCGAATTCGCTCAATCCACGAGAGATCCAGTCGATGATCTGTTGATTCGTATTGCTGATTCGCAGAATCCCGCTGCTGAACGAGCCTTCTGCATCGAAGATGCCGGCCAGGAAACCCGCGCTCCAGGAGCGCGAGGGCGCCGGCGGCCACGCCATGAGTAGGTAGATCTGCTCGAAGCTCGCACGTCCCGCCGTACGAATGCCGGTCATCGCCCGGCGGGCTCCCGCAGCCGCCGCGAAAGAAAATTCATCCGCCGGGTGCGTACCGAGGCGCGCATCTCCGCGGATCATGCCGCAGAGGTAGCCACGCTTGTAATCCGAATCCTTGACGACCGCCTCGGAAAACCTTCCCGTGCCGATGAGTTTGTTATTTTTCGTCAAATACGGCCTCTGATACTCTCCCCCCATTGCACCAGTGACAAACTTCCAACCCCGATCGGTCAGGAACCGGTGATCGCCGCCGGCAACTATTTCCGTGCCATCTTCGAGAGACACGCGATATGCCGGCTTGATGACGCTCCAGTGAGCCAGCACTGTGGTCTTGACGTATCGCCTGTACGCGCCTTTCCGCACGGTGCCGTAAATGTCGCTTCCGACGCTCACCTTCGCGATGGGTCTGACGCTACCGTCCCCCATCAAAATTGGCGTATCACCCCTAACGCAGTAAACACACGCATGACTGCATCCGCGGTAAGGATTGATCGACTGCTCGAAAGGAATGTCGGGCGAGTCATTGCGCGCGATGACCGAGCGGGCGCGGTCCGGCTCTATGGAGGTGGGGATGAAGTCGGGGACCTCCTCCTGATACCAGCCGTCGTCCACGGCCTCGTGCCGGCGGCTCTCGAAGCGCCCGGTGGGATTCGAGAGCGCGCCGTGACCTTTGAGCGGCGTGTTCCTTTGGCGCGGAGGGGCCATGCCGGATACTGTACATTCATCCAGATCGACGGTAAAGTGCCTCGGAGCGCGCGATAATGGCATGCGGGCCCGGGCCCGTAGAGGAGGGGAGAATGAGCGAATCAGGACAGCCGGTGGGCTATGGCGAGGCCACCAGCAAAGACGAGCGCAATCTCGCCATGTTCGCCCATCTGTCGGCGTTTGCCGGGTTGATCTTCCCGGCGGGCGGCAACGTGATCGCGCCGCTCATCGTCTGGCTGACGCAGCGGGAGAAATCCCCGTTCGTGGCCGATCAGTCGCTGGAATCACTCAACTTCAACATCACCGTGCTGCTGGCTGAAGTTGCGTGCGGCATCCTCTTCATCGTGGGGATAGGCGTGCTGCTAGGCGTCATCCTCGGCATCGTGTGGCTCGTCGGCACCGTCTTGGGTGCGGTGCGGGCTTCAGAGGGGCAGCGGTTCCGCCACCGCTTCATCCTGCGGCTGGTGCACTAGGCGCTATACCGCTTCTTTGAGCGGTATCGTGTAATTCGCCAGCCGGTCCGGATCCGGCCGCGCGTGCGCGGCGATCAGCTTGCGCGCGGCCATCTGATCCTTCGGATTGTTGATGGTATCGATGGCGATCAGCTCCCCGCCACGCAGATAACAGGCGCTGAAGGCGCGGGCCGCGGGATCGCCGCGCAACACCACCGTGTCGTATCCCTGGCTCATGCCGATGATGATCAGCTTCAGATCGTACTGATCCGACCAGAACCAAGGCACCTTGTCGTGGACGGTCTCGGTTCCCAGCAGATTGAGCGCCGCGCTGGCTCCCTGCTCGAAGGCATTGTCGACCGACTCCAGCCGCAGCCGCCGGCCGTAACGCACACTGGGGTGACTGGTGCAGTCCCCGGCCGCATAGATCACCGGATCGGAAGTCCGGCAGTGAACGTCGACCACCACGCCGTTCTCGCAGACCAGCCCGGCAGCAACGGCCAGCTCGTCGGCCGGGAGCACGCCGCAACCCACAACCACCACGTCGGCCGCGTGCTCTTCGCCGTCGTCGGTCAGCACCGCCCGCACACGACGGGTGCCAGGTGCTGCGGCCAACGCGCGCACGCGCGAATTGCAAAGGATTCTCACCCCGTGACGGGCGTGCTCGGCCTGGTAGAAGGTGGAAAGCTGCGGGCAGACCACACGATTCATGACCCGGTCGGCCATCTCCAGCACGGTGACCTCCAGGCCAGCCTCCCGGGCGGTGGCCGCCACCTCCAGCCCGATATAGCCGCCGCCCACGATCACCAGTCGCTTGCCCGGTCCCAGCTCGGCCCGAATCCGCTCGACATCGGCGATGGTCCGAAGGAAGTAAACGCCTTCGAGTTCTGCCCCAGGCGCCGTGAGCGGCCGCGGACGGCTGCCCGTCGCGATCAGCAGAGCGTCGTAAGCGATGCTCGATCCATCATCCAGCCGCAGACGCTGCTCGCCGCGTGCGATCTCCTCGACACGACGCCCCAGACGGGCCTCGACGGAATGGGACTCATAGAAGTGCTGCGGCCGCAGCAGCAGCCGCTCGCGCTCGAGCGCACCGGCCAGATACTTCTTGGAGAGCGGCGGTCGCTGGTAAGGCAGCCATGGCTCCTCGCCGATCAGCACCAGCCCGCCGGTGAAGCCCTTGCGGCGCAACGTGTCGATGGCCTGGACGGCCGCCTGACCACCGCCCGCGATGACCACTCGCTCGTACATGTGCGCAGCTTAGCTGAATCTGCCGATGCACTGCTCGCGAGCATCAGATCCACGGAATTGCGCCATAATGGTGCGCCAAAGCTGCAGGCCCCGCCCTTTGTACGTATTCCCCCGCGTGGCATGAAAGCTGCAAAATCGCAGAAGCACAGACCCTCGACGGAGAGCTCGCACATGAAACTGGTCACCGCCATCATCAAACCATTCAAGCTCGACGACGTGCGCGCTGCGCTGTCGGACATCGGGGTCTCCGGAATGACGGTGACGGAGGTCAAGGGATTCGGGCGCCAGCGCGGGCACACCGAGTTGTATCGCGGCGCGGAATACGTGGTGGACTTCGTGCCGAAGACGCGGATCGAGGTCGCCGTGCGCGCCGACCTGGTGGACCAGGTGGTCGAGGCCATCCTGAAGTCGGCCAAGACCGGCAAGGTGGGCGACGGCAAGATCTTCATCACCGATATCCAGCGTGTCATCCGCATCAGGACGGGTGAAACGGACGACGCGGCGCTGTAGCCGTGAAAGCGATCCGGTTTCACGAGTACGGCGGTCCCGAGGTGCTGCGGGTCGAGGAGCTCGAGCCCGGCAAGCCTGAGCCTGGCGAGGCGCAGGTCCGCCATACCGCCATCGGGCTCAACTACATCGACGTCTACGACCGGACGGGGCTGTATCCGGGAGAGCTGCCGAGCGGCCTGGGCCGCGAGGCGGCTGGCGTCATCACCGCGCTCGGACGCAAGGTCCGCGGCTTCAAGGTCGGTGACCGGGTTGCCTATGTGCACTCGCGCTCGGGCGCTTACTGCGAGGTCCGCAACGTTCCGGCGGAGCGGCTGGTCAAGGTGCCGCGCGGCATCTCGGACGAGGAGGCGGCTGCCCTGATGCTGAAGGGCCTGACCGCGCAATACCTGCTGCGCCGCACTTACCGCGTGGCCCGCGGCGACGCCATTCTCGTGCACGCGGCGGCAGGCGGTGTGGGGCTCCTCCTCTGCCAGTGGGCCAAGGCGCTCGGCGCCAAAGTGATCGGCGTGGTCGGCAGCGATGCCAAGGCGGAGCTGGCGCGCCGCAACGGCTGCAAGCACGTGTTGATTCTCGGGCGCGAGACGCTGGCCGCGGAGGTCAGGAAGCTCACCAAGGGCGAGGGCGTCGCGGCCGTCTACGACTCGGTGGGCAAGGACACTTTCATGGACTCGCTCGATTGCCTGCGTCCCCTCGGCATGATGGTGACCTACGGCAATGCGTCGGGTCCCGTGCCTCCGGTGAGCCCGCTCGAGCTCAGCAAGCGCGGCTCGCTCTTCCTGACACGCCCCACCCTCTTCAACTACATCGCCACCCGGCAGGCGCTGGATGCGGCAGCGCGGGAGCTCTTCGCTGCGGTCAAGAGCCGCGCCGTGCGCGTCAGGATCGGCCAACGGTACGCGCTCGCGGATGCGGCGCAGGCTCATCGCGACCTGGAAGGCCGCCGCACCACCGGATCGACCGTTCTGGTCCCGTAAGCCTCAACGCACCGGGAGCCGTACGACGAAGCGCGCTCCTCGCCCTTCGCCCTCGCTCAGCGCTTCGACCGTCCCCGAATGCAGCTCCACCAGGTGGCGCACGATGGCGAGCCCCAGCCCGAGGCCGCTGTGGCGCCGGCTGATGGAGCCGTCCTCCTGGCGGAATTGGTCGAAGACATGCGGCAGGAACTCCGGCTTGATGCCCTGGCCCGTGTCCGCAACGCTGATCTGCACCTGATCGCCGCTCATCGCGAGCTCCACTTCGATCCGCCCGCCCTGCGGGGTAAACTTCACGGCATTGGAGAGCAGGTTGCAGACGATCTGCTGCAGGCGCGCCGAATCCCCGCGGACCGTCCCCGTCACCTCGCCGAGCAGCGGCACGATGCTGACCTCCTTGGCCTGGGCCGCCGGCTGCATGGTGGCGACCGCCGCCTCGATGACTCGGCCCGGCACGACATCGCCCAGCTCGAGGGTGATCTTGCCGGTCACGATGCGCGAGACATCGAGCAGATCCTCGATCAGGCGCTTCTGCGCGCGCGCATTGCGCTCGATGGTCTCCAGCGCCCGGGCCTGAGTCGCCTCGTCCAGCCGGCGGGTGCGCAGCAGCGTGATCCAGCCGAAGATCGCATTCAGCGGAGTGCGCAGCTCGTGCGACATGGTGGCCAGGAACTCGTCCTTGAGGCGGCTGAGCTCCTCGGCCTGCCCCCGCAGCAGCCGCTCGCGCGCGAGCAGCTCCTCGCGCTCGTTCTCCGCGCGCAGACGCTCCTCGATCTCGCCCCGCAGGCGCTCGTTGCTGCTCAGCAGCTCGGCGGTCCGCCGCGCGACGCGGGACTCCAGCTCCTGGTTCGCGCGGGCAAGCGCCGCCCGCGTCAGAAACAGGTCCAGGAACACCCCGACCTTCGCCCGCATCACAGGCGCGACGACGGGCACCTGGATGTAATCGACTACACCGAGCTCGTAGCCGCGCGCGCTCTGCACGTCATCGGCGTACGCGGTCACCAGGATGATGGGCGTGTGCCTCGCGTTGCGGTGTTGGCGCAGAAGCCCGGCGGTCTCCAGGCCATCCATCCCGGGCATGTTGACGTCCAGCAGGATGACGGCGAATTCCTCCTCGAGCACGCGCCGCAACGCCTCCTCGCCGGAGCCGGCCATCACCACCTCGGCCTCGATCCCTTCGAGGATCGCGCCGTAGGCCAGGCGCTTCTCCGGCAAATCGTCGACGATTAGGATCCGTGCGCGCGCGGCGGGAACTGGATTGGTACGTGACACGCGACTCCTGGTGCGCCCCGGTCAGCGCACGACGCGCAGCTGCCGCGCGTTGCGTCCGATCCCGAGGGCACCGCTGCGCACCACTTCGAGCAGCTCCGCCCCCCTGGCGAGGTCCGCCGTGAACGTCTCGATCTCCGCCTCGCTCGCCGTGAGCTCCACGATGAAGCCGTCAGGGGCGGGATCGAGCACGCGGCCGCCGGTGCGCACGACATAGCCGCGCAGCGCGTCCGTATCGGCCGGCCTGACGCGCAGCTTCAGCAGGATGAGCTCGCGCTCCAGGTGCTCCCCCGTCGTCATGTCCTCGACATTCACCACGTCCACCAGCTTGTTGAGCTGATTGACGATCTGTTGGATGACGGACTCCGAGCCGGTCGTCACGAGCGTGAGGCGCGAGACGGTCGGATCGTCCGTCGGCGCGACGGAAAGCGACTCGATGTTGTAGCCGCGGGTGGAGAAGAGCCCGGCGACCCGGCTCAAGGCACCGGCCTCGTTCTGCAGAAGGATGGCGATGATGTGGCGCATGCTCAGGGGATGGCCCCGATTGGCGGGGAGAGGCGCAGGATAAAGGATCGGCGGTCACCGACGGAAGCCGCCCCGGGGAAACGCTTTCGTGCCGCAGATCGACCTGCTAGTCTCGGTAGACCACCGTTCGCACTTCCCGTGCCGATCCTCGAGAGCTCCGCATGAGCGATACCGTCATCCAGCCCCGACCGTTTCCCAGCGCGCTTTCCGCCTCCGCGCAGGAGGGGCACCCGCTCGCCGGCCAGACCATGTCCGGGGCGCGGATGATCATGCAGGTGCTGGCCGACGAGGGCGTCGAGGCCATCTTCGGCTACAGCGGCGGCGCCATTCTGCCGACCTACGACGCGGTGTTCCTCTATAACGAGGATCAGGCGCGACGCGGCGGCTCCCAGATCCCACTGATCGTACCGGCCAACGAGCAGGGAGCGGGCTTCATGGCGGCGGGGTTCGCCCGCGCCACGGGCCGCGTGGGCGTGTGCCTGGTGACTTCCGGGCCCGGCGCCACCAATACAGTCACCCCGATCCGCGATTGCATGGCGGACTCGGTGCCGATCGTGGTGATCTGCGGCCAGGTCGCGCGCGCCTCGATCGGTACGGACGCCTTCCAGGAAGCCCCGGTCGCCGCACTGATGGGGTCCGTGGCGAAGCACGTGTTCCTGGTCACGGACCCGGCACGGCTGGAGGCGACGGTGCGCTCCGCGTTCGAGCTTGCCCGCACCGGCCGACCCGGCCCGGTGGTCATCGACATACCGAAGGACGTACAAAACTGGGAAGGTGTCTTTCACGGCACCGGCACACTGCCGCTTCCCGGGTACCGCCGCCGGATGAAGGAGCTGACCGATCGGGCCGTCGAGGACCGGGAAGCGCAGCGGCTCTTCGAGATGCTCGGGGAATCACGCCGTCCTCTGATCTATGCCGGCGGCGGGGTGATCAACGCCGACGCCGCTGGCGCGCTCACCGAGTTCGCCCGGGCTTTCGATATTCCCGTGGTCACCACGCTGATGGGGATCGGCGCCATCGATACGACGGATCGCCTCGCCATGCGGATGCTCGGAATGCACGGCGCGGCATTCGCCAACTATGCCGTCGATGACTGCGACTTCCTCATCGCCGCGGGCTCCAGGTTCGACGACAGAGTGGCCGGCGTGCCGGCGAAGTTCGCCCGCGGCGCGCAGCGGATCGCGCACCTCGACATCGACCGCGCCGAGATCAACAAGGTCAAGCGCGTTCAGTGGAGCCACGTGGGCCTGCTGGGCGAGGCGCTGCGCGCGCTCACGGAATACGGCCGCCGCTCCGGATTCAAGCGCGACTACGGCGAGTGGCACGCCGCCCTCGCGCAGCTCAAGCGCCTCCACGCCATGGGTTACGACCGCGAGAGCCCGCTCATCCAGCCTTACTACGTCATCGAGGAAATCAACAGGCACACCCGCGGCGAGGCGATCATCACCACCGGCGTCGGCCAGCACCAGATGTGGGCGGCGCAGTACTGCGATTTCCGCCGGCCACGGCTCTGGCTGACCTCCGGCAGCATGGGCACCATGGGATTCGGGCTGCCGGCGGCGATCGGCGCGCAGCTCGCGCATCCACGGCGCCTCGTCGTCGACATCGATGGCGATTCCAGCATCCGCATGAACATCGGCGAGCTCGAGACGGTGACCACCTACGACCTGCCGGTGAAGATCGTCGTCCTCAACAACTTCGGCGATGGCATGGTCAAGCAGTGGCAGAAGCTCTTTTTCAAGGGACGCCTGTCCGCGAGCGACAAGTCGCTGCACAAGAAGGACTTCATCCGCACTGCTCAGGCCGATGGGTTCCGCTACGCGGTGCGGCTGGACCGCAAGGCGGATGTGCCGCGGGTCGTCGAGGAGTTCATCCGCTTCGAGGGACCAGCCTTCCTCGAGGTCATGATCGATCCGGACGCGGGGGTTTACCCGATGGTCGGGCCCGGCCAGAGCTACGAGGAGATGATCACCGGCGAGTTCATCGCCTCCCGGCACAAGGTCGACATCAAGCCACCGGGTCCGTCGGAGATGTTTTGAGTTTTGAGGGAGGGCTGCATGAAGTACCTGCACACCATGGTCCGGGTGACCGATCTCGACGCCTCCCTGCGCTTCTATCGCGATGCGCTCGGCCTGATCGAGCTGCGCCGCAAGGACTACCCGCAGGGCCGCTACACCCTGGTTTTCCTGGCCGCGCCGGGCGATGAGTCCGCGCAGATCGAGCTCACGTTCAACTGGGACTCCGAGGCCTACGCAGGCGGCCGCAATTTCGGGCATCTGGCGTACGAGGTGGACGACATCTATGCCACCTGCCAGCGCCTCAGAGACCATGGCGTGACCATCAGCCGGCCGCCGCGGGACGGGCGAATGGCCTTCGTGCGCTCGCCCGATCAGATCTCGATCGAGCTGCTGCAGCGCGGCGCCGCGCTGCCACCGGCGGAGCCGTGGACATCGATGCCGAACACCGGGAGCTGGTAGCAGACCCGCAGATCCTCGAGCGCTATCTGCACCAGCAGATTCCGCTCTCCGCCGCGATGGGCGTGCGGGTGGGGATGGCCACCCCGCAGCGGGTTCAGCTGGCGGCGCCCCTGGCGCCGAACATCAACCACAACGAGACGGTCTTCGGCGGGAGCGCCGCGGCGCTCGCCACACTCTGCGCCTGGGCGCTGCTGCACCTGCGGGTCGCGCACGCCGGGCTGCACGCGCGCCTGGTCATCCAGCGCAGCAGCATGGAATACGAGCGGCCCATCCCGGGGGACTTCGAGGCCGTCTGCAGCTTCGCGGACGAGCCGGCCTGGGAGCGATTCCGGGCCACTCTCGTCCGCCGGGGCCGCGCCCGCCTGACGCTTTCCTCGCACCTCGTCTACGGCGCCCGACGCATGGCCGCTTTCGAAGGGGACTTCGTGGCGTTGCACTGCGCGGACATGGAACTGCAGCGCGCATGAGCGCAGAATGGAGGGAGTTGGAATCAACTCCGCTCGTCAAGAAGAGGCAACTCACATGAGCAACGCTGAGATCCGGGGGCGATTCGTCTGGCACGAGCTGATGACGACCGACCCGCAGGCCGCCGGCGCCTTCTACTCCAAGGTCCTGTCCTGGAAGACCCAGCCTTCCGGCATGCCCGATTACACGCTGTGGGTCTCCGGCAAGGCGCAGGCCGCAGGCCTCATGGCCCAGCCGCAATCCGCCAGCCAGAGCGGAGCGCCGCCGAGCTGGCTCGTCTACATCGGCACTCCCGATGTCGACGGCACCGTGGCCGACGCGGAGCGCCTGGGCGGCAAGGTGCTGAAGGCGCCCGCCGACATCCCCAATGTGGGCCGCTTCGCCGTGCTCGCCGACCCCCAGGGCGCCGCCTTCGCGCTGTTCACGCCGGGCGCAATGCCGGAGGATGCCGCTCCGGCGAGCGACTTCTCCTGGCACGAGCTCGCCACCAGCGATCAGGAGGGCGCGATCGCGTTCTACTCTGAGCTCTTCGGCTGGGGCCGTGGACCTGCCCATGACATGGGCTCCATGGGCAGCTACCAGCTGATCGAGCACGGCGGCGCGCAGATCGGCGGCATCTACAAGGGCATGGATGCGTCCAAGCCGCCGCAGTGGCTGACCTACATCCGGGTCGCCAGCGTCGACAAGGCGGCCGCTGCGGCCAAAGCGGCCGGCGGGCGGGTGACTCAGGGGCCGATGGAGGTGCCGGGAGGCAGCCGCGTCGCGCAGATCCTGGACCCGCAGGGCGGAGCATTCGCGGTCCACGAGCCGGCCCGGCAACCAGCGGCGGCCAGCGCACCCGCGCAGAGAGCAGAGAAACCGGCGAGTCGGCGCAGTCGCTCGGCCGGCAACAGCCGTCCGGCCGCCCGCAAGCGTCCCGCCAAGCGCGCCCCGGCCGCGAAGAAAACCAGGCCGCCGGCGAAGCGGGCAGCAGCCAAAGCGAAGAAGCGGCCCGCCGTCTCGAAGAAAGCCGTCAAGAAGTCGCCGGCCAGAAAGACGTCCGCCAAGCGACCCGCTGCGCGAAAAGCGGCAGGAAAGAAGTCGGCCGGAAGGCCGGCGCGAAAGTCCGCGAGACGCAGACGATAAAGCGCGTCACTCCCGGGCCTGCCGTGTCCGCGGCGGGCCTCGGGAGGCATCCCCCTTCAGACCTTTATCAGCGGCCGTCCGAAGTTCTCGCCACGCATGGCCTTGATCAGATGCGCCGGCGCATTCTCGAGGCCTTCCGCGACATCCTCGCGGCACACCAGCCGGTCGGCGCCGTACCAGGCGATCGCATCCTTCAGGAACTCGCCGCGGCGGTGCCCGTAGTCCGCCGCGCTCAAGCGCAGCATCGTGATCTCGCCCGGTGCGTATCCCGCTCGGCGCAGCATCTCGGCCGCATCGTCCTGGCGGACACTGTTGAGAATGACACGAGCGCCAGGAGCCAGATGGCGGCCCGAGAGCACGGCCTCGAGCAGCTCACCGCCGGAGTTGTCGAAGTAGATATCGAACCCGTGCGGCGCGAGCTGCCGCAGGCGATTGCTCAGATTCTCCGCGTGATGGTCCACACACGCCGAGAAGCGCGCGTGCCGCGTCGCCCAATCGCATTTCTCGCGTGAGGCGCCAATGCCGATGGCGCGAGCTCCCTTGATGCGCGCCACCTGGCCGGCCATCGCGCCGGCCACGTTCGCCGCCGCGGACACCAGCACCATCTCTCCCGCGCGTATGCCGGCGAGCTCGATCAGCCCGAAGTAAGCCGCCATTCCGGCCGGGCCGAGCAGGCCGAGCGCAGTCGAGGCCGGCGACTGGCCCGGGTGCAGCGCACAGGCATGGTGGCCATCGGAGACGCAGATCTCGCGCATGCCGCACTCGAGCACGACATGTTGTCCCACCGAGAACACATCATGCCGGGACTCCAGCACCTCACAGACGCCGAGCGCGGGAACGAGATCGCCGGAACGAGGGCCTGTGCTCGGATTGGGTGCGCTGCCGGACGGTATGAATGGATCGACGGCCAGCCAGCGAGCACGACAGAGTATGCCGCCGTTGGTGAGACGAGGCACTTCGCCCGGCACTACCTCGAAGTCGCCCGCGCTCGCGGGTACCCGCCTGATCCTGACCTCGAGATTGCGCATGACGCCGCCTTTTTATTGAGCTTGGGCCTCCGCCGCCTTGCGCCGCGCGGCGTCCTCCTGGTAAGCGGCGTTGATCTGCTGCTGGATCTTCGCCTCGGCCGCTTGCGCCTGTTTCGCCTGCTGCGCTGCAGAAGCGCCGCCCGCTGCGGCGGTGGCGCCCGTCTCGACCAGGCCGCAGCCGCCGAGGGCAAGCAGCGCAGCCAGCAGGGCCAGTGACTTCATCATGCGAATAGCTTAAACCCGAACTGCCGCTGGGGCACAATTCCATCTGCCGCCATGCCCAAAGCATCCCCCTCTCCTCCCGCCGCGACATCACGCCCGCGCGTCCGCCGCGGCTATTTCGAGTGCCGTTACGGGCAGCTGCACGTGCACAACGCTATCCCCTCCGGCGGTGGCTTCGAGGAGGGCACGCCGGTGCTCTGCCTGCACGACAGTTCCCACTCCGGGCGGTGTTTCGAGCGGTTTCTCGCTGTTGCGGGAGTCGGGCGCTCTGTTTTCGCCCCGGATCTGCCCGGATTCGGAGATTCCGATCCACCCCCGCTCGGGGCAGGTGTTGCCGAGCATGCCGCGGCCATCGGCGATTTCCTCGATACCATGCGCCTGCGGCAGATCGACCTGCTCGGCCATCGATTCGGCGCACTGGTGGCGGCCGAGCTTGCGGCGGCGCGGCCGGCACAAGTGCGGCGCCTGGCTCTGGTCTCGCCGCCGCTCGCGGCGGACACCCCTCAGCCGCAGCCGGCAACCGTGGCAGCCGATGGCAGCCACCTCATCGAGGAGTGGCGGCGGGCAGTAGCTTATGCCGCGCCGGATACCTCGCCGGAGGCCGCGACCGCCGTGCTGGCGGAGCGCTTGCGAAACGGAGCCCGGGCCGTCGCCGCGCCGGCGGCGCAGCGCGGTTATCCGCTGCGTGCCCGGCTGGCGCAGATTTCCGTCCCGCTCCTCGTGCTGCGCCTGCACGATGATGTCGCAGGGAGCAAAGCCCCGCCGCGTGACCTGCCGGCGCGGACCCGGTTCATCGAGCTGCCGGATCGCGGCGACTCGCTGTTCGAGACGGCGCCCGAGGTTGCCGTGCAGGCTCTGGAATCATTCCTGCGTTAGCTACCTTCCGTCCTCGATCGCGCGCGTCCAGTGCGCCACCTCCTCCATCGTCATCGATCCGGCGACGGTCAGCCGCGCGTCCTCGAATCCCCACATACCGACGTCGGTCAGGTATTGCTCCCGCGAGAGCAGCGTGCCCTGACAGACCCGGCGCGGCGGCGGTGGCGCGCGCAACTCGCGGCTCAGCCGCTCGATGAGCTCCCTCATCACCCACGCTGGAATGCGGGCCCGCTCCGACGGATACACGAATCCGAACAGGCCCAGGTACGAGAGGAGCACGCGCCAGTGCCCGTCGAAGCGGGAGAGCAGCCGCCGCCAGTCGAGCCGCTCGGCGCAGGCGAGCAGCAAGTGCATGATGTCGGCGCCATCGTAACGCTCGCGTTCCGTGATGAACGCCTTCGACCAGATCATTTCCTCGGGCGGACAGACACGCGACTGCACGCCCAGCACCGAGCCGGCCGCGGCATGCTGGAACCAGGCATCGTCGACCTGCGCCAGGCCGTTGCCGGAGCTGAAGATGACATCGATGCAGCCGTGCTCACAGCTTGCCTTGCCGAGCCAATGGGGGAATGTCAGCTCCGTCGCGATGCCCGCGGCATCGAGCGCCTTCTCGATGCGGCCATAGTGCTCGCGCCGCACGAAGATATCGAAGTCCTTGGTATGCCTCTCGATGCCGGTGTACTGGTTGAGGGCGTATGCGCCTCCGACGAGGAACGGGACACCTGCATCCGTGAGCAGGCCCAGAGTCCGCACATAGAAAGCGCAGGCGCCCTCGTCGAGCTCTCCCTGACGCTCCTCGCTCGGCGGCATGTGGTTTGCTCCGTGGCAAAACTAAAGAGGAGTGCAAGCAAGCGATGCGCCTGGCCGCGGCCGGAGACCTTCACGTGAAGAAGACCTCGCAGGGGGCGCTGCAGCCACTCCTTGCGCCGGTCAATGATCACGCAGACGTGCTGCTCCTCTGCGGTGACCTCACCGACTACGGCTTGCGCGAGGAGGCGGCGATCCTCGCCAAGGAGCTCAACGCCGCCGTTCGAATACCCGTCATCGCGGTGCTCGGAAATCATGACTTCGAGTCCGGCCAGCAGGAGGAGGTCTGTCGGATCCTCACGGACGCGGGGGTGAAGATCCTCGATGGCGAGGCTTACGAGATCGGCGGTGTCGGTATCGCGGGCGCCAAGGGCTTTTCGGGGGGCTTCGGCCGGGCGACGCTCGGCGCCTGGGGCGAGCCGGCGACCAAGCGGTTCGTGCAGGAGGCGATCGATGAGGCGCTGAAGCTCGAGGGTGCGCTCGCGCGGTTGCGCACGCGCCAGCGGATCGCGCTGTTGCACTATTCGCCGGTACGGGGCACCGTCGAGGGGGAGCCGCTCGATATTTTCCCGTACCTCGGCACCAGCCGGCTCGAAGAGCCGCTCAACCGGCATCCGGTCGATGTGGTATTCCATGGCCATGCGCACCACGGCACGCCGGAGGGACGGACCAGTACGGGGACCCCGGTGTACAACGTGGCGATGCCGCTTTTGCTGCAGAAATACCCGGACCAGCCGCCATTCCGCGTGGTGGAGCTGCCGCAGGCACCGCCTTCGGAGACGGAGGCCGCGCTGGTCCATGCGCGGCAGGCAGCGAGCCAGAAGCGTCCGCCTGTCGTGGAGAGGCCCGGGTCGGACCATCATTAGCGTTTTCCTCGGGGGAATTCGCTAAGCTCGTGTAATGGCCAGTCCTTACATCGAGCGGATTCTCAAGGCTCGCGTCTATGACGTCGCGATCGAATCGCCTCTGGAAGAGGCGCCCCGGCTCTCGCGGCGGATCGGCAATCATGTGCTTCTCAAGCGGGAGGACCTGCAGCCGGTGTTCTCGTTCAAGCTGCGCGGCGCCTACAACCGCATCGCGCACCTGTCGGACGGGGCGGCGAAGCGCGGGGTCGTGTGCGCTTCTGCCGGTAATCATGCGCAGGGGGTGGCGCTGGCGGCGAAGCGGCGCGGCATCTCGGCTGCGATCGTCATGCCGCGAACCACGCCGCGGATCAAAGTACAGGCGGTGATCGATCTCGGCGGTGAGGTCGTGTTGCATGGGGATGATTACGACACGGCGCTGGAGCGGGCGCTGGAGCTCGCGCGCGAGCGCAGTCTCGTGTTCGTCCATCCGTTCGATGACCCTGATGTCATCGCGGGGCAGGGGACGATCGGGGTGGAGCTGCTGCGGCAGACCGGCGGTCACCTGGATGCGATCTTCGTGCCCGTGGGCGGCGGCGGCCTCATCGCAGGCATCGCGGTGTACGTGAAGTATCTTTATCCCAACATCCGCATCATCGGGGTGGAGCCGCAGGATGCGGCCAGCATGTACGAGTCGTTGAAGGCGGGGCGGCGGGTGACCCTGGACAGAGTCGGTATCTTCGCCGATGGCGTCGCCGTCAAACGGGTGGGCGAGGAAACCTTCCCGCTCTGCCGCGAGCACGTCGATGAGATCGTGCTGCTCGACACGGATGAGATCTGCGCCGCAATCCAGGACGTGTTCGAGGATACCCGCTCCATAGTGGAGCCCGCGGGCGCTCTGGCGGTGGCGGGACTGAAGAAATACGTCGCGCGCGAGGGGTGGCGGGACAAGCGCCTGGTCGCGATCAACAGCGGCGCCAATATCAACTTCGATCGGCTGCGGCACGTGGCCGAGCGCGCGGATCTGGGCGGGCAGCGCGAGGCGCTCCTCGCGGTCACGATCCCGGAGCGGCCGGGCAGCTTCCTGCGCTTCTGCGAGCTGCTGGGCAACCGCAATGTCACCGAGTTCAACTACCGCTACGAGAGCGAGCAGGCCGCGCAGATCTTCGTGAGCTTCGGGCTGGCGCAGGGGCGCGCGGAGAAGGATGCAGTCACCCGCGCCCTGCGCGAGGCCGGCTACACCGTTACCGATATGACCGAGAACGAGATGGCGAAGCTCCACGTTCGCTACATGATCGGCGGGCGCGCGCGCGGCATCCGCGACGAGCTGCTCTACCGCTTCGAGTTTCCGGAGCGTCCCGGTGCGCTGCTCAAGTTCCTCCAGGCGGTGGGCAGCCGCTGGAACATCAGTTTGTTCAATTACCGCAACCATGGCTCGGACTATGGTCGTGTGCTCGCCGGCATCCAGGTGCCGTCAGCCGATCGCCCCGACTTTCTCCAGCACCTGAACGACCTGCACTACTCGTACACGGAGGAGACGGACAACCCGGCGTATCGGATGTTTCTGGGCGCCTGACGCGGCACGGGGAGCCGGCTAACGCAGAAGTTGCAGGAACGCCGCGGCGGCCGGCTCGACTGGCGCGCCGTCGCGGCTGAGGACCATGAGCGGCCGCACGATCGTCAGCTCGCGCAGCGGCAGCTCCCGCAGGGTGCCGGCACGCACCTCGCTCGCCATGCAGATCCGCGGCAGCCAGGCGATCCCGCCGCCGTGGATGACCGCGCGTTTCAGCGCCTCGGTGTTGCCGAGCTCCATCGTCCTGCCCTTCACGACACCGTGACGGGCCAGCGCGGTCGACACCAGCTCGCGCGTTCCCGAGCCGCTCTCGCGCACCAGCAGCGGCTGTCCCGAGACATCCGCGGGAGTCAGGCGGCGCTTGCGCAGCAGCGGATGGCCGGGCGCGGCCACCGGCACGATCTCATCCTGCTGGAAGATTGCCGCATGCAGCCCCTCCCGATGCAGCGGGCCCTCGATGAAACCCAGGTTGAAGCGCATATCGTCGACGCCCTCCGATACCTGCTCCGTATTGCCCACGAAGACGGAGACCTGGACCTCCGGCCGCTGCAGCCGGAACGCGGCAAGAAGGCGAGGCAGCACGTAAGTGCCGATGGTGTTGCTGGCACCGATGGCCAGCCGGCCGCGGCGCGCGCCGGCGATCTCTCTCAGCGTCGCCTCGGCCGTCTGCTCCAGCTCGAACAGCCGCTTGGCATAGTGATGCAGCACCTCCCCGGCCTGAGTGAGCCGCATTCCCCGCGAGTGACGCTCGAACAGGGTCACCCCGAGGCGGGCCTCGAAGGTCTTGAGCTCCCGTGACAGTGCGGGTTGTGAGATGTGCAGCTTGCGGGCCGAAGCCGTGAGGCTGCCGGTCCCCGCCACGGCGGCGAAGATGGAGAGGTGATGCAGGTTCATCATGCATCGAGTATATGGCTCAATTGCAATAGATGCATTGGATGAATACCTGAGCGGAGCCCATCATCGCGCACACGGTGAGGACGGTTGCCAAGACCACGTGCTACATGTGCGCCTGCCGCTGCGGCATCAAGGTGCATCTGCAGGACGGGAAGCTGCGTTACATCGAGGGCAACCGCGACCACCCCGTGAACCGCGGCGTGCTCTGCGCCAAGGGCTCCGCGGGGATCATGACGGCGGTGTCACCGGCGCGCCTGACCTCTCCCCTGAAGCGGGTCGGGCCCCGCGGCTCGGGCAGCTTCACCGCGATCTCCTGGGACGAGGCGCTCGAGATCGCCACCCGGCGCCTGCAGGCGATTCGCGCCGCCGACCCCAACCGGCTCGCGTTCTACACCGGGCGCGATCAGTCGCAATCGCTCACCGGGCACTTCGCGCGCATGTTCGGCACCCTGAACTACGCCGCGCACGGGGGCTTCTGCTCGGTCAACATGGCGGCCGCAGGCCTCTACTCGGTGGGCGGCTCGTTCTGGGAGTTCGGCGAGCCGGACTGGGAGCATGCACGACTGCTCCTGCTCTTCGGCGTCGCCGAGGATCACGACTCCAATCCCATCAAGCTCGGGCTCGGAAGGCTCAAGGAGCGCGGCGCCAAGATCATCTCGGTCAACCCGGTCCGCACGGGCTACTCCGCGATCGCCGATGAGTTCGTCGCGATACGGCCCGGCACCGATGGCCTCTTCGTGCTCGCGCTGATCCATTGTCTGCTCGAGGCGGGCAGCATCGACGCGGAATTCCTCGTTCGGTTCACCAACGCGCATCACCTCGTCATCGATGCCCCGGGCAACCCGGATGACGGCCTGATCGCCAGGGATGCGGCCGGACGGGAGCTGGCCTATGACCGCAAAGCCGCCGCATTGACCGACGCCGACGCGCCCGGGATCGACCCGGCGCTCCTCGGCGACTTCACGCTCGCCGACGGAAGACGCGCGCGTCCGGCCTTCGCCCTGCTGGCGCAGCGGTACGGCAAGCGCGAGTACGCGCCGGAATCGGTCGCCGCGACCTGCGGCATCGAGGCGTCCGCCATGCGGCGCATCGCCGCCGAGATCGCCGAGATCGCCTTCCATCAGCCGGTCGTGCTCGACCAGCCCTGGACCGACACCGCCGGCCGCCGCCACGGCAGCATGTTGGGTCGACCCGTCGCCATGCACGCCATGCGGGGGATCGCCGCGCATTCCAACGGGTTTCACACGTGTCGGGCGATTCACCTGCTGCAGATGCTCATCGGCGCGATCGACACGCCCGGGTCCTGGCGCTACAAGTCACCTTATCCGAAGCCCATTCCCGGCGGACCGCCTCCCGGGAACGCGGCCGCACCGGGATCGGCGCTCGATGCGCCGCCGCTCGGATTTCCAATGGGACCTGCGGATCTGCTGGTCGATGAGGCCGGCGAGGCGCTGCGCCTGGATCGCGCGTTCTCCTGGGATGCGCCGCTCGCCATTCACGGATTGATGCACATGGCCATCGCGCGCGCTTTCGAGGCGGGTCCGTCGAAGGTCGACACGCTGTTCCTCTTCATGGCCAACATGGCGTGGAACTCGGCGATGAATCCCCGCGAGACCACCCGGATGCTGAGCGAGTGCGACGCGGAGGGCAACTACCGCATCCCCTTCGTCATCGTCGCCGACGCGTTCTCCTCCGAAACGGTCGCGTACGCCGATCTGGTGCTGCCCGATACGACCTATCTCGAGCGTTACGACTGCATCTCCCTGCTCGACCGGCCGATCGGCTCGGCTCACGGACCCGCGGATGCCATCCGGGTGCCGGTGCTCGCGCCCGGCCGCGACGTGCGCCCGTTTCAGGATGTGCTGATCGAGCTTGCCGGCAGGCTGGGGCTCGAGGACTTCGCCGATGCGGCCGGCCGGCCGCTTTACTCCTCATATGCGGACTACATCGTGCGCCATCAGCGCAAGCCCGGTGTTGGTCCACTGGCAGGCTTTCGCGGTCGTGACGGCCTCGAAGCCGGCAAAGGCGCGCCCAATCCCGAGCAGCTGCGCCGTTATGTCGAGAACGGCAGCTTCTGGTCGCACGAGCTGCCGCCGGAGCAGCTCTATTTCAAGCATTCCAATCGCGCCTACCTCGCCGGCGCGAAGGCGATGGGATTCATCGAGAGCGATTCCCGCATCGTGCTCGGTCTCTACTGCGAGCCGCTGCAGCGATTCCGCCTGGCAGCGCTGGGACACGGGCCACGGCAGCCGCCGTCCCGGCTGCGCGCGCGGGTGGCGAGATTCTTCGACCCCCTTCCCTTCTGGTACGTCCCTCTCGAGGAGGAGATGACCGATCGCGCCCGCTTTCCGCTGCACGCGATCACCCAGCGGCCCATGGCGATGTATCACTCCTGGGGCTCGCAGAACGCCTGGCTGCGGCAGATCCTTCCCGAGAACCGGCTCTACCTGCATCGCGATCTCGCCCGCGACATCGGCGTCGCGGATGAGGATTGGGTGTGGGTGAGGTCGCGCAGCGGCAACCTGCGATGTCAGGTGCGGACCATGACGGGCGTGAACCGCTCGACGGTATGGACCTGGAACGCGATCGGCAAGCGCGCCGGCGCCTGGGCGCTGCACAGGGACGCGCCGGAATCCCGGCGCGGCTTCATCCTCAACCACGTGATCTCAGAGTTCCTGCCGAAGCAGGGCGAGGAATCGCCGGCATCCAACTCCGATCCGGTGACCGGACAGGCCGCATGGTTCGATCTGACCGTGGCGATCGAGCGTTGCGCAGCGCAGGTGCCGGCGGAAACCGCCCCGCGCCTCGGCGCCAATCCCCTGCGCCTCGTGGGCGCCTCCGAGCGCGAGCGCGGGACCGACCCATGACCATGCTGCCCAAGCCCCAGCCGGGGGCGAAGAAACTCGGCCTGGTCATCGACCTGGACACGTGCGTCGGCTGTCATGCCTGCGCCGTAAGCTGCAAGGAATGGAACACGCAGGGAGAGGCTGGAGTCCTCCCGGACTACGATCGACACGGCCCGAAGCCGGATGGTGTCTGGCTGAATCGCGTCCACTCGTACGAAACCGAGAAGCAGGGCTGCTCCCGCACGGTCAACCTGCCCCGGTCCTGCCTGCACTGCGAGGATGCGCTGTGCGTGACGGTCTGCCCGACCGGCGCATCCTACAAACGTGCCGAGGACGGCATCGTGCTGATCGACCCGGAGATCTGCATCGGCTGCAAGCTCTGCTCCTGGGCCTGCCCGTATGGCGCGCGGGAATTCGATGAGGCCAACGGCATCATGCGCAAGTGCACGCTCTGCGTCGACCGCATCCACGACGAGAGCCTGCCGCCCGCCGAGCGCGAGCCTGCCTGCGTGGCCGCCTGCCCGTCCCGGGCGCGCCATTTCGGCGACCTCGCCGATCCCCAGAGCGCAGTATCGCAACTGGTTGCCGGGCGCGGCGGCGTCGACCTCCTCGGGGACCTCGGCTATCGGCCGACCAACAAGTATCTGCCGCCGCGGCGCGCGACCATACCCACTCCACCCGTGAGCGAGCCGGAGAAACCCGCAAAGGGGGTCGGCTCCGCACTGCTCAGGCTGCTCGACAAGGCGCTCAGCCGGTGAGACCCTCGGCCTCCGTCCTGCTGCTGACCACGTTGACGGGCTGCGGTTACGGCCTCCTGGCCTGGATCGGAGCGGGAGCCGCCTTGCAGCGGCTGCCGGCGAGCAGACCCCTGGCACTCGCCGGCATCGCCCTGGCGCTGGCGCTCGCCTCCGCCGGCCTGTTGGCGTCGACCTTTCACCTCGGCCGGCCGGAGCGCGCCTGGCGTGCTTTCAGCCAGTGGCGATCGTCCTGGCTTTCTCGTGAAGGCGTGGCTTCGGTGCTGACATACCCCGTTGCGATTGCGTTCGCGGTAACGGTGTACCGACATCCGGATGGCATACCAGCGCGAGTGCTCGGCGCGGCATCGGTTCTGGCCTCCGCGGGCACCGTATTCTGCACTGCGATGATCTACGCAAGCCTAAAGCCAATCAGACAGTGGCACAACCCGCACACGGCGCCCGGCTATCTCATCCACGCGGTGTTTTCCGGCGCCATCCTGCTGGCGCTCCTGTCCACCGCCGTGCTCGGAGCGCCAGGGAAAGCCGCAGCGGCGGCGGCGGCCAGTGCTGCGGTTGCACTCGCGGCCAAGGCACTCTACTGGCGGCACATCGATCGCCAATCGCCGCTGGCGACACTCGCCCACGCGATCGGGCTGCCGCGGGATGCCACGGTCAAGCCGCTCGACGCGCCGCATTTCACCGAGAACTACATCCTGCGGGAGATGGGCTTCGCGATTGCCCGCCGCCACGCGCCGCGGCTGCGGCGCATGGCCCTTGCCCTGGCCTTCGCTGTACCGGCCGCTCTGTGCGTTCTCGCCGGACTGCGCGTCATGCCGCTCACCCTGACGTCCGCGGCCGTTGGCTGCGCGCTTCTCGGCCTGCTCGCGGAGCGCTGGCTGTTCTTCGCGGAGGCGACTCACGTCTCGGCGTTGTATTACGGCCGCCGGGCCTGACACCTACTTCTCCACGCTGAACACCAGATCCGCTCCCCTGATCTGCCCCGCCTCGGTACGGATCGTCCAGTGATCCCCGAGACTGTACCGCAGGCGGATGGCGTTCAACTGCTGCGTGATCCCGACACCGTAGCTCACGTATAGCCGCGGCGAGAGGTACTTGCCGAGGACGAGCGAGGTCTCGTTGTTGAGATCGGTCTCCAGGCTGATGTCGGGCAGGCCAATGCGGGAGCCGAGCTGTTGCGCGAGGATCGCGCCGCCCTGGGTCAGCAGCTCGCTGGCGGCCGTGGCCTGCTGGCTCTGCGCGCTGTTGGAACCCGCCTGCAGCATCTGCAGCGAGCCGGCCCCGCCTCCGCCGGAGAGGATCAGCGAGACGATCTGCGACTGCGGCAGGGAGGGAGTCGAGAAGAAGGAGATGCGCGGCTGCTTCAGAGTACCGCGCACGTTGATGCCGGCGGTGACGTCCGGGTAGCTCTTGATCGCGCGGATCTCGATCCCCGGATCGTCGATCGGGCCGCCGGTGAATATCAGCCGGCCGCTCTGGATATCCAGCTTGCGCGCGTACGCGGCGTACTGGCCCTTCTGGACGGAGAGCTGGCCGCTTGCGCGCGTGACCGCATCATAGCCGCTGCGCACCGTGATGCTGCCGGTGAGCTGACCTGTCAGTCCCATTGTGTCGAGGTTGACGTCGGGTCCCAGCGTCATGGTGATCTGCGTCCTCACTTTGAACCGATCGGCCGGGTTCTGCGATTCCTGGCCTACGATGACCTCGTCCGCGGAGGGAGTCACTGCGCCAGTGAGATCGGTGGGGACGATCCGGGCACGAGGCACGGCGACCGTGCCGGTGATGTCGATCTCGCGCGCCGCCACCTTGAAGTCGAGGTCGGGCGAGGCATCGATCCGGGCCTCCGGAATGTCGACCACCCGCAGGTTGTTTCCGTCGAGGTGCAGCTCTCCGTAGGGCAGCGCGTCACGCCAACGCATCTGGCCTCGTGCATGTACCGATCCATTGCCGGCCCGCGCAGTGCCGTCGAACGTCACGCCGTCGTCGGTCAATTGCGCCGTCAGTCCGATCTGCCGCAGGCGCAGGTTGGTCTGGTAGAAATCGACCTGCCCGCCGGAGATGCCGAGCGCGCCGCTCAACCGCGGGTCGCCAAGCGTTCCTGCGATCCGGGCGCTCGCGATCAGATCACCGGCGGCACGGTCGATCTGCGGGAGATAGACGGAGATGAGGTCGAGCTTGGAGGTCTGCGCGTGCAGCTCGCCCGTCACGGGCATGTCCTGCCACGACTGCGGGCCACGGCCGATCACCAGGTTGCCCGCCAGCGTGCCGATCTCTCCGGATGTCAGCGACGCGTTCGCGTTGACCGAATTTGGGCTGGCGACCGCGGTGAGCACTCCCGACCCGATCGAAGTGCGCTCGATCCGCCCACTCACCAATCGGCGCGACAGCACGGCGTCGTGCAGCTCGATGCGCAGCGCCCCCTGTGCCGGGCTGTCGGCGCTGCCGAAGAGGCGCGCTCCGACGTTGATCGTACCCAGGTAGTTGACGGCCGGGGTGCGTCCGGCGGTCAGCGTACTCAGCGGCAATCGGCTGGCCGTGAGCGTGGTGGACCACACTGCTGGAGTCCAGCTCCCTTGCGCGCAAAGATTGCCCGGAGTTCCGATCAGGCAGAGCTGCTCGAGTGTGCTTCCACGACGCGAGACAGTCAGCGATACCGGCTGCTGCAGATGAAGCCGCAACGACTCGTCGCCCGACAAGCTCAGGGATTGCAACCTCCCGCCGAAGGCGCCGTTGCTGATGCTGCCGCTTGCTGTCGCGGCCAGATGAAGTCCCGGTGCCGCGGCATCGAGGCGGGCAGTCACTGCCGATGCCGGACCCTCGAGGGTGAAGTCGAGGCTGCGCACCTCACGGCGGCGGAGCCGCAACTGCCGAAGATGCGCCACGACCGAGGAGCTTCGCCGCGAGCTCGGGTCGAAATCAACTGCTGCCTCGAAGCTCGCCAGCGAGACGCCATCGTAGAGAATGTCCGACCCCCGTGCTTTGGCGAGAATGTCAGGCGCATCGGCCGGCCCACGGATCGTGCCGTCCGCCTGCAGCCGTCCGCGATCGCCCGGTGAGATCAGGCTGAGGTCCTCGGCCGTCACTGCGAATCGCAGGTCGGCCGTGCGACCCAGCTGGCCGTCGAGCGCCAGGCGCGTGCGGCCGAGGCCCACCCGGACCTGTTGGAAAGTCCACGTGTCGCCCGCATGCGTAAGCTTACCCCCGCCGCTCGCCGTGACACCGCGCAAGCGGCCGCCGAGACCGTCGATCGACACGCTCAGCGGATCGCCTGCCTTGAAACCGCGACCTTGCATCGCCACCGCGAAATTCAGGCTGCCCGGCAGGTCCGGCCGCAGCAGGCCGGGATCGATTCCGGTCGCCCGGCCGCTGACGGCCCAGCGCTCTGCGGGTGTCCAGGCCACATTGCCGTGCAGATCCGCATGACCGCGGAAGAGATCGAGCTGCGCGCGGCTGATGTCGACCCCATGCGCACCCAGCTTGCCGGTAACGTCGGCGGGGACCGGAGCGAGGTCCGGCATCAGCCTGGGTACCTGCGCCAGTCCGCGAGTCGAGAAGGCGTATGGCCGCACGCCCGCGAGCTCGAAAATACCCTGGCTGCTGCGGAACGGAACGTTGCGCCCGACGAGCGGCCAGCGAAAGTTGCGCCAGCTGCCCCGCAGGTCGAGACGCGGCCCCCCGGGCACGATCCCGATGGTACCGGAGGCAATCGTCCGTGCTCCGGAACCGATGTGCGTGATGTCGATCCGCCGTGCCGTTATCAGGTCCCGCGAGTAATCCCCCGCGAACTGCACGTTGAACGGGCCGGCTTTCAGTCCGGCCGGGTCCAACGTGCCGCGCGCGGAGAATACCCGTCCCTCACCGCGCAGCGCCAGCTTGCCGCCGATCGCCCCGAGCGCGCCGGTGAGATGCCATGCGCGTAGATCGAGGTCCCGGATCTCGGCATTGCCGTGCCAGTGCCAGTGCCGGGTGAGATCGAGCATCTCCCCGTCGATGTCGCTGCGGAAAGGAGCCAGTATCCTGCCGCGGATCGGCAGCTTGTCGAGATCGCCCGCGGCCCTGGCGGTGAGCCTCCACTCCGGCTGGTCGCGCGGCTGCCACGTGATGCGCCCGTCAGCCTCGAGCCCGAGCGGATCGCTCGCGTGCAGGCTGCCGGCGACGGCGAAGTGCACCTCCCCCATCTGCAGCTGCGCGTGATAGAAGCGGATGTCCCGGTGGCGCAGCACCGCGGATCCGACTATCCGGGTGCCTGTGATCCGGGTGCCATCCGGTATCACGACCACCGCGTTGCCGACGCTGGCATGTCCGATGTGGATGGTCAGCCACTGCGGCAGGAACTGCGCTGCTCGGCGCGGCCCGGACGGCGGTGATGCCGGGCGTTTGACCTGGACTTCGACGCTGTCGACTGTAGTATCCGGCGTGACGATGGTCTGCCACAGCAGCGGCTCCAGCCGCACCCGGGTGTAAATGCCGCGGATCCGCAGGCGGACCCGCTCCTGATCGATCTCGACCAGTGCCGCGCGCGCGCCGCCGGCGATCGTTCCGCTGACTCCCTCGATCCGAACACCGACATGGCCGAGCCGCCGCGGCAGATGGCTGGCGACGAAGCGCAATCCGCTCTGGGTGTAGAGCACCGTATAGATCGCGGCGCTCGGCAGACCGATGGCGAGCAGCAGGAACAGCGCGGTGGCGAGCAGCAGGAATCGGCGCATCGGCGGCTACCGCTCCCTCAGAGCTTCGGCGAGAAGTTGATGTACAGCCGCGGGCTCCCCGATTGGGAGAGCGGCTGTCCGATGTCGATGCCCAGTGTCAGGACCGGCAGGCGGACGCGAAATCCGATGCCTGCGCCGTACTGGATCAGCGGCTCCCTGACCTGCCGGCCGTCGATGAGGGTCTGCTCCTGCGAGCCGAAGTGATTGAAGGCGTTGCCGTAATCGAAGAACACGGCAACACCGAAGTTCTTCGGCAGGTCGCGGTCGAATTCCACCGATCCGGTGATCAGGTCCTTGCCGCCCGCCTTCTGGTTGAGAACGCACTCCTGCCGGGAGCTGCCTTTGGAGACGACGCTCTCGCAAAAATCCTGGGTGGGAGAGAGGTCGTTGTAGGCGAAGCCGCGCACGCTGCCCTCGCCGCCGGCGAAGAAGCGCATGACCGAGGGCATCTGGTCGAAATGCGAGGCGACCGTCGCACCGAATTCGTCGCGCAGCAGCAAATGCCACTTCGGCGCGAAATTGATGACCCGCTGCAGTTGGATGTGGATCTGCAGGAAGTTCGCCTTGGAGCCGAAGGCGCCCTGCGAGCCGCGGATCTCGGCGAAGAGCCCATGCTCGAACATCGGCTCGCCGAGGTAGCCCTTGGGCACCGAGGCGATGTCGACCCCGGGCACCAGCAGGTCGTTGCTCGCCGTACCCGCCGTGATGCTCGGGATCGGCGCTCCGGTCGAGTCGAGGCATTGCGCATAGGGCATGGCGCTGTTGCCCGTGGCGCACTCCGGCACGCCCTGCACCGTCCCGGTGGCATGCACTCCGTTCACGAACCACACCATCTGCCACCGCCCGGTCACGCGGGTCACGCTCGGCCCGAGCGACATGGTGCGCGAATTGACATCGGCGAGCTGTTGCTGCACGACGATGCCCGAGAGGGTCAGATTCTCGACGGCCGGATCGCCGATCGGAAT